>JADBJL010000043.1 GCA_014874455.1 Thermomicrobiaceae bacterium
TCGTGCCGGAGAGCGAGGACACCTGGCATGCCAGATGGCGGCGAGTCAGCGCGCCCGCGTGACGCCGCGCCTTGCCTGGGTGCCCGCGAGTCGCGGCGCGTCGACCACTCTTCGAACACAAAGCAAAATCAGCCACCCTCACCCCCTATCCCCTCTCCCTCCCTGCGGGAGAGGGGTGCCGGAGGCGGGGTGAGGGCAGCCGATCCACTCTCACCTCCTGCCCTTCTGCCGAGAGCAAGAGCGGGGTGCTCGAGCGGTGAGGCGATCCGATGCTTGCGCGCTCGCTGCGCCAGCACCATACTGCGGCTGCCGGCAGGCGTCTCGGGTGAATGGTGAAGACTATGCCGATCCGCATCGTCACTGGCGGGATCTCGCAGGAGACCAATACCTTCCAGTGGCAGCCGACGACGCTCGAGGACTTCCAGCGCGGCTCCAGCGCCATCCACCGCGGCGAGGAGATCCTGGCGCTGGAGGGAACCGGGACGGTCTACGGCGGCGTCATCGCCGAGGCCCGGCAACAGGGTATCGAGCTGATCCCGACCACGTTCGCTCGCGCGGTGCCCGGCGGGCGGGTCACGCGCCACGCCTTCGAGTCGCTCTGCGCGGAGATCCTCGAGGGCATACGCCGCGCGCAGCCGTTCGACGGCGTGTTGCTGGTGATCCACGGGGCGATGGCGCTCGAGCACCACGACGACGGCGAGGGACTCCTGCTGCGCGCGGTACGCGCTCTGGTGGGGCCGGACGTCCCGATCGTCTCGCCGCTCGACCTGCACACCAACCTCTCCGACGAGATGATGGCACTCGCCGACGCCCTTGTGGGCTACAAGGAGTACCCTCACATCGACACACCGCAGACCGGCGCGCGGGCCTTGCAGATCCTCGTCGAGACCGTCCGCGGCCAGATCCGGCCGACGATGGCGCACGTGCGCCTGCCGTTGATCGCCCCGAACCAGTCGATGGTCACCACCTGGCAGTCGCCACTCAAGACCGCCATCGACCGGGCCCGCGAGATCGAGCGCGAGCCCGGCGTGATCGCCGCCACCGTCCTGGGTGGCTTCCCCTTCGCCGACGTCCCCTTCGCTGGCGTCGCCACGGTCGTCGTGACCGACAACGATCCGGCGCTCGCCCGCCGCTACGCCACCGAGCTAGCTCGAATCTGCTGGGAGCTGCGGGACGCCTTCACGGTTCACCCTACCCCGATCCCCGACGCGATCGCCGAGGCGATGGCCGCCCCGCCGGCGAGCGTCTACGTGCTCGCCGACATCGCCGACTCCGGGGCCAGCGGCACGGCCGGGGACGGTACAGCGGTGTTGAAGGGGTTGCTGGATGGCAACGCCCGGTCAGCCGCAGTGGCCCAGATCATGGATCCGGAGGCGGTGCGCGCCTGCATCGAAGCCGGTGTCGGCGCGACGGTGACGCTGCACGTCGGTGGCAAGCACGACGGGCTGCACGGTGACCCGGTCGAGGTCACCGGCATGGTACGGCTGATCCACGAGGGAAGCTTCATGCTGGCCGGGCCGATGGGCCGGGGCACGGTGGCCAGCCGTGGCAAGACCGTAGTGCTCGAGATCGGCGGGCGCGACGGCATCGAGCTGCAACTGACCGAGCTGCGGGGCCACCCGAACGACCTCAACTTCTTCCGCGCCTTCGGCATCGAGCCGACCCAGCGCCGCATCCTGGTGCTCAAGAGCGCGGCCCACTTCCGGGCGGCCTTCGAGCCGATCGCGACAAAGGTCATCGAGGTCGACGCGCCCGGCATCAGCAGCCCGCGGCTCGAGCGCTTCGACTACCGCAAGCTGCGCCGGCCGATCTACCCGCTCGACCCGGACGCCTGCTGGTCTCCAGAGGCATAGCCCGACCTGAGGAGCAGAGCGCATGCGCGTGGAGGCGACCCTCGGCGACGTGCCCTGGGACGAGATCCCGAGGCTGGCGCGGGCGATCGAGGCGATGGGCTTCGACGGCATCGCCCAGCCCGAACTCAAGCGCGACCCCTTCCTGCCGTTGGCGCTGGCCGCGACGTCCACCAGCCGCGTGCGCCTGGCCACCGCGGTCGCCATCGCGTTCCCGCGCAGCCCCACGGTCGTTGCCTACACCGCGCGCAACCTGCATGACCTCTCCCGCGGCCGCTTCGTGCTCGGCCTCGGCACGCAGGTCAAGGGCCACATCGAGCGGCGCTTCGGCGTGGTCTGGGATTCGCCCGGCCCGAGATTGCGCGAGTACGTCCAGGCCCTTCGAGCGGTCTGGGCCACCTGGCAACATGGCACGCCGCTCGACTTCCGCGGCCGGTTCTACGCGCTGTCTTTGATGACGCCGGAGTTCGATCCCGGCCCGTCCGAGTACGGGCTCCCGAAGATCCACCTCGCCGCGGTGAACCCGTATAACCTGCGGCTGGCCGGCGAGATCGCCGACGGGCTGCGCGTGCACCCCTTCTCCACCCCCGAGTACACGCGCGAGGTGATCTGGCCTCACGTTGTCCGGGGCGCCCGGCGCGCGGGCCGCACGCTGGACGACTTCGAGCTGGTGGCCGGCGGCTTCATCGCCACCGGCGCCACCACGGTGGAGGTGCAGGCTGCCCGCGAGCGCGTCCGCTACCGGATCGCGTTCTACGGATCCACTCGCAGCTACCGGCCCGTCCTCGAGCACCACGGTTGGGGCCGCCTGAACGATGTGCTCCACCGGCTGGCAGGTCAAGGCCGGTGGGACGAGCTGGCCACGGCGGTACCGGACGAGGTGCTCGACGCCTTCTGCGTCTCGGGCACCTACGACGACATCGCCTCGGCCGTCGGCATGCGCCTCGAGGGCCTCGTCGATACGGTCACCTTCCCGCTACCCGCTAACCCCTATGCGCCGGACGGGCGGTACCTAGCTGCGCTGGAGGGCATCAAGCGCCTCGCCCCCGCGACCTCGTATCGCGGGCAGGCCACGTCACCGTAACCCGCCGGCCAACGGGGCATCCGTCTAGTGGTGCGGCAGCTCAGCCCTAAGGCGCACGGCAGGCGCGTGAACCGCACGCATCGGCCCGCTGAACCGGCCTGAGTCCTGGAGTTCCCAGGCTGAAATGCGTGCAGGCGATCCGAACCGTTCGAATCCGATGTAGGGGCGACCGGCCAGCCGCCCCTACAAATCGATCGACTACCGGGAACGTGGGCCATGGTGGTAGGGGCGAATGATCATTCGCCCCTACCAGAAGAATGGAACCCTGCCCGGTTTGCGGGTGTTGACTACGCACCCGAACCTACATCATTGGGCAAGTGTTTCCCTGCTTCTGCTTCACGGCGCACTACACCAGCTCCCGGAAACCAACCCCGCACGCCTCAGGTCGCCCGCACCGGCCGAAACCTGGGCAGGGTAATCTCCTCGGTCACGTCGTCATAGACGATCTCAACCGGCATGCCGATCCAGACGTGCTCCGGATCCGGCTCGACGTCCACCAGGTTCGACATCAGCCGCACACCCTCTTCCAGCTCGACGATCGCGACCACGTACGGCACGTCCTCGGCGAAGGCGGGGTCGCGGTTCTGGTAGACGATGGTGAAGGCGTGCACTACCCCGCGCCCAGAGACCGGCTCCCAGGAGATGTTGTCCGAGAGCGTGAAGGGGCTCAGCCCGCGCGGGTAGAAGAAGAACTTCCCGGTGTCGTTGCACCGTTGGATCTTCATCGCGTGTGCTTTGAGGCTCTCCCAATAGGGCGCGGTGACCGGGTCAGGCTTCGGCAAGGGCTTCTTGTATCCGCTCATCTCGCTCCTCCGCTCAATAGCGCGCCAGGATCGCTGTCCCAGCCGAAGACAGCACCCCGCCGGTTCCGTGGACGAGCGCGATGCTCGCGTCAGGCACCTGGCGAATGCCTTGGTCGACATAGTCGTGCCGGAGCTGGCGTACCGCCTCGATCACCGCGAAGACGCCGTACATCCCTGGATGGGTATAGGAGAGCCCGCCACCGTTGGTGTTCATCGGGAAGTCACCGCCGGGGGCCGTCCGCTGGCCGCTCACGAACGCGCCGCCCTCGCCCTTGCCGCAGAAGCCCAGCTCCTCCAGCGAGAGCAGCACGGTGTAGGTGAACGAGTCGTAGATCATCGCCAGGTCGATATCGTCGTGGGTGACGCCGGCCATCTCGAACGCGACTTTGCCCGACTGCCGCGCCGCGAAGCTGGTGTAACTGGGCATCTGCGAGATCATCGCGTGCGTATGGCTCTCGCCAAAGCCGAGCACGACGATCGGGTGCCGCCGCAGATCGCGCGCCCGCTCCAGCGAGGTCATCACGAAGGCGCCGCCAGCGTCGGTGACGAGGCAGCAGTCGAGCAGGTTGAACGGCCAGCAGATGGGCCGGGAGTTCAGCACGTCCTGGATGGTGATCGGGTCGCGCATGTAGGCCTTCGGGTTCAGCATGGCCCACTTGCGCGTCGCCACGGCGATCTCGGCCAGTTGCTCCTTCGTCGTGCCGAACTCGTACATGTGGCGCGAGCAGGCGAGCGCGTAGGCACCGACCGGCTGCGGCAGCCCGTAGGGCACCTCGAACTGGCCCCGCAGCGAATCCGGCGGCGTGACCCGTGGCGGCATGCCGACGCGCGAGCGACCGCTCTCCCCGTGCGTCACCAGCGCCACCTGGCAACGGCCGGTCGCGATCGCCGTCGCGGCGTGGCCCACGTGGATGACGAACGACGAGCCGCCGACCGACGTGTTGTCGGTCACCGTCGGCTGGATCCCGAGGTACTCCCCGAGTTCGGTGGTCGAGATGCCGGCAGTGAAGAGGCCGTCCACGTCGTCTTTGGTCAGGCCAGCTTCCGCCAGCGCCGAACGCGCCGCCTCGGCGTGCAGCATGATGGCCGGCTTGTCCGGCACCCGGCCGATCTGATCCGACTCCGCCACACCGACGATGGCGACCTTGCCCGATAACGCTCTCACCCAGCCCTCCTTCCCTGGTTCCCGTCCCCGGAGAACTTTGCCCTTCCAATGGTGCCGTCCCTACCAGGTGAGCTCCCCGTAGGGCTCCAGCTTCGTCGCCCAGAAACGCACCCCCGGCATCACCTCGATCCACTCCCCTTCAGGGATCGCTTCGATCGCGCTCGAAAAGCCGGTTTGGTTGGTGATCGTCTCGAACTCGTGGGCGAACGCCCTCGGCACGATCTCGCACAGCTCCTCGACCGTCCAGCGGTGGTCGGCACGGAGCGTCTTGATCACCTTCGGCTGCGACATCAGCGCGATGTTGTAGCCGAAGGCGCCGAACAGGTAGCCGTTGACCGACTGCGCCCGGTCGCTCGCGAGGAAGGCCACCAGCGGCGCAACGTTGGCTGGATCTCTCTCCGTCCCGGCAGCCAGCTCGCTGGGCAACTTGCCGTATTCCTGGAGCGTCCTCTCTCGCACGGTCGGGATCGAGTCGATCATCCGCGTCCAGCCGCTCGGTAGGACGGCGTTGGCGGTGACGTTGTAGCGGGACAGCGCGTTGGCACAGCTCAAGGTGAGCCCGATGATTCCTGCCTTGGCCGCGGCGTAGTTCGGCTGGCCAGGAGCGCCGAAAGCCGAGGTAGACGACATGTTGATGATCCGCCCCCAGCGCTGCTCGCGGAAGCGCACGGACGCCCACTTGCAGACGTTGAAGGTGCCCTTGAGGTGGACGTCCAGCACCGCCTGCCACTCCTCTTCGGTCATGTTGAAGATCATGCGGTCGCGCAGGATGCCGGCTACGTTCACCACCACGTCCAGCCGCCCAAACGCCTCCACCGCCTGCTCCACCATCCGCCCCGCCGCCCCATAGTCCGCCACCGATTCGCTGTTGGCCACCGCCCGCCCGCCGAACCCCTCGATCTCCCGCACCACCTGCTGCGCGACCGACTCGTCCTTCCCTTCACCGCTCAGCGCCGTCCCCAGGTCGTTGACCACCACCGCCGCCCCCTCGCGGGCCAGCAGCAGCGCGATCCCCCGCCCGATCCCCCGCCCAGCCCCCGTCACCAGCGCAACCTTGCCGTCCAGCATCCCCATCGCTTCGCTCCTAGCGCTTCGCGTCGTAGTAGGCTCGCCGCTCCCAGAGCTGGATCCCCGGCGCGATCTCCCGCCAGCTCGCCGGGTCAGCTTGCATGGCTGCCGTCCCCCGCACCGGCCGGTCGTAGCCTGGTAGCTCGACCGAATCAGGCAGCCGAAGGAGCGGTTCCATCGTGCTGGGGAAAACCTCCGCGATCTCCGCTGGCGACCAGCCGCCCTCCTTACGCAGCACCGCCGCCAGCTCCCAGTGCGAGTAGATCGAGATGGTGTAGCCGCGCACGCCGAAGAAGTGCCCGTTGATATGCGCGGCTTCATCGGTCGCGAGGAATGCCACCATCGGCGCGACGTTGGCCGGGTCGCCCTCGGTGCCCTCGGCCAGCTCGCTCGGCGGCTTGCCGTGCACCCGCGCGAACTCCTGCCCGCGCGGCGTCGAGTCGATCATCCGCGTGGTGGCGTACGGCAGAATCGCATTCGCGGTCACGTTGTACTTCGCCATGCTGTTGGCCAGCACCGCGGTCAGGCCCAAGATCCCGTACTTGGCCGCCGCGTAGTTGGGCTGGCCTGGGCTTCCCCAGGCAGAGACGCTGGAGAAGTTGATGATCCGCCCACTCCGCTGCTGCCGCATCAGGGCGGTCGCGTGCCGGCAGACGTTGAACGTCCCGTTCAGGTGCACCGCCGAGACCGCGTCCCACTCCTCCTCGGTCATGTTGAAGATCATGCGGTCGCGCAGGATGCCGGCTACGTTCACCACCACGTCCAGCCGCCCAAACGCCTCCACCGCCTGCTCCACCATCCGCCCCGCCGCCCCATAGTCCGCCACCGATTCGCTGTTGGCCACCGCCCGCCCGCCGAACCCCTCGATCTCCCGCACCACCTGCTGCGCGACCGACTCGTCCTTCCCTTCACCGCTCAGCGCCGTCCCCAGGTCGTTGACCACCACCGCCGCCCCCTCGCGGGCCAGCAGCAGCGCGATCCCCCGCCCGATCCCCCGCCCAGCCCCCGTCACCAGCGCAACCTTGCCGTCCAGCTTGCCCATCCGCTCCCTCCTCAGTCTCCACCAGCTCTCCTCGCCAACACCTCCGCCGGTAACCGAGCGTTCGCTTTCACCTCGCCTACAGCACCCCGATTCCCCTGGCGCTGCCCACTTCTCGGAAGACGACGACCCTGCGCTCGCGGTGCCAGACCGCGAACTGGCCAGCCACGAGTGCCCCGGGGTTGATCAGGTAGCGTCTCCGGGGGTCGAGCCAGAGGAGCCCGCGCGACAGGTCGAGCGGCCCGCGGTCGTCCCGTGCCTGCCGGTAATGCGTGTGCCCGGCGAAGGTGACACGAGGGTGGCCATTGGAGGGCACGCTCTCCGTTCTACCCGCCATCCGGCTCAAGGGTATGTCGTGCATCCAGTCGGCGCCCGTTGCCTCGTGAATCAGGCACGCATCCTCGATCACCAGCCGGTCGCGTAGTGAAGCCAGCAGCTTGACCGTCTCGTCACGCAGCAGCGACCGGCATGCCTCGGTCGCCAGCGTCGCCAGCATGGTCGCTCGCTCATGGTTCCCGTACACCCCGATGACGGGCCAGTCAGCGAGCAGGAGCGCACAGCGGTCTGCTTGGTCGACCCGATCGAACAGGTCGCCGAGCAGTGCGATAGTCTCAACGCCCTCGCTGCGGCATAGCTCCAGCGCCCGGCGCAGCACCTCGTGCTCGCCGTGCACGTCCGCCAGCAATGCCACGACCTGCCCGAGGCTCATCGCTCGCCCCGCGCCGGAACGATCAGGCAATCCACCACCCTGGCTCCCCGGCCGCGCTCGAAGACCACCAGCGGGTTGATGTCGATCTCGCTCACGTCGTCTTTCAGGTCGATGCAGAGCTGGGAGAAGCGGAGTAAGAGCTCGACCACCGCGTCCAGATCGGCCGGCCCAGTCCCACGGGCACCGGTTTCGAGGAGCGGCGCCGCGCGCAGCCGCGCCAGCATCGCCCGGCAGTCGCGCCCGGTCAGGGGCGGTACCCCCAGCGCCACGTCCCTCAACAGCTCGACGAAGACCCCGCCGAGGCCGACCGCAATTGCCGGCCCGTAGACTGGATCGACCTTCATCCCCAGGATCAGCTCCCGCCCTTCCGCGACCATCTCCTGCACGAGCACCCCACTGATGCGTGCGGCGGGCGCGTACCGGCGCGCATTCTCCACGATGCGCGCGAAGCCCTCGCGCACCGCGTGATCGCCGGTAACGCCGAGCAGCACCCCACCGGCCTCGGTCTTGTGCACGATGTCGGGCGACTCGACCTTGAGCGCCACCGGGTAGCCGATCTCGCGCGCCGCCGCCAGCGCCTCCCCGGGGCTCGTAGCCAGGCGCTCGCGCGTCACCGGGATGCCGTAGAGGTCAAGGAGTTGCTTCGCCTCGCGCTCGACCAGCGGCCGCCCACCAGCGGCGCGCACCAGCGCCCGTGCCGCCTCAGCCACGGCGCTCGCCTGTGCCACCGAGCGCGGCTCAGCCTGGCGGCCTCGCAGGAACTCAGCGTAGCGGATCAGCGCGCGGACTGCCCGAAGGCCATTCTCTGCTCCCTGCAGGAACGGCACCCCGTCCAGGTGCGTCACCGGCTCCACGGGTGGCTGCCCCCAACGAGAACCGTCGTGCATCTTGCCCGTCACTAAGGACATCACCAGGAAGACTTTGTCCGGATACCGCTCCGGCATCGATCGGATGACCTGGCCGACCGGCGACGCGAGGTCGATCATGTTGGGATAGGCCTGGCCGTACACGACCGTGTGGATGTTGGGGTCTTCGGCCATCGCGACGAGGGAGCCTTCGGTGATCTCGGGCTGCGTGGCCGCCTGGCCGGTGGTATCGAGCGGGTTGCCGACCGTGCCATACGGCGGTATGACGGGTTTGAGCTTCGCGACCGTCTCCGGTGCCAGCTCCGGGAGAGAGACGCCGAGATCCTGGCAGAGGTCGGAGATCAGCCCTCCCGCACCACCAGACACGAAAATCGTTCCGACTCCTGGCCCCTTCGGCAGCCGCTTCGAGTGGAAGGCCGCCAGCGTCTCGATCATCTCGTCCAGCGTGTTGACCCGGATGATGCCGTACTGCCGCATCACCGCGTCGATGACCTCGTCCGAGCCGACGAGCGAGCCGGTATGGGCCAGCGCCGCCTGCCGGGCTCGTTCCGAGCGGCCGACCTTCAAGACCACGATCGGCTTGGCGGCATCCGCTGCCTGCTCGGCTACCTCGAGCAGCTTCTGCGGGTCGCGGAACTGCTCGATGAAGCACCCAATGACCCGTGTCTGCTCGTCCTCGACACAGAAGCGGATGAAATCAGCAGCCTCCAGGTCGGCCTCGTTGCCGGTCGTCACCACGTAGGTAAAGCCGATCTTCCGGTCTTGAGGCGGGATGATCATGCTGTACGTAAGCAAGCCGCTCTGGAAGACGAGCGCGATGGGCCCACGCGCGATGCTGGTGTAGGGCCCGGACTTGGCCACCAGCTTCGCCGGGGTACTGACCAGCCCGAGACAGTTCGGCCCCACGACCCGGATACCGGTGCGCCGAGCGAACTCCCGGATCTCGACTTGCCGACGTCGGGCGTCCTCGTCGTCCTGCTCTCCGAAGCCGCTGGTGATGATGTTGACCGTGGTCACCCCCGCCCGCTCGGCCTGCTCCAGCACGCCGAGGACTGCGTGGGAAGGCACCACGATGACGGCCTGATCAACGCCGCCGGGAATGGCGTCGAGCGTCGGATAGCAGGGCGTGCCCAGCACCTCCTGGTACTTCGGGTTGACGCCGAAGACTTCCCCCTCGAACCCGAAATTCAGGATGTTCCGATGGATGTTGAAAGCGAACCCGACCTGGGGCGTCGCCCCGACGATCGCGACTCGTCTCGGGTAGAAGAGCGCTCTCATCGCGCGATGGAACGCCGCCGGCTCGTCACGCTCCGGGCTGCGTTGGGGCGCTGGAGTGCGCTGGCGCGCAATCGCTGCCGGTGCACGGTCAGCGGGAGCTGCTCGCCCGGATTCCATCGCCGCCTCCTCCCCTCACAGTAGCTGCTGCGCCTACCTCTCACGCCCGTGCTGGCAAACCAGGGGGCCTCTCAGAAGTAGATGCGGCCGATCGTCTCGGCGACGCAGGCTGGCTTCTCTTCTCCCTCGACCTCGATCGTGCGCAGGTGGGTCATCTGCACAGCCTTCCCGTCGATCTCCTCGACCGAGAGGAGCCGAGTCCGCATCCGGATCCGCTTCCCCACTCGCACCGGCGCCGGGAAGCGGACACGGTTCAGCCCGTAGTTGACCGCCATTTTCCCGCCGAGGTCGACCTTCACCCCCCGGCTCAAGCTGCCGAGATAGGGGATCAAGGACAGCGTCAGGAAGCCGTGGGCGATGGTGCCGCCGAAGAAGGTCTGCTTGGCTCGCTCCGGGTCGACGTGGATGTACTGGTGGTCGCCGGTGGCGTCGGCAAAGGCATTCACCCGCTCCTGGGTGATCTCGACCCACTCGCTGACGCCGATCTCCTCCCCCACGAGCTGCTTCAGCTCCTCGACCGTCCTGACCACGCGCTCGGGCAGCGCTTGGGGTTCGCTCACCACTGTCTCCTCTCCCTGCCCGCGCTCGCCGGGACTCACGCCGAGCCGGCGACACGGCCGGCCAGCACCTCTTGCAACACCCGCTCGCGGTGGTACTCCGTATCGCCGTAGAGTGGCTCCAGGTGCTTCGCTCGCTTGAAGTAGAGGTGCAGGTCGTACTCCCAGGTGAAGCCGATCCCGCCGTGCACCTGGATGGCCTCGCCGCAGACGCGGCGCGCCGCCACGTTGACCGTCGACTTGGCTACCGAGGCCGCCAGCGCTGCGTCGGGCGCCCCGGCGTCGAGCGCCCAGGCCGCGTAGTACACGGCCGCGTGGGCGTTCTCGACCAGCTCCAGCATCTCGGCCAGCTTGTGCTTGATGGCCTGGAACTGCCCGATGTACTGGCCGAACTGCTTGCGCACCTTGGCGTAGTCGACCGACATCTCGAGCGCCTTACGTGCCGCGCCCAGCATCTCGGCGCTGGCACCCACCGCCGCTTGCCGGAGTGCCAGCTCCACCGCGGGCCAGGCGCCGCCCTCGGGCCCGACCAGGTTCTCCGCCGGAACCCGCACGCCTTCGAAGCGCAGCGTCGCCGTCTTCGAGGTCAGATCCATCATCACCTCGGGCTCGATCGCGAGCCCGGGCGCATCGGCTGGAACGGCGACCAGTGAGATCCCTTCAGCACCGCGCCCCTCGCCCGCTCGGGCGACGACCAGGATCACGTCCACCGACTGCCCGAACGGCACGAAGCGCTTGATCCCGTCGAGCCGGTAGCCGTCGCCGTCTCGCCGCAGGGAGAGGCTGATGGCCTCAGGCCCCCAGGCGATCCCACCCTCCAGGAAAGCGAGCGACATTGTCAGATCGCCGTTGCAGACGTCCGGGAGATAGCGCGCCTGCGCGCGGCGGTCGCCCGAGGCCATGAGCGCCCCGCCGGCCAGGATCACGGTGGCGAAGTACGGCCCAGGGTACGGGATGCGACCCATCTCCTCGAGCACGATCGCTTGCTCGATCATCCCGAGCCCGGCCCCGCCGTACTCCTCGGGGAAGGGAAGCGTGCCGAGCTGGATCAACCGCCGGTACAGGCCGCGATCGTAGCCACGCGGGTCGTCCATCATCGCGCGGACGTGGCTGACCGGACACTGCTCGCTCAGGAACTCCCGCACCAGGCCGCGCAGCATGACCTGATCTTCGGTGAACTCGAAATCCATCTCAGTCCGCTCCGTCCCCACTTGCGGCTCTGGCCGTCTGTGCCGCAACGCGGTCGGCCCGCACCTCTTTCGGCAGGCCGAGTACCCGTTCGCCGATGATGTTCTTCTGGATCTCGGAAGAGCCCGCGTAGATCGTGCCTGCGCGCGACCAGAGGAAGGCGTACATCCAGCTTCCCTCTTCGCCATAGTCGACACCGGGTACCAGCGCGAGCTCGTCGGGAAGACCGCCCACCTGCTGGCCGTAGGGGCCCAGCACGTCCAGGATCGACTCCTGGACACGCTTATCGAGTTCGGAGTAGTGCAGCTTGGCGAGCGAGGACTCCGGGCCGGGGCGCAGCCCACGCTCCAACCGGCTCAAGATACGGAGCGAGGCATAGCGCAGCACTTCCATCTCAGCGTAGATCTGCCCGAGCTTTTGCCGCACCACCGGATCCTCGATGGCCGGGCGACCGTCTCGCTGCAACACCCAGCAGACCTCGAGCAGCCTGGTGACTTGCTGGAGCATTCGCGCGTAGCGGCTGAGCGTGTTGCCACCCCGCTCGTAGGAGAGCGTCGTCTGGGCGATCCGCCACCCGGCGTTGAGCTCACCAACCAGGTTCTCGCGAGGCACGCGGACATTGGTGAAGAACACCTCGCAGAACTCGCCGCTTCCGCTGATCTGCTTGAGCGTCCGCACCTCGATACCTGGGGAATGCATGTCGACCAGGAGGCAGGAAATCCCCTCGTGCTTGGGCGCGGTGCGGTCAGTTCGAGCCAGCAGCAGGCCCCAATCCGCGTTGTGGGCGCCGCTCGTCCAGATCTTCTGTCCGTTGATCACGAACTCGTCGCCGTCGAGGTCGGCGCGGCACTGGAGGCTGGCTAGGTCGGAGCCGGCGTTGGGCTCTGAGTAGAGCTGGCACCAGAGCTCCTCGGCCGTGAGCAGCTTGTGGATGAAGCGCCGCTTTTGCTGCTCGGTTCCGTGGTGGATCAGGGTGGGGATCACGATCGCGATGCCGAGGCCGTTGAGCGGGGGCGGTGCCTTGGCCCGCACCATCTCTTCCCCGACGATCGCCTGCTCCATCGGTCGCGCGTCGCGCCCGCCGTATTCCCTGGGCAACCCCATGCCGACGAAGCCAGCGTCGTACAGCTTGCGGTGCCAGGCCTTCTTCTCCTCCATCGTGGTGAGCTTCTGGCGCGGCACGTTCTCGGCCAGCCAGGCGCGTACCCGCTGCCTGAAGGCCTGATCCTCGGCCGTATAGCTGAGATCCATCTCGACCCTCCTCTGGTAGGCACAGCGACTGGCCAGCGGCCGATCCCCTGCCTCGCACGGCGACGCCGCCATAGGGCCGACACCTGCCCAGCTATGCGAGCGCTCATCGGTCGCCGAGCCACGCACCGTCGCGGGAAAGCTCGCGTCCACGTTACCGCGGCGCTCCTTCGCTGTCAATTCGCCCACATGACGTCGCTGGTGCACACGCCGTCCGCGACGTCGAGCGTGGATCTTCACTCGGCGCTCAGGGGCACACTCTTAGGTTCGACAGCTGACACGCAGAGTGCCTCACCGGTGGTGGAAGAGTGACCAGGCACGCTCGCGCTTGACAGCGCGTGTGGCCACGGCCTATACTTTCTGATGCTGCTGGAGGGCAGCGCCTGCCGAGGTGGCGGAACAGGCAGACGCGCTACCTTGAGGGGGTAGTGCCCGAAAGGGCGTGGGGGTTCAAATCCCTTCCTCGGCACCAGGGTCGTGCTTATGGGCGATTAGCTCAGTTGGTAGAGCGCCACGTTTACACCGTGGAAGTCAGAGGTTCGAGTCCTCTATCGCCCACGAACGCGGGTTGCCCGGCGAAGTCCAAGCCGCGCTCGCATGGCGGAGCACGATTGTACCAGAGCCGGGCACTTTTCTTTGAGCAGTTCGGCGGGGAGACCAGGATACGTCATCCCGGCCTGAATCCCCGGCAGAGCGAGGTCGGGTAGCTCAGTCGGTAGAGCACGTGACTGAAAATCACGGTGTCGCCGGTTCGATTCCGGCCCCGACCACTCGTGAAACCCCCGCCCCAAGGCGGGGGTTTCTTTCACGCTTCAAGCACTGAACACAGGCACGTCGCGCCTGTGCCGGTCAAGACAGCTTCGCGAGCATGGTGGCGGGCTTCAAATTACCTGCCACCAGCCCCCATGCATCCACCGGTCGAACCGGTACGCTGTGCTGGCTGAGAGCAAGCATGCATCCTCAGTCAGCCGCTGCCGCTACCTGGACGAAGAGGTCGATCGCGCGCAGGTAGTTCGCTGCAATCTTCTCTGCCGCATCCTGCCGCGTCAACGCCCTGTTCAGGAAGCCCTGCACGCCCTCCCACCAGAGCGTTCGCCCGATCGCGAACCCGATGTAGCCGGGAACACCAGCGGCCTGCCGCAGCCAGTGATCCACCCGCTCAGGATCAGCGCCACGACCCAGCACCACGCAGCCGACCCGGTCGCGGCCGCCGCTCCGAACCTGGGCCGCCATGCGCTCGCAGTCCTCGCGCCGATCCAATCCCTCGATCTTCCAGACATCCGGCTCGATCCCGGCCTCGTAGAACTCGGCCACAGCCTGGATCGTCAAGTCGGGGCGCACCTCCCGGTCATAGCGGTCAGTGTCGCCCCCGACCGACTCGAGCTGCGCCTTCGTGGCCGGCACGAGCAGCTCCAGGAGGAACTTCCGGTCGCGCTCTCGCAGCCAGTCGTTCAGTCGCTTGAGGCGCTCGAACTGGATGCGCTTGGTCGTTGCGTCGTCGTCCGGGTTGAAGCGAACCAGCACCTTGGAGAAGGTCGGGTCGAAGTCCTCGATGTGCCGGCCGAACTCGTCGCCGTACTCGAAGTCGAACACCTTTTGCCCACTCTTCTCCACCGGCATGGCAAGGATGTACCCCTTCGCGCGGGCCAGCCTCGCGACCTGGCTTCCGTATTGCTCGTCGACCAGGATGCCAGCCGCCTCCTTCGGCGCCCCACGCCCGATGGCGACCTCGAAACCCTCGAAGATCACCGACTTCGAGTCGCTGATCCGCTGGTGCCGCTCTGCTTCCGGCACTCCTGCTTTCGCCGCCATCTCCTCGAACGAGCTGCGATGATCGAACGCCAGGATGTAGAGTGGCTTGTCGTACCCAACAGCCATGGCTCGACCTCCTTTGCTCTCCCTGTTCCTCGTCCTTAAGCTACCTGATCAAGCTGGCAGAGGCAACTGCTCGATACTGGAGTCGACATCAGTCGCAATCCCCGGGGGTGTACCGCGCCCCTGGAACCAACTCCGACCACCAGTGGGTACTTGGAGGCACCGGGCAACTCCGCCTCCATAGCACGTATCCGTTCGCTGCATAACCAGGGACTCGCCAGCGGTTGACAAGACCCGGCCGGACGCGGTATCCTTGCGTGTGCTGCGGTGGGGAGTCGTCTAACGGTAGGACGGCTGGCTCTGGACCAGCAAGGTGGGGGTCGAAACCCGGCTCCCCAGCCCTTGGGAGCCGCCGGAACCGTCCGGCGGCTCACTGTATCCGGTCGGTGCTTCTCGTATACTTTCTGCACTGGCCGGCAGGATCAACCTGCACGAAAAGGAGGCTGCAGACCATCGGAGAGCTACATCGCGTTCACCGAGCGGCCGAGCGCGCGCTGCTCGTCGGTGTCTACTGGCAGGACGATGGCTGGGATATCCGCTCGTCGATGGAAGAGCTCGCCCAGCTCGCGGAGACAGCCGACTTGCAGGTCGTCGGCGCCGTCACCCAGCGGCTGGATCACCCGAACGGCAAGCACTACGTCGGTGCCGGGAAGTTGGCGGAAATCAAGATGCTGCGCGAGCAGCTCGCCTACGACGTCGTACTGGTCAACGACGAGCTGTCACCAGCGCAGCTCCGAAATCTGGAGGACGAACTCCAAGTTAAGGTGCTCGACCGCACGGCGCTGATCCTCGATATCTTCGCCCGGCGGGCTCATACGCACGAGGGGCGGCTTCAGGTTGAGCTGGCCCAGCTCGAGTATCGGCTCCCGCGCCTCACTCGGATGTGGACACATTTGTCACGACAGGCGGTCGGTGGCGTCGGCCTCCGGGGGCCGGGTGAAACACAGCTCGAGATCGACCGGCGCCAGGCCCGCCAGCGCATCGCGTTGATTCGCCGCCAGCTCGCCGAGGTGCACCAGCACCGCGAGCGCTATCGCCAGCGGCGGCGCCAGAACCAGATCCCCGTCATCGCACTGGTCGGCTACACGAACGCCGGTAAGTCAACGCTGCTGAACGCGCTGGCAGGCAGCCACGTGCTCGCCGAAGACAAGTTGTTCGCGACTCTCGACCCGACTACCCGGCGCATCACGCTCCCCAGTGGCCGAGAGGTGCTGGTGACTGATACCGTCGGCTTCATCCACAAGCTCCCGACCATGCTCGTCGCCGCCTTCCGGGCTACGCTGGAAGAGATCCTCGAGGCACGTCTGGTGTTGCATGTGCTCGATATCACCCATCCGAAGGCGGCCGAGCAAGCGGCGACCGTCAGCAGGGTCTTGGCCGAACTCGGGGCCGAGCACTACCCGACGCTCACCGTGCTCAACAAGATCGACCGGCTGGGAGAAGATGTCGACCCCATCCAGCTCGCTCAGGAATTGGGGCTCCAGCCGGATGTCGTACCGGTCTCCGCGCTCTCCGGAGCGGGATTGAGCCTGCTCCGCCAGCGGATCGAGGAGACGCTGACTCGCGTCGAGCGGCTGACCCCGGTGTCCGTGCTGGTGCCGTTCCATGCGTCAGATCTTGTCGCGCTCTTCCACGAGCGTGGTCAGGTAGAGGAGATCGCCTACCAGCACAACGGGGTGCACATCCGAGGGCGATTGCCCGCCTACTTGGCTCCCCGGTTCGCGCGGTACCTCCAGACTGGAAGTGTGCGGGGGAGTACCCTCCGGGTCGAGGATCGATTCCGGTGACGCAGACGTTCGGAGTCAGGCACTCATTCGGGACTAATCTCCTGACCGACGGCGGTATTGGAGATACGTTCGGCACCGTATAATCGGGCTGTACCTCAAAGCGCTTCAGAGCGGCACGCGACACGGGTAAGCTCAGGAACGGAGGAACCGGGGTGGCAGTCACCGATGTGTTGCAGCGCCTGCGCGAAGACTACGGACTGGAGATGGCGGCCATCGTGGGAACCGACGGGCTGCTGGTCGAGTCGGCGCACGATCCCGGGCTCGATGCTGAGTCGATCGCGGCGAACGCCGTAAGCGGCTTGTTGATGATGGAGGCACTCGGCCGAGAACTGGGCGGAGCCAGTGCGCGACAGGCCATCGTCGAGTTCGACGAGCATATCGTCCTGGTGACACCGATCGGTCAGGATACTGCGCTCGTCGTCGTGTCAACCGGCACCTCCAACCTGGGCCGACTGCGACTCGCTGTTCGGCGGGCCCGAGGCACGCTCGAGCGGGAAGCCGCGACCATTTGAGACGGCCGGAGATGCCTCGCGGGGAGTCTATGGAGGGGCTGTCCTACAGTCGCGTCGGCGTCGATATCGATCGCGCCGAGAGACTGAAGCGCCGGATCGCCCAACTTGCGGCCTCGACTTTCACGCCTGGTGTGCTGGGAGAGATCGGCCACTTCGGTGGCCTGTACGTTGCACCGGGCGAACGTAACCCGTACGTGCTCGTCTCGAGCATCGACAGCGTGGGCACCAAGGTGCTCGTCGCAGCACTCGTCGGTCGTCACCGCGGGATCGGCATCGACCTCGTACACCACTGTATCGACGATATCCTGGCATGTGGCGCGAGGCCGCTGTTCTTCCTGGATTATTTCGCCACATCGGGGCTCGATCCCGCACTGCTGGAAGAGCTGGTCGAGGGTATGGCCGAGGCATGCTCGGCGGCTGGCTGCGCGCTCATCGGGGGTGAGACGGCGCAGCTCCCGGGCATCTACCGGCCAGGCGCCTACGACCTCGCAGGGTGCATCGTCGGAGCCGTACGCCGTGACCGAGTGATCGACGGCTCGGCCATCCGGGAAGGTGACCTGCTGATCGGGCTGGCAAGCTCCGGACTCCACACCAACGGTTTCACCCTGGCGCGGGCCGCACTTGGCCTCGACGGCGACCCGGAGGAGGCACGGCGACGACTCGTCGAGGTGCCTCCCTGGGCTGACCGCCCGCTCGGCGATCTCTTGCTCGAGCCGCACCGCTGCTATCTCCCGGTTCTGGAGCCGCTGCTCGATGCTGGAACCCTTCATGGACTGGCCCATGTCACCGGCGGAGGGTTGGCTGGGAATGTCGCTCGCATCATCCCGAGCGGGCTCCAGGCGTCGATCGAGGCTGGGAGCTGGCCGGTGCCGCCGCTCTTTCGGTATATCCAGGAACGCGGGTGTATCGCCGAGAGCGAAATGTTCCGCGTCTTCAACATGGGGATCGGCTACGTCGTCATCGTCCATCCGAGCGACGCCCCCGCGGTACAGCGACAGCTCGGCGAGGGATGGATCATCGGCACTATCGTCGCAGCGCCGGGCGGGGAAGCACGGGCTGTGGTATCTGGAATCATGTAGCGATCGTGCAGCGACACGGTGTCGGTCAGCGTTTACGGACTCGGTGGCATCGAAAATGAGCGAACGCAAGACTGAGCGCCTGGTGATTTCGCCAGATGCTGTTGCCCAAGTGGCAGCGTGCTTGCAGCGGCTAATGGCTGACTCCAACGCCTCACTGAGCATGGTCATCGACCGCGCGGGGCGAGTAATCGCCGCGGAGAGCAGGGAGCAGCGTTCTGGGCTCGCCGACCTCGGCGTCCTGATCGCGGCCGCCTACGCCTCTCTGCAGGAGATCGCTCGTCTGCTAAAGGAGGAGAGCTTCCAGACCGTCCTGCACGAGGGGTTACGGGAGCGCATCGTTACGGAGACGGTCAGCACGCATTGGCTGCTGGTCGTGCTGTTCGACGAGCAGGTGCAGGTGGGCCTCATCCGAGTCCTGGTGAAGCGAACTGCGAGCACCCTCGCTGCGATCCTGGATCTTCAGAAGCAGCGCGCGCCGAGGGTGGCACGCCCCCGGCAGAAGCAGTCCAGACGTGCAGCCCAGGATACGATAGATTTGATCTTCGGCAAGGAACCACAGGGGCCCGATAACCACCCAAGCTGATAGGAGTCGATACGCGTCCATGGCACTGATCAACGTCGCTGCCCGCGAGATACACGGCAAGATCGTCTACTACGGGCCAGGATTGTCCGGCAAGACGACGAACCTGCAATACATCCATGCCCGTATCCCCGCGCACAGCAAGGGGGAGCTGCTGTCGATCGCCACCGAGGCTGAACGTACGCTGTTCTTCGACTTCCTTCCGCTCGACGTGGGGAAAGTCCACGGTTTCACCATCCGGTTCCACCTCTACACCGTACCAGGGCAGGTGCTGTACGAGCGCACGCGCGTGGCCGTGCTCAACGGCGCCGACGGTGTCGTCTTCGTGGCAGACGCGAAGCGCGACCGGCTGGCCGAGAACCTGCAGAGCTTGCGAGAACTGGGACAGAATCTCACCGCGCAGGGCAAGAAGTTCCTCGAGTTCCCGCTGGTGCTCCAGTACAACAAGATGGACCTCCCCGACGCGTTGCCGACTCCCGTGTTAGATCGCTACCTCAACCCCATGCGGGTGCCACGCTTCGAGGCCATCGCTATCCAGGGCGTCGGCGTCTTCGAAACCCTCCGCGCGATCACCAAGCTCGTCGTGAATCGGCTGTAGCGCAACGCCGCCATCTGGTCACGGGCGTTCACGCCTGGCATCATCCACAGTGCGTGTGCGTGCCCGAGTCTCGGGGAGGCAACGCGGTGGCACGCAAGACGGACTTGCTCGAGAGCGACCGATCAGTCGCCCGCGCGCTGGCAGCCGCGAATATCGAAACTCCAGATCCTGACCATAGCCGCCACGTGGCGTTCCTCAGTCTCCGCCTCTTCGATCTCCTCAAGGAGCCACTCCGACTACCCGACGAGGGACGCGACCTGCTCGCCGCAGCCGCGCTCTGGCACGATTGCGGCCAGCTACGCTCAATGGCAGACCACCATCGGCACAGCTTCGACCGGATTATGGCCGTGCCGCTGCGCGGCTTCAGCCAGTTGCAGCAGCTCCAGATCGCCAACATCGCCCGTTACCACCGGGCCGCCCATCCTTCCCCCCAACATTATGGTTACCAGCGTCTCCCCCGCGTGGCGCGACCGGTGGTCGACCAGATGGCCGCCATCCTGCGTATCGCCGAGGGGTTGGATGCAGGCCACCTCCAGGTGATTCAGGACGTCGATGTCGTCGTCCATGACAACTATGTGACGATCTACGGCATCAGCGAGACCTACCCCTCCATGGAGATCGAACGTGCCCAGTCGCGGGCTGGCCTCTTCCGAGAAGTCTTCCAGCGCGACGTCGAAATCCTGCCACGCGTCGTGCGCCCCCGTTCAGCGGAGCGCGAGAAGGGAGTTTGACGGCTGTGCGAGCCATCCTCTCTGTTTGGGACAAGACGGGTATCGTTGACTTGGCGCAGCGTCTCGTCGATCAGGGTTGGGAGATCGTGTCGACCGGCGGCACGCTGCGGGCGCTTGAAGACGCCGGGGTTCGGGCCATACCGGTTTCCGCCGTCACCGGTTTCCCCGAATTGCTCGAGGGCCGCGTCAAAACCCTTCACCCGGCGATCCACGCCGCAATTCTGGCCCGGCGTGACCGTTCCGACCATCTGGCGACTCTGGCTGAGCACCGGATCGGCTTGATCGATCTCGTGGTCGTGAACCTCTACCCCTTCGCCGAGGTGGCTCGATCCGACCCGTCGCTCGACGTGGCGCTCGAGCACATCGACATTGGCGGGCCAGCGTTGTTGCGTGCCGCAGCCAAGAATTTCCCCTCGGTCTTGCCGCTCGTCGATCCGCGCGACTACGAGCCCGTGCTCCGGTGGCTCGCCGATGGCGGGCCGAACGCCGTTCCGCTGGACGAACGACGCCGCCTGGCCGCCAAGGCGTTTGCCCACGTCGCGAACTACGACGCAGTGATCGCCGATTACTTGCGCCAAGCGGATCCGCTACCCGACCAGCTCCCCATCGCTCTCGAGAGGGCGCGTGAACTGCGCTACGGCGAGAACCCGCACCAGCAGGCAGCACTCTACCACCTGCTTCGAGCGGCGGGCCCTTCTGGGATACAACGTTGGACGGTGGTCAGCGGGCCGGAGATGTCCTACAACAACTACCTCGATGCCGTCGCCGCATGGCAGGCTGTGTCCGCCCTGCCTCAGCCAGCGGCAGTTATCGTCAAGCACGGAAACCCCTGCGGCGCGGCGCATGCCTCGGATCTCCACACAGCCTACGAGCAGGCTCTGGCCAGCGACCCCATCTCCGCTTTCGGCGGCATCGTCGCCTTCAACCAAGCGCTCGATACCCGGACAGCCTCAGCGCTGACCGAGCGCGTCTTCGACATCGTGCTCGCGCCAGCGTTCGAGGACGGGGCGCTCGCGTTCCTGCGGCGAAAGCGCAACCTCCGCGTCGTGCTCGCGCCCGAGCCTCCCGAGTCTGGCTCATGGAGCATCCGCTCCCTCGACGGCGCGGCTCTCGTGCAGCAGGCTGACTACGAGCCGGTCGACCCAGCTTTATGGAGAGTCGTCACCCAGCGTTCGCCCACACCCGAGGAGCGCCGAGCGCTCGGCTTCGCATGGCGGGTCGTACGGTTCGTGACATCCAATGCCATCGTGCTGGCCCAGGATACCGCGACGGTAGGGATCGGCGGGGGCCAGCCGAACCGCGTGGATGCCGTTCGGCTCGCGGTATGGCGAGCCGGAGAACGTGCGCGGGGTAGCGTCCTGGCCAGCGACGCCTTCTTTCCTTTCCCCGACAGCGTCGAGGTCGCCGCCCAGGCGGGCGTCACCGCGGTCGTCCAGCCGGGCGGGAGTCGCCGGGACGAAGAGGTGATCGCCGCAGCCGACCGCCTGGACATCGCGATGGTGTTCACCGGTGTGCGCCACTTCCGGCACTGAGCAGGCGATGGAACGCCAGAGTTCGCCGAGTACCCGCCAGTCCTCCTCCTGTCGCCAGAGGGGGCGGTGCGCCACCGTCCGCGGAGAGGGGTGATACAGCGGCACGAGCCAGCGCCCGTTCCACCTCGTCGGCTTCCCGACCCCTTCCGAAAGGCAGAGACCGTGCGGCTCGATCCAGTCGAGCGCGGTCAGTGCCACCGTGCCGAGTGCGGCAACGATCTGTGGGCCGACGATCTCGAGCCGCCGGGCCAGCCAGCGCACACATCGCCTGGTTTCGGTAGACCGCGGGCAGCGGTTTCGACCCTGCCGATCAGCCGGATGACACAATACCGCGTTCGTCCGGTGGACGAGTTCCGGCGGGATACCCGCCAGCGCCAGCAAGCGGTGAACCGCCTGCCCCGTACGATCTCCAGTGAGCGGTACACCCGTCCGGACAGCGCCGAAGCGGCCAGGCGCCTCGGCGATCAGGACGATCGGGGCTGGCACAGGCCCGTCGCCCGGCCCGGCGACGGGCCGGCCCAGACCAGGACAGGCCCGGCAGGCGGCCACCTCGGCCAGCAGGCATGCCCAGGCGTCGCCCGGCGGCGCTGCGAGTCGCTGTTCAGGCCAGATCGGGATCGAGCGCTTCCAGGAGCGGGACGAGACGGTCATAGTCATGCTTGAAGATGCGGGCCAGCTCCCGTGCGGCACGCTCTAGCCAGTCGCGATCGCTCTGGCGTACGTCGTAGAGATAGCGCGCGTGGGCGGCCAGAAGCTGGTCGGCCGGGATCTCTCCCCGGTACTGAGCCAGGATCGCGAAGTAGCGCGGCTGATCGGTCACCTCCTGCGCCTCCGGTAACGACACGCGCTCCACCGAAAAGTGGAGCGGAGGCGGAAGTGGCGGCAGCAGGTACGACAGCCGGTCGCCGCGTCGATAGGCGATCGCCGCCGCCGAGAACACCGAGCGCAGTACATGCCGAAGTTCCGGATTGCGCTGGTAGATCGCCTGGTCGCGCAGGTCAGCCGATCCCCGCCGGACGACACGCCTCCCCGGATCGATGCTTCCCGTTTCCCCGTAGGTGACGACCGCGTAAATCACCTCTCCTTCCGCGCCGCGCACCCGGACAAGCGAACCCAGGGGCGGGAGACAGTGGAGCTCGTCGCACTCAGCGACAAAGCCTACCGTGCTCGTCTCGATGATCTCGCCTACACGCTCTGCTCCGGACTGGTCACACATACCGGCCTCGCTTGCTACGGTCTTTCGCCGACCGGCGCATGACCACGCCATGTTCAGCGAGGAGCCGGTCGACCAGGATCTCGACGGCGCGTCGTTCCTCGGCTCGGATGACTGCCAGCTCGTGCGCTTCCTGGAGGGCCAGAGGATAGCCGCGGGCACGCGAGCATTGGTCGACGATGGCCGCGTGCACGAGCTCGAGTATCGCTCGATCTCGCGCTACCCACGCTGGAACCTCGACGCGTGCCACTTCGGTTCCGGTATGGAGATAGAAAAACTGGATCCGGTCATCTTCTGGATAGCGGTCGAGGATCGTCGAGCCACTCGCGAACACGTTCGAGCGCGCGCCCGGCTCGAGCCGCATGACGTGCTCGAACAGCACGCGATCCGGCACGTCGGGGAGAATGTCGCAGGCAGGATGGTGCCCCTCCGTGAAGATCCGAGCGCGACAGTGATCGCAATTGACAGTCCGACCCTGAGGCGGATAGTCGCAGACTGAGACACGCAGAGCATTCATCACGTCACTGGAACCGGGATAGCTGATGAACCCGGCCACGGGCACCTGCGCCTCGCGCAACGCCTTCAAGGCATCGAGAAACGGGCCCAGCGCCCAGTTCGCGACGAAGTCCGGCTGGCTCTCGAGCCCCCAGAGGATCAGCGTGCCGTCCTGCAGGACAACCACTGGAGGATCCGCCGACCTGACGAGTTCGACCGCGTGCTGCAGTTCCTCGACAGCCCGCCTGAAGCCCAGCACCGCACCACTGACAGGTATCCGGCGCGATAGGTCACTGAGATAGAGATCGTCTTCGCTCGCGTAGAGCCGGGCATGAGACCCCATCCGAGCGCCCGACGGCTCGCCGTAGGAGAGCACGACACCACCCAGGTTGATCACATAGTATCGAACCGGGCTGTGACGATCGGGGTTAAGCAGCGACCCATCCGTCGCGACCACGCCGTACCGATTCGGTACTGCAGGGCTAGGCCAGGCACCTCGGTAGCTGTGCGTCGCGCGCGCCAGGAGCCACGACGTCTTCGCCGTTCGCAGCCGCTCCTCAAGATTCGCCTCGTCGAGCTGGCGAACTGCCTTCTCGAGCGCGTTCCAGCCATCGCACTCCCCTGTGGCCGTCTCGAAAGCCAGCCGCTGGAGCTCCTCAGCGATGGCAGCGACGTCCAGGGTCACGCTTCCCTCCCAGAGAGGCCCGGCTCGTCAGTGCGACCCAGGAACCGGTACATCCTCGGCAACTGGTCGCCGGCGTACCCGCTCGACCCACCGGTCAGGCGCCCGCAGTTCGTCGACCGTCGGGAGGTAGTCCGGACCTTCCCAGACGAAGCGGAGCATGTCGTGACCATAGTTTTGCACGACGTGGTCGGCGAATGCCTCGCCCAGCCGGTACTGTTCCAACTTGAGGTCGAGCCCGGTGAGGCGGGCGAGCAACTGCTCGGCCGGCGAGCGCTGCTGCTGGCGTCGTTCGAACTGGTGGACGATCGCCCAGTAGGTCGGAATAATCGAGCGCCCCACTGCGTGCATGACGTGGTTACTGTACCCCTCGATGAGCGCCATGACTGCTTGCAGCCGCTGGAACAGTGCTCGCTGCTCCGGGCTCATGAACAGTTCCAGCCATGAGCGCTCGCTGTCACCGCGAACGACGGAGGGCAGATCGCGCACCGCCTGCCAGACGCGCTTGAGCGCTTCGGTATCGGCTTGCAGAAGCCTCACCCAGTCGTGGATCAGACCGTTCACGTAGTCGCGCAGCCATGGATGGGCCTCGAACTCGAAGGCGTGGGTCGTCTCGTGTAAAGCCAACCAGAAGCGAAAGTCCGAGCCATCGAGCCGGAGTACCCGTTCGAGCCAGGCAACGTTCGGCTCGACGAAGTAGAGCCGGCCGGCAGCCAGCGGTTCTCGACCGAGCAGGACGAGATCGTACTGGCCGAGCACACGCCGCGCGAGATAGCCGAGCAAGAGTCCTACTTCCGTCGTCGCGACTGCCTGGCTGAGGCGTCCCCATACCAGGAGCCCTAGGCGCAAGGCCGGTTGTCCGGGTAGGTCGGGGAGCATCTCCAGGGGTCGCAGTACTTCCGCAAAGCCCTCCAGGTTGGCATCGATCCAGTCGATCCGGTCGAACGCGTAGACGTGTTCGGCTGGGGATGGGAGTGTTTCACCCGTATAGTCAGCGATCAAGGGGACGGCGCGCTCGACCAGGGAGCGATAGTACCGCGTCAGGGCGACCCGTTCACTCGCAGACAAGCGGGAACTTGCGTTCATGCGGATAGCGATCGTTCGTGCTCGTTCCCAGTCGATCACCCGCGGTCTGCTCTGCGCCGCCGCGTAGTCCCTGGCCCGAGCCCCGACCCACGCGCCCACCGTCGCGCCGATAAGCGCTCCCAAGATCAGCATCTCGCGTTGGTTGCTCCACCGTTGAGCCAAGAGCGTTCCGCCTTCCCGCGCTCCCTGTACATCTGAAAACGTACTGTAAGCGTACCTGAGAGCGCTATCGCGAGCGAGGGCCTTGGTAATCATCGCCCTGCCATACACTCGCTCTCCCCTGTCCGCACCCCTACGTCCGGGGTGCGGATACCGTGTGGGGCCAGACCGTACCGGTGCGCGCTACTGGCCGGGTTGCGGTACCGGCTCCGGCGTCGGTTGCGCGGGCGCGCTCGGCTCGCTCGGGGTTTCCGATGACTCGCTCGGCCCGACCAGCGTCACGTTCGATGACGGCAGGTAGTGGCTCCGCAGTACCAGCTCGTCGATGAGCTGGTCACCCCGGTAGACCCGGCGACGGATCTCGACGTCGAAGCCGTCTCGCGCTTGCTCGACGACGACCTGCTGCCCGGGTGCCAGGTCAGGGGATTCCCTGTAGACCGGAGTCGGGTCAGCCTTCACCACGTTCGTGACGATCGGCTCATCCACTTCGACACGCCAGTCCGGCTTGGTGCCCCAGATCTCGAAGCGCACCCACTGGCCGTCCGCCCGAGCGACGATCGCGATCCAGTCGTCCGTCGTGTTCTTGAACTTGAAGTCTAGCCCGTAATCGGTGTCCACCGTCGCATCGAGGCCGGTGATGCCGCTCGGTGGTTGGCCGTAGAGCGGAATCCAGTACAGGTGCCAGTTCCGCTCTACGATCGGAAACCCACCCCAGAACGCCGCGTGGAAGAGCGTGGTCGATACCTGGCAGACGCCTCCGCCGACCGATGGTACGGTCGAGACGCGCCCATTGGTCGCGACGATGCCGTAGCCGACTTTGTAACCGCTGTCCAAGTTGATCTCGCCCACGGTGCCGGTAAAGGAGAAGACTCCGCCAGGTGGTACCAGCGCGCCGTCGGCGCGCTGGGTGGCGAGTTCGACGTTGTGCCTCCGGTTGGGTACCGAGCCCCCGTAGTACGTCTGGCCAGAAGAGATCAGCTCCCGGATCACGATCTTGGCCGCCGTGGCTGAGGTGATCTGCGGCTGCACCGGACGGGTCACGAGCTCGACCTCGCTGCTATTGTCGAGAATCGCTGCCTGAACACGCTCGACCGATGCTTCGACATCCAGCTCACGACCGGTCTGCTCGGGCTCGACGACCTGCACCTGGCCATTCACGTACCTCAGCCTGGCGTCCCGCGCTGGGACATGTACCCGCCCGCTTAGCTCTTCCATCACCTTGCGTAGCTGCTCACGGTCAACCTCGACCGCGAGGCCGGTGACTGCTCCTCCGCGTTCCTCTCGCACGAAGGTCAGGAGGGACGCCAGTTGCTCCGGCCCGATGTCGAGAGAGCCGCCATCCCAGCGGAGCGTCAGCGGGCCATCAACGAGTCGCTGCGCGCGCCCTGCGGCCTCTTCTGCCATGTCAGCGGTGACCGCTGCTGGTACCGGCCTGGCCTGCACGTCGGTTTCGTGCCGCCCGGCCGCGAGTGCGGACAACACTGCCTCTACCGTCGCCGCCGGGTCAAGCTCCTGGCCAGCCACCGGCGGGTCGACCACGAAGCGGCCAGCCTCCCAGCGAACAGTCGCGTCTTTCGGGGCGACGAACGCACGGTCGGCGACGGTCGCGACATACGCTTCGAGTGCGGAGCGATCAGCAACGAGCCCCTGCTGACCCCTCTCGCCGGGCACGAGCTGTACAAAGTTCAGGAGCACGTTCGGTGCGATCTCCCACCGGGTGTTGTGATGGAGCAGGTAGAACGGCTGGCCGAACAGCTCGCGCGCCTTCGGAAGCAACGGCTCCAGGTCGTGGGTGGTCACCTCCGGCTCGATCTCGACCAGCTCGAGCGAGACCGGCCGCGGTGACAGCGTCGCCACCTGCCGCTGCAGGGCGCGATAGGTCGCCGGTACGTCGATGCCGATACCCGCTTGATCCGGTTCGATGGTGACCTCACCATCCTTAAGCTGGAAGCGCGCGTTTCGTGCCGCACGCGTGACATCCGGCGCTATCCGATCGAGAGCAGTGAGGACCGCCTGCGGATCTAGCCTCACCCGCAGCGGCACATCGTAGCCCACGACGAGGGCACGGAACCAATCGGCCGAATCGCGCCACATGTCGCCCGACCGGCCATAACCGTATGCCTCGGCGATTGCCTCGTCCACATCGGCTGTCACCCCTAAATCCTGGAGCGGAAACTGGTACGTGCGATTGCCTGCTTCAACCAGGAGGGCACCAGCGCTGAACGAGGCATAGGACGCTTCCACACGAGACTTCGCTTCCGCGGGCGTCATCCCACCGACGTCGATCCCGCCGATCCGAACCCCGTGGTACATCGTGGGCCCGCGGGTCAGGCCATAGGCCAGCAGCGACCCTGTGACGAGTGCGGTGACTAGGCCGAGAAAGGCGGTAACCAGAACGAGGAGATTCGGCGAAGGCAAACGGAGGATTCGAAAGCTGGCGGCCTGAAACGTCCGAGCCCTGTTGACCATTCTCCCATCCGCTTCCCCTACCGGTGCCGCCCCTGTTCGGACACTGGCCCCCTGAGTGTACCACGCGAGCGGCCCATGCCAGCCGTGCGTCTTGTAGCACGAAGCAGGCGGTGTTAGAGTGCGGGCAGTGGTAGGCGCTGCGCGCGGGAGGGAGGCAAGGATGGCGAAGCAGGTGATCAGTACCGAGCGCGCACCGAGGGCGATCGGGCCGTATTCGCAGGGCGTGCGTATCGGCAACCTTGTC
The DNA here is from genome assembly GCA_014874455.1 of Thermomicrobiaceae bacterium. GTDB lineage: Bacteria > Chloroflexota > Chloroflexia > Thermomicrobiales > Thermomicrobiaceae > Thermalbibacter. The sequence goes on from JADBJL010000043.1 coordinate 28,015, forward strand.
TTCACTGCGGGGCAGATTCCTCTCGATCCCGCGACGGGCAAACTGGTCGAAGGCGGGATTGCCGCTCAGACCGAGCGAGTCCTGGAGAACCTGAAGGCAATCCTCGAAGCCGCCGGCAGCTCGCTCGACCGCGTCGTCAAGACGACCTGCTTTCTGGCGAATCTCGACGACTTCGCCGAGTTCAACGCTGTCTACGGACGGTACTTCGGCCAGACCCCTCCGCCGCGCAGTACGGTGCAAGCGGCCCGCCTGCCCGCCGGCGCCTTGGTCGAAATCGAGTGCATCGCCGAGTGCGACTGACCATGGCGCTTCGTACTAGCGGAGATGGCACGAACTGGAAGGTGACCATGATGCACCAGCAAGGGCTCGAGCGAGCGCTCGCGGAGGTCTCGTCCGATGAGCTGATGCGACACGTCAGGGCGATCGCCCAATGGGTACGCCTCTCTGGCACCCCAGAAGAGGCGCGCGCGTTCGACTACATCGAGTCGGTCGTCCGTCAGTTCGGCCTCACGGTCACGCGCCACGCGCCGATCTGCCTGGTAAGCCTGCCGGTCTCAGCGTCGCTAGCCATCGTCGGAACCGGGGAGCAGCTCCCCTGTATTACCCACTCGTTCTCCGTCTCGACCGGTCCGGAAGGGATAGCAGGAGAGCTGGTCTACGTCGGTAGCGGCCGCGAAGCCGAGTACGAGGGGCGAGAGGCTCGCGGAAGGGTCGTGCTGGCCGAGGGTCTCGCGACGCCGGAAAAGGCGGCGATTGCCGAGCGACAGGGAGTGGCTGGCGTCATCCACATCAGTGGCGAGCACCTGCACGAGATGATTATCTCACCGGTGTGGGGTAGCCCAACTGTCGAGACAATCGGCCTCTTACCGACCAAGCCCCACGTGTCAGTCACCCGGCAGTCAGGAGAGCGTCTCAAGGAGTTGCTGCAGGCTGGTCCGCTCCGCGTGCGGCTGAAGACGGAGGTCGACACTGGTTGGCGCCCGTTGCCCCTACTAATCGCCGAACTCGCCGCACCGAACGGTGACGGCACCTTCGTCCTCTTCAGCGGCCACGTGGACTCGTGGCACTATGGAGCGATGGACAACGGCAGTGCCAACGCCTTGATGCTCGAAGTCGCGCGCCTGCTGAGTCAGCAGCGCGAAGGCATCCGCCGCTCCGTGCGTTTCGCCTTCTGGTCAGGCCACTCGCACGCCCGCTACGCGACTTCCACCTGGTATGCGGACTATGCCTGGGAGGAGCTCTGGGAGCGCTGCGTCGCGCACGTGAACATCGATTCCCCCGGCGCGGTCGGCGCCACAGTGCTAACGGAAGCGCCGACCATGGCCGAGACCTACGACTTCGCCCGTGATGTGATCCAGGCGCTGACCGGCCAGCAGCTCGACTACCGGCGCATTGGCCGCCTCGGCGACCAGAGTTTCTGGGGATGCGGCATCCCGTCGCTCTTCTGCTCGATCTCGGAGCAAGGCGAGACCCAGGAGGAAGGAGACATCGGGGCACTCATCGGCGGATCGAGAGCCCGCCGCGGTGGTCTGGGCTGGTGGTGGCACACGACGGAAGACACGATCGACAAGATCGATCCAGCCAACCTCGTCCGCGATACGCGCGTCCTGCTGGCCACCGTGTGGCAGCTCGCGACAGCCCCGGTTCTGCCGTTTCGACAGTCACGGGCAGTCGAAGAGATCTATGGCACGCTCGAGGAGCTGTCTTCCGTAGCGGCCGTACCGCTTGACCTCGACGCAGTGCTTCTAGAGTGCCAGCGATTGCTCGAAGCAGCACGTAAGCTCGACGAGCGCTGCTCGAAGCCAGCAGACGACGCTTCGGTCGACCGGCTCAACCGGTGCCTGATGGCAGTCAGCCGCGCGCTGGTTCCTGTCAACTACACCGCGCGTGGCCCGTTCGACCAGGATCCGGCCCTACCGACGAGGCCGCTTCCAGGTTTGCAACGAGCGCGTGAACTCGCGACCATGGATCCGCACGATGTCGGTTACTACCCCCTGCTGCAGTCCCTGCGACGCGAACGCAACAGGGTCTTTCATGCCCTCCGCGTTGCTCGGCGCATCATCGAAGAGGCGGTGGAGGAACACGAGCGTCGTAGTTGACGTCGAGCTATCGTGAGCGCAGAGCGGCCTCGACATCGGCCGCCTCGGCCTTGCTGACCGTACCGCCCCTGTGGTAGACTCGTGCGTAGGAAATGGGTGAGTAGCTCAGCCGGTCAGAGCGCGCGGTTCACATCCGCGAGGTCAGGGGTTCGAGTCCCTTCTCACCCACCGAGGGGGTGCACAGGTCTGGCTCGCCAGCGGCATGACTGCCGGGGCGGTTCTGTTGTGCGTTCGGGAGACATGGAGGAGCGGGCTGCCGAGGAGGGTTCCTCGGCTTTGCATGTCAGGAGCCCGGACTCCAGGGCCTCGTGACGTTGAAACGGGACAACGGCCTGGTGCATGTCTCATCTCTTCACTTTGCCGGGTTTCGGTCGAGTAGCCCGGGCAGCCGGGCTAGAGCAAGGACATGTCTATGGTGCGTGAGCGTCCGGTCGTTCTCACGCTCGAAGGGAAGACACAACTAGAGCACGAGCTGGAGCAGCTTCGAACCGTTAAGGTGCCCATGCTGGTCGCACGTCTGCAGCAACTGAGCACCGAGGGCGACATCTCCGACAACAGCGAGTACGAGGACACCAAGGAGGAGCTGGTTCTGGCGGAGGCTCGCATTCGCGAGATCGAGCATATCCTGCGTCGCGCTCAGGTGATGACTCACGAGCGTCGTCACGACCTCGTCCAGCTCGGCTCGCGGGTCACGGTTGTCGACGAAGAAGGGACGACCGAGACCTGGGTCATCGTTAGCCCTGAGGAAGCGAACGCGATGCAGGGCCGCATTTCGATCGAGTCGCCGGTCGGCGCTGCGCTGCTCGGCAAGCGACCGGGCGATACCGTTGTCGTTCGCGCCCCGGGCGGCGAGACTCGTCTGACCATCCAGCGGGTCGACTGACCAGGACACGACCTTCGGCGACAGCCGCGGCGCCTGACCGCGCCGCGGCTGTATGCTGTGAAGGGCGCCAGCCGAGGGTACCTGAGGAGCGCATGACCATGGGGTTGAATGACCAGCAAGAACAGCGCCTCGCAAAGTTGCGCACCCTGCGTGAGCAGGGTCTCGATCCCTACCCACCGCGTGCCCTCCGGACGCACAGCGCTGCAGAAGCGCTCGCCCGCTTCACGGCCATCGAACCATCGCTCGGCGGGGAGCCAGATCCAGAGGTGGTCGCGGTAGTGGGCAGGGTCGTCGCCATACGCGACCTGGGCCGCATCGTCTTCTGCCACATCCGGGACGGCTCGGGAGCGATTCAGATCTACCTGCGGCGAGACCTGCTCGGTGACGAGCGACTCGCCTGGTTCAAGCGATTCATCGATCTCAACGACTTCATCGAGGTTCAAGGACACCTCTTCCGCACGCGAACAGGTGAAATCTCAGTTCAAGTACAGGAGTTCCGCCTGCTCACCAAGGCGCTCAACCCGCCGCCCGATAAGTGGCGAGGGCTCAGCGATGTCGAGACGCGCTACCGTCAGCGGTATGTCGACCTCCTGACCAACGAGCAGGTGCGCCGCATCTTCGTCGTGCGTGCGCAGCTCATCCGCGCTCTCCGGCGCTACCTGGATGAGCGAGGCTTCCTCGAGGTCGAGACGCCGACGCTGCAGCCGATCTACGGTGGCGCGGCTGCGAGGCCCTTCACGACCTACTATCACGCGCTCGACCAGACCTTCTACCTCCGCATCTCCGACGAGCTCTACCTCAAGCGGCTGCTGGTCGGCGGGTATGAGCGGGTGTACGAGATCTGCAAGGACTTCCGCAACGAGGGGATCGATGCACGCCATTCCCCCGAGTTCACCATGCTCGAATTCTACGCCGCCTATTGCGACTACCTGGACGTCATGCAGATGTGTGAGGAGATGGTCGTCTACGCGGCCGAGCAGGCGCTGGGCACGCTGGTCATCCCCTGGGGGGAACATACTCTCGACCTCACGCCCCCGTGGCGGCGGGTCTCGCTGCGTGAGGCCCTGATCGAGTACACGGGCATCGACTTTCTGCAAGTCACTGATCAGGCCGAGCTCTATGCTCGTGCCCGCGCTCTCGGTGCCGATGTCCAGCCCACCACGGTGTGGCCACGGATCCTCGACGAGTTGCTGAAGTCGTTCGTCCGGCCTCGGCTGATCCAACCCACCTTCGTCTACGACTACCCCGTCGAGCTCTCACCGCTCGCCAAGCGGAAGCCGGACGACCCGCGCCTGGTCGAACGTTTCCAGCTCTTCATCGGCGGACTGGAGCTGGCCAACGCCTACACTGAATTGAACGATCCCCTCGATCAGCTCGCTCGCTTCCTGGAACAGGCGCGCGACCGCGAGCTCGGCGATGAGGAGGCGATGCCGGTCGACGAGGACTTCATCAACGCTCTCATGTACGGCATGCCACCGACCGGTGGCTTCGGTCTCGGGATCGACCGCCTCGTGATGTTGTTCACGAATCAGCAGAACATCCGAGAAGTTATCCTTTTCCCCCAGCTTCGAGTCAAGCCGGAGATGACCGGGTTAGCGGAGGCTCTAACTCCCTATCTCGACCTGGTGGTCGCCACACCGACGATGCCGACGCTTTCCGGGAGAAGCTCGTCAGCCGACGACGGGAGCGACAGCTCGCACGACTGAAGGGCCCAAAGCCAGGCCTCGCCGAGCACGCGCCTGTCTACCCCGATGGTTCGTCGCCGAGGCGATGATAGAGGTAGCGGAACACGTCACGGCAAATGGCGGCGAGGGGGACGATGACGATCATGCCGACGATACCCCAGAGCGCCCCACCGACGACGACGAGGAGCATGACCAGAGCTGAGCTCATCTGTACCACGTGCCCGTGAATACGCGGCACAAGAAGATTGTTTTCCAGTTGCTGGATCACGATGAACGCGACACCGACCAAGAGGAGCTTGGATGGCTCTGTCGCGAGAGCCACGAGTGCGATGATGATGAATGTCAAGATGGGCCCGAGGATCGGCACGAGCTCGAGGACGCCAGCGATCAGTCCCAGGACAATCGGCTGCCGCATGCCAATTATCGCCATTGCGACCCCGGTAGCGACACCGATCACCACGCCGAGTAGGAGCTGGCCGCGAATGTACGCGGCCAGCGTCCGGTCGACGATGCCCACGACAGCCCGCACATCATTGCGCCAGGCCTCAGGCCAGAGGCCGTAGAACCAGGCAACGCCACGTGGCTCGTCCTTCAGGACGTAGAACAGCCAGAACGGCAAGAGCACGACCGCCGAGAAGAACCCGATGGCGACACCGATCGCGTTGAACGTCGTCTTGATGGCACTCTGAACGGCCGAGATGACAAGCGAGCCGAGCCCCGAGAGGCTGTTCTCGATCTGGTTCTGGAGCTGCGGCGGTACCTCGGCCTGGTACCGCTCGAGCCAGGCGAGGAGCTGCTCGTTCACAGCCGCGATGTACTGCGGTACCGCCTGGACGAACTGGGTCGTCTGTCTGATCAGTGGTGGTACCAGCAGCATGCCGACGAGCGCCAGCAGCCCTCCCACCGCGATGTAGCTCAGCAGGATAGCCAGCGTGCGGGCCAGTGATGGAAACCGCGAATGGATCGGGTTGAGCCGTTCCAGAACCGCGACCAGCGGTGCCAGGAGATAAGCGGCGACAGCGCCCAATGCGAAGGGGACGAGTGCTCCTCGCGCCGCCCACAGCACCCAACCGACAGTGAGCAGTGCGAGAAGCACCATGACCACACGCCGGAAGCGGCGTGATTCCAGTGGCGACGGAGACCGCGTCGCTGGCGCGGCTCGCGTCGAAACCGGCTCAACCATGCGGTCGCGTCCCTCCTGGCTCGCCGGGCACGGTGCAGCCGGCCAAGGCCTTAGCCGTAATTGTTGCAGATCGGCGGTCATCGACTACAGCTCGCTGCGACCCCGGCGACGAACGAGCTCCGCCGAGAGGAGGACAAGAACCGAAAACGTGATCAGCATCGAGGAGACTGCCGCGATGGTGGGATCGATCTCCAGCCGCAGCCCCTCGAACATCCGCATCGGCAGCGTCCGCCCCTGCGCGCCGGCGATGAACAGCGCGACGATCAGCTCATCGAAGGAGGCGATGAAGGCGAAGACCGCCCCGGCAAAGATACCAGGCGCTATTGTCGGTAGAGTGACGAACCGAAACGTTTGGAGTGGGCTCGCGCCGAGGCTCTGCGCTGCCTGTTCGAGCCGGATATCGAACCCTCTCAGCGTCGCAGTGACGTTCACGATCACGTACGGGAGCGCGAGCACGGTGTGGGCCAGCACGAGGCCGAGGAAGGTCTGTACGAGGTGCAAGCGCGCGTACAATCCGTAGACCGCGATCGCCACGATGATGGTCGGCACGATGAGCGGCGAAACGATGACCGCGTTGATGAAGTCTTTGCCAGGGAAGTTGCCCCGCACCAGGGCTAACGACGCCGTAATCCCGAGGATGGTGGCGAGGATCATCACTGTGAAGGCAACTCGAATACTCTGGATCATCGCCGACGTCCAGTCCGACCGGTTGAAGAAATTCTGGTACCACTGAAGCGAAAATCCAGGAGGTGGAAACGAGAGATACTTGGCCGCGCTGAACGACATCGGGATCACGATGATCACCGGTGCGACCAGGAAGAGGAGTACCAGGCCGCACAGCGCCGCGAGCAGCAAACGAGACCAGGAGAAGGCGAAGCGCGGCGGCCGGGCCTGGCGCTCGGCCAGCACCCGTGTGCCTGGACGGGCCACCGGCTGCACCGTCATGACACGTCACCTCCGAAGATCTTGTCCAGCCCGAGCAAGCGGTTGTAGATCACGAAGATCACCAAGGTCACCGCCAGGAGCACCGTACCGAGCGCCGCGGCAAACGGGAAATTGAGCTGCGTGCGGATCTGGTCTTCCATGAGCTGCGCGATCATGATGTCTGTCCGCCCGCCCATCAGCGCTGGCGTGATAAAGAAGCCCAGTGCCAGGATGAAGACGAGCAGGCTACCTGCCGCGACGCCGGGCAGGCTCAGCGGGAAGAAGACGCGGAGGAACGCCTGGAGCGGCGTCGCCCCCAAGTTCTGCGCGGCGCGGATCAGGTCGCGGTCGATCCCGCGCATCACCGCGAAGGTCGGCAAGACCATGAACGGCAACAGCACGTGTACCATGCCGACGAGCACGCCGATGCGGTTGTACATCATCCGCAGCGGCTCATCGATCAGCCCGAGTTCAATCAACCACCGGTTGATCACGCCCTGACGCTGCAGCAGCACCATCCAGGCGTACGTTCGCACCAGGATGCTCGTCCAGAACGGGATGAGCACCAGGATCAAGAGCAGCCGGGCAGTGCGCGCGCGCAGGGTCGACAGGAAGTAGGCCAGCGGATAGCCCAGAACCAGGCAGATCGCGGTGACCTGAAGCGCGATCGTGAACGTCGTCCGCATGACCCGCAGGTAGAGGTCGACCTGCACGATGCGCTGGTAGTGCGCCAGCGTGAACACGCCCTGGTCGTAGATGCTGGTGACCAGCAGCCGAGCGATCGGGTAAACGAATAGAACCAGCAGGAGGACGAGCGCTGGCAGCAGCAAGCCGAAAAGGCCGAGCTGCCTGCGAAGGTACAGTTTTCTCATCCGCGGGTCGACCGCGACTCGAGCGCCTGTGACCGATCGCGGCGCAGTGACGGCCACCGCAGTACCCTCCCGCGTGATGCGCGTCGCTTTCTGTCGAGGTCTCGCGGGCGGCGCGCCACCGTAAAACCGCTCGCTTGCCGCCGCCCGCCCATCACCGTCATTGTCTACTCGGGGCAGGCGGCTCTTTCGCCTGCCCCGACTCCGTCTATCGCGAGATCGGAAGAGCACA
>JADBJL010000057.1 GCA_014874455.1 Thermomicrobiaceae bacterium
TGCTCGGCGTATCGGTGGGCACGCCACAAGCAGGAGCGAGCAGCGTGAGCAGCAGCGCGAGAAGGGCGGGCTTCGAGTGAAAACGTCGCGAGCGCTGCATCGGGCGTACCCTACCGAGCGGAACGATGGCCTAATCGTCTATCTACAGGAGACTCGACAGCGAAGAGCCAGGGAGCGAAGCGACGGATCGGATGCCAGGCGGGCGATTGCGCAGGCACGCGCGGCAGCTAAAATATCTTACTACCGGTGACGAGTGCGCACGCTGGCACTTCTGCCGCACCCTAATCTAGATGCCGGCCCTGGCGATGGCCAGGCAAGCAACTGTCCAACCGTTGCTCATTGTGTAGTCAACCGGTGTCCATTTGCTATCCATCATAGACCGGAGGTCTCCAGAGCGAAGCACGCCAGCAGAGGGTTTCAGCATCGCGGCCGCGGCGCTTGACATACCGCGGGCCGATCGCGAATCTCGTACCAGACGTCGAGGTGAGAAGTGGTGTTCGGGACACGCCCGCCTCCAATGAGGCATGCCGACATCCATTGGACTCTCGAGATGTAGCGGCGCACGAGGGGGCCCTGAGCCATCGCCGGAACGCCGGCGTCCACGTGCTCCGACGCCAGGACTACTGAGCGACGGCCGATTGACTGTCAGGCTCGAATCGTGAGGGAGTCCCGTGCGGGTGATCCGGCACGTGCGCTCAGCGGGTATCTCACATAGCGCGCAACGTTCTGCACCAAACCAGGGGGACAGGTGGCGATGAGCGAGGTGGAACGCATCGAGATTCGTTCGGCTGTGTGGAAGGCCGCGCTGGCATATACGGGGGCTGCGGCGTTCGCCCTTATGGGGCTCGCTCTGGTGGTCTTTTCCGAGAGCCTGATCGAAGCAATAGTAGGGCTGATTGGCTTCGTTTTCTTCGGGGTTTTCGGTGCGATTGGGTTCTACCAGCGAGTGCGCGGGCAGCACCATAGGGTGGCGGTTTCACGGGCAGGCCTCGAAGTCTACTTTCCCGGAGTCGGGTGGCGGCGTATACCCTGGGGCGATATCGAGGAGATCACCGTGCTCGACATCGCCGGGCAAAAGTTCACCGGGGTGCGCCTCCGGAGCTACGAGGCACTGCTCGCGGGGCTGACCCCGGAGCAGTCCCGCGCGGCTGCGCGCCTGTTCGCCAGCATGAGGCTGTTTGGCCGAGCAACCGCCGTGCTGCTGGGAAACTCGAGATTGGGGCGCCTTCTGGGGGGCTCGGAACCGGTCGACGATCTGTCTGGTATGCTCGCGTTCAGCCGAGAACGGTTCGGGGCGGAGCTGCTGTTCGGGTGGGCTCAACGGGATCGCAATGCCCGCGACTTCGCCGAGTTCTTGAGAAAGTGGCAGCGTGCCGGGGAGGCCGATTCGAAGCCCCGATAGCAGAGTCGTGTCCCGCACGCGCAAGCGTCGCCTGAAGATGTGACGGTGCTGAGGGCCAGGCAGCGAGCCACAGGACGCCGAGCAGCCCGGACGATCAGGCGAAACGCGCTTCGCCTCGCGAGTCGGTGCGTAGCAGTGCTGAACGAAGCGCCCCCCGACCGCCGCGGTAGCGCGCGAGCGCGCCGGCTGCCTGGCCATCCAGCCAGATCAAGGGCGCCGCTCGCCACGGCCACGGTCGCGCTGGGGCGGCTCGTAGGGGAGCGGGATGTATTGCACCGATGGTCTCCGCTGTGCCGTCTGCGGGTAGAGGTCCATGAGCTGGTAGACCTCTTCCGGGATACCGGTCGTGACCGGCAGACCCAGCGCCTTTGCCTCCTCGACGGTGATCGGGTAGTCATGCGTCCACTGCCCGCAGGTGAGCGTATCCGCCAGTGGCTCGGCCTGCTCTCGTTGCATCCCGTTGGTGGTGAGGATTTCGATCACGGTGGCTCTCACCTGCCGGAGCGCTTTCTCGCCGATGTCGGCGAAGACCAGCGTCTGGTCGTCGATCTCAGCGATCGGCTTCTCCCGGACGACCCGGAGGAGCGAGGCAACGGGGAATTGCCCGATCTGGGGATCGACCGGCCCGAGCACTGCGTTCTCGTCCATCACGATCTCGTCGGCCGCCAGCGCGATCAGCGTCCCGCCCGACATCGCGTAGTGCGGCACGAAGACGGTCACTTTGCCCTGATGGCGGACGAGTGCCTGGGCGATCTGCTCCGCCGCCAGCACCAGCCCACCAGGCGTGTGCAGGATGAGATCGATCGGCAACTCGCCGGGCGTCAGGCGGATAGCCCGAAGCACCGCCTCGGCGTCCTCGATATCGATGTAGCGCGCTATCGGCAACCCGAGAAACGAGATCGACTCCTGGCGGTGGATCAACGTGATCACGCGCGTGCCGCGACGGCGCTCGATCAGGTGGATCGTCCGCAGACGCTGCGCGTCCAGCAAGCGACGCTGCACGACCGGAGTGAGCGCGGAGAAAAGAAACAAGAGCCAAAACAGGAGGCCGATGAGTTCCATACCGTTGACCTGCCCCCAACGCCCGCCGACTGGTGCCCGATCGCGTCATCCCTTGCGAGCCGAGACGACAGGAACAGGCTAACAGGAGAGAAAAGGGATCGGCAAGAGCCTGTGGAGCCTTCTCAGCCAACCGGCTCGGGGCATCGCTTTCCTCGACTCCCGCTCTCCCCTATAATCATCTTCGGCAGTCCGGGGCGGAAAGGAGAAAAGCGTCATGGGATTGATCTCCAGGATGACCACGCTGATCAAGGTGAAGCTGAGCCGGTTGCTGGATCGGGCCGAAGACCCTCGAGAGACGCTCGACTACGCCTATGAGCGGCAACTCCAGCTCTTGCAGGAGGTACGTCGTGGCATCGTCGATGTCACGACCTCCAAGCGCCGGCTCGAGCTGCAGCGCGCCAAGCTCCAGGAGAGCCTGGAGAAGCTGGCGCAGCAGGCGCGACAGGCAGTGGCGGCCGGCCGCGAAGACCTCGCGCGCCTGGCCCTGGAGCGCAAGGCCGTGGCCCAGCAGCAGGTCGCGACGCTCGACCAGCAGATCGCGGGGCTGGAGCAGGAGCAGGCCAAGCTCGAGCAGGCGGAGACGAGGCTGCGGGCAAAGGTCGAGACCTTCCGCACACGCAAGGAGGTGATCAAGGCCCAGTACTCGGCCGCCGAGGCCCAGGTGCGCATCAACGAGGCCGTGACTGGCATCTCCGAGGAGATGGCCGACGTCGGACTGGCCCTCGAGCGCGCCGAACAGAAGACCGAGCAGATGCAAGCCCGGGCCGGGGCCATCGACGAGCTACTCGCCTCGGGCGCTCTCGAGGATCTCACCGCCGGGCCACAGGACACGATCGAGCGCGAGCTGGCCCGTATCAGCGTGAGCGAGTCGATCGACGCCGAGCTGGCGGCACTGCGTCGCGAACTGGGGCAGCCTGAACAGCCCAAGCAACTCGGGGAGGGGAGCAGTTCATGATCGTGCGGATCGCCACCGAAGGGCAGTACCGGCTGGAGAGCGCCTATCTCGACCAGCTCAACAGTGCCGACAACGCGCTGGTCGAGGCGATCGCTGCGGGCGACGAGGAGCGCTTCCGGATTCTCTTGCAGAAAATGCTCGACCTGGTACGCCAGCACGGGCAGCCGGTGCCGGCTGACGAGTTCGTCGAATCCGATATCATCCTGCCCCCGCCCGACACGACGTTCGAAGAGGCGCGCGAGCTGTTCGCTGGCGAGGGTCTGATACCCGGTTGACCAAGGCCGCGGCGACTGCAACACGCGTCCACTGGAGTGGCAGGGAGCAGGCGGCTCGAGTCAGAAGGGGATACCCCACAGGGGATACCAGCGCTCGAGTTCCGGCTCCACTGGAAGCTCGCGCTGGAGCGCGTTCGCCAGGCGCAGCTCGAGCGCGTGGTCGCGCTGCTGGTTGCCGCGTGGAGCGAAGGGCGTGAACCGGCCGCGCTTGTACTGGTAGATCCAGTAGAATGGCTGGCCCTCCGGGGAAGTGAAGCGGAAGACCGCGGCCAGAAGTTGCTCCCCGAACCCCTCCTCGAGGAGGGTCTGCGCCAGCATGTGGACGGCCGTGATCAGATCCTCGAAGTCGGGATCGCTCAAGATGACCCAGCGGTAGCGATAATGGTCGATCTCCGTACGGTACGTGGTACCGGCTTCACGCGCGCTGACCGCCAGTAACTCGTCGAGTTCGTCGCTCGCCCGGTCGAAATACGGGGACTCGACCGGGCGGAAGACCAGGGCCGCCTCCTGCCCCGGCTGGAAGCCGAGCTGGGCCTCCATGGTGACGACAGCCGTGGAGAGTGCGATCAGCCCCTCGCTGCGGGCCGGCGGTGGCTGAGACCGCCCCAGCAAGATGTCCAGCAGGCGCTTCACAGCCCCTCCATCTCCCGGGCCAGCTCGCGCAGTCGCTCCAGCCGCCGCTCCAGCGACGGGTGAGTCGAGAAGAGTTCCAACAGCGCACTGCCTTTGATCGCCGGGATGATAAAGAAGGCGTTCAGTTTAGAGACCTCGCGCAGGTCACGGTCGGGAATGCGCTGCATGACCCCGCTGATCTTGAGCAGCGCGGACATGAGCTGCGACGGCGCACCGGTGATCAGGGCCGCGCCGCGGTCGGCCGCGAACTCCCGATACCGCGAGAGCGCGCGGATCAAGAAGAAGCTGATAACCGAGACCAGCAACGACGCCAGATAGACGATGATGAACGCGTTGCCGCCGTCTCGCCGGTCACGCCTGCCACCCCAGGCACTGCCCCAGTACGCCCAGCGCAGGACGAGCTGGGCCACGACCGCGAAGAAGCTGGCGATCGTGATCACCATGACGTCGCGGTTGCGCACGTGGCTGATCTCGTGTGCCAGCACTGCCTCCACCTCGCGCGGCTCCAAGGTGTCCAGGAGCCCGGTCGTCACGGCGACCACTGCCGCACGCGGGCTGCGCCCGGTCGCGAAGGCGTTGGGAACCGGCGTGTCGACGATAGCGACCTTCGGCTTCGGCACGTCGGCCAGCGCCGCCAGCCGCTCGACCATGGCGTGGAGATCGGGGGCCTGCTGCGGATCGACGACCCGGGCACCGACGCTCAAGAGCGCGATCTTATCGGAGAAGAAGTACTGGAACCCGGCCATGATCACTGCGATGACCAGGATGGTGATCGCGTCGTACCCCGAGGCTACCAGCACCGCCATGAAGGCCAGGTAGACGACTGCCAGCAAGCCCATGACGATAACCATCCGAGCTGCAAGGCCCGGATCGCTGCTCCACTTGATCACCCGGCGCATCGAGTACGCCATCGCTGAGCTCCTTAACGGCACCCACTAACCTCCGGAATTATACTCTCGCTGAGAAACGGCTTCAGTTACCGAGGACGTGGCGATGCCGCGCGAGCGCAGCCGGGCGAGGTCAAGGCGGTTCGGCGTCGCGAGTTCGTCGCTGACCACCAGGTTCGAACCCGATATGAGGACAGTGGTGCAGCCGATCACTGGCCATCCAGGTGTCGGCCGCACGACGAGGCGAGCCTCTCAAGCGGGCCTGCGCTGGCAATGGTAACGCCGAGGGGCTTCTTCCCGCGCGAGTTTCTCCATCACCGTCGCCGCGTGGGCGAGATCATCGCCGTGCTGTCACGGCACGGCCTGGGGTGGGTGCTCGACCAACTCGGCTTCGGTACGCACGCGGCACGCGAGCGAGGCCGCCTGCGCGGCGCCCGGCTCGATCACCGTGTGGCTGGAGCAGCCCATCTACGCATGGCTCTCGAGGAACTCGGCCCAACCTTCATCAAGATCGGCCAGATACTCTCGACACGCGAAGATCTCCTCCCGGCCGAGTACATCAGCGAGCTCGCCCGGCTGCGCGATCGCGTTCCGCCAGTGCCCTTCGACGCGATTGTCCAGGAGATCGAGCGCACGTTCGGCCGGCCGATGGCCCAGCTCTTCGCCGAGTTCGATCCCGAGCCGCTGGCGTCAGCCTCGATCGGGCAAGTGCATGCGGCCAGGCTTCATCTGGGCACGACCGTTGTCGTGAAAGTCCGGAAACCGGGCATCGCCGAGACGATCGAGGAAGACCTGGCCATCTTGGCCCAGCTCGCACGGGCAGCACAGCGGCGCGCCCCGCTGGCCGAGTTCTACGATCTGGTCGGTCTGGTCGACGAGTTCGCCTGGACGATCCGTGCCGAGCTGGACTACCGGCGCGAGGGCCGCAACGCCGACAAGCTGCGGCAGCAGTTCAGCGACAACCCCGCTATCGTCATCCCGAGTGTGATCTGGGAGCGAACGGCCGAGTCCGTGCTCACGCTCAAGCGGATCGACGGGATCCCGATCGACGACGTCGCCGCGATCGATCGCGCCGGGATCGATCGCGCTGCTCTCGCTCAGCGCGCCGCGCGGATCGTGCTCGACGCCATCCTAGTACACGGGTTCTTCCACGCTGATCCCCACCCGGGTAACTTCGCAGTGCTCCCCGATGGGCGTATCGTCGCCTATGACTTCGGCATGGTCGGCCGCCTCGACCCGGTCATCCGCGACAACCTGCTCGACGCGCTCGTCGGTGTCATTCGCCAGGAGCCCGACCGCGTGATCGACGCCTTGATCCGGCTCAACATCATCCGCCACGAGGCCGAGCGCGCAGGCCTGCGTCGCGACTTGCAGCACCTGCTCGACCGATACTACGGTATGGCTCTCGGAGAGTACCGGCTGCAGGAGATCGCGAGCGACCTCCTCGCCATCGTGCGCCGGCGACACCTCGTGCTGCCCACTGAGTTGATGCTCGTGCTCAAGACCTTGATGATGCACGAGGGAGTTGGCCGTCATCTCGACCCAAAATTCGAGCCATTCACCGTCGCCGAGCCGTACGTCCGCCGCATCCTGCTGGAACGATACCTGCCTCAGAGCTGGTTACCGAGGCTGACCGAGACAGCGGACGACAGCATTCGGTTGATCACGGAGTTACCGCGTCGCATCGACCGGCTGCTCCGCCAGCTCGAGCACTCGGACATCGAGGTCACGATGCACATCGCCGAAGTACAGCAGATCATTCAGCGCCTCAGCGCCATGATCAACCGGCTGGTCATCGCTATCCTCGTCGCTGCCGGCCTGATCAGCCTGGGCCTGTTGCTCTCGGTCTGGCATCCCGACTGGCTGATCGGCTGGTTGGGGCCGGTGATGGGCGTCGGTGTCGCGGTACTGTTGGCGACCAGCGTTTTGCTTGCCTGGCGTGTCCTCCGCGGGCAGTGAGACGAGGAACTCCGCCCGGTCACGCTCGACGGCGGGATCGGGCAGCATCCAGCTTCTGCTGGTCGCGGACGCACCGCAGCGCCCAGGGGATAGCTTCCAACCGCTCGCGCTCGATCGGCTGGCCACAGTCGACACAGATCCCGTAACTACCGCTGTCGAAACGCTTGAGCGCGGTCTTCACCGCGTTCAGCTCGTCCTCGAGCGCCCGGCTAATGGTGGTATCGACTTCCGCGGCGAGCAGATCGGACGCCTCATCGGCGGGGTGGTTGGCAACCGGCCCCTCCTCGTCCTGGTACTGTGACTCGGCCTGAACGACGGAGCGGAGGTCGCTGAGCTGCCGCTCGAGCTGCGCCTGGTGCTCGAGTAAACGTTGCCGCATCACTTCGAGCCATGCGGGATCCAATGCCCTGGACACGCTTTCCTCCCTTGCATTGCGACTCGACTCCCTGCACGGGTTCCAGGCCCCGAACCGTCACTCCGAACCGCTGTGGAAGGAACCCCCTGTCGCTTGCGCCCATCCACATGCGTCACGCCAGGAGCGCTAGCGACCAAGAAGTTCACAGATGAACGTCAGCTCGTCCTCGATCATTCGCGTGATCAGGAAACGGCGGCGCACGTGCTCCTTGCCTCGCCGCGCCAACCGCCGAGCCTCGTCCCGATGGTCAAGCAGGTACCGCACACGCTCGATGAAGCCCGGCTCGTCGAGCGGATCGACCAGCAGCGCGTCGGCAGCCGCTGGCACCTGCAGCGCTATCCCACCGGTGCGTCCCGCGACGATGGGCGTCTCCTTCCACAACGTCTCGCTGACCACGAGCCCGAACCCCTCCCGAATCGACTTCTGGATCGCGACATCGGCACAGTGCTGGAAAGCGTTCACCTCCACACTGCTGATTCCGGTGAGATTACTACCCACGTGGATATCAGGGTCATCACCCGCATCAGCTCGGATCTGCTCGTAGAGATACCAGCCCTCCGGGTCATCGTGAGCCATCGAGCCGAGGAGGGCAAGCTGCAGTCCCGGAACGGCCTCACGGACAGCACGGTAAATTCGCAGCACCCCCAGGGGATCCTTCCAGGGATCGAAGCGCGAGACCTGGAGAAGGAGCGGGCGACGCCGGTCGACGCCGTGCCAGGTGACGATGCGCTCGCAGACGTCGGCCGGCAGTCCGATGTTCTTGGGGCTGAGCGGATCGATCCCGGGGGGAATGATTCGAACCCGCCTGCGCCGCAATGAGGGCAGGACGAACGATTCCAAGGTGAAGATGAATGCATCGTATGGCTCCAGAAAGGGGGTGAGAAAGTCGGCGACTTCCGGGTTGGGCTCGGAGGTATCGATGTGGCACCGCCAGATCCAGCGCCCTCGCGCGTTGGCTTGGAAATGCCTAATCGCTGCTGGCTGCGGGTCGTGGACGATATAGACATCGTAGTTGCCGTCCAACCGGCCGGCGTTCGCCGCGCTATTGTGCAGGTAGATCTCCTTCGCTTCGGGCGCGAGCGTGTAGCGTCCACCTTGCAGCGCGTTATGAATCCCCTTCGTCACCTCGAAGAAGCGCGTGTCACCGGCAATCACCTGCCAGTCCACCTGCAGGCCGAGCCCGAGGAGCAATGCCACCTCCGAACGAAGGAGTTCGGAGACGCCTCCCCCATACGGAGTGGCGTTGATGTGGACAATGCGGACACCGCGCAGTCGATCTGACAGCGCACGCAACCGGGTGATCACGTCCTCGCCGACGAGCGGCTGGTAGGAGTCCAGCGGCATCGGGGTGAGATCGACACGATGCAACATGGGTGCGCTCCTTAACCAGCTTGCGCCGGGCCGCTAACGCCTCGTCAAAGCCCCTCGCGTGTCCGGATCATAGTGACGGCGTCCTGCTGGCGTGCCCGGAGTACAGGGCTGAGCTGCACCGGATAAGGCTCCACCCGATCGATGCGTCGCAGCGCCTCCGGTAGTCGCTCCATCTCAGCGAGGTGCTCCGCACGGAGCACCGCCAGCGACGGGAGCTCCAGTACCTGCCCACCACGCATCACCGGCTGGAGCAACGGTCGCCACTCGGGCCCCGGTGGTGCCTCGTCGCGCGCGGCGATCACATCCCCGTCGTACCGCCCGTTCTCCGCGGTATGCCGCCAGACCTGCTTCGCCCCGACGAGGGTCTGCTTGCCTGTGCTGAGCTTCAACGCCGGGTGGCCTGCGTACTCGACCAGTTTGTAGGCCATATCGACGAGTGGAGCGTCGTCGGAGGTGCCGAGCCGGGAACCGACACCGAAGCCGTCGATGGGCGCGCCGGCTCGAGTGAACTCTGCCAGCGCGTACTCGTCGAGCCCTCCACTCGCGAAGATTTCGATTTCCGGGAACCCCGCTTCGTCCAGGATTCGCCGAACCTGGTAGCTTAGGGCGATCAGGTCGCCGCTGTCCAGGCGCACTGCGCGTACCCGCCGGCCTTCCGCCCGCAGCTCGCGCGCGACCTGGACTGCATGCTGTGCACCGCGAAGCGTGTCGTACGTATCGATGAGCAAGACCGGATCCCCCGGGTAGGTGCGCGCGAATGCCCGAAAGGCCTCGAGCTCGGAAGGGAAGGCCTCGATGAACGAGTGGGCGACCGTGCCGGTTACCGGGATCCCGTAGATTTCCCCGGCCAGGACGTTGCTCGTCGAGGCAAAGCCAGCCAGATAGGCCGCCCGCGCTGCAGCCAACCCCGCATCCAAACTGGGTGTCCGTCGCAGACCGAAGTCCACGAGGGTCTTCCCGGGCGCTGCTATCCGGCAGCGCGCCGCCTTCGTCGCGACCAGGCTCGGATAGTGAATCGCGTTGAGCACGACCGTTTCGATAAGCTGTGCCTGAAGGATCGGTGCCTCCACTTCCAGTATCGGCTCGTCTGGAAACAGCACCGTACCTTCACGCACTGCCCACACGTCGCCCGTAAACCGGAAGTCCGCCAGGCTATCGACGAACTCGCGCGGCAGTACCGGGAGCGAGCGCAAGTACGCGAGGGCGTCTGCGTCGAAACGAAGCTGCGACAGGTACCGGAGCGCTTCAGCAATGCCTGCCACGACCAGAAAACTCCGGTTCGGCGGGAGTTTCCGGACATACAGGCTGAAGACCGCCTTACCCTGCATCCCTAAGGTATGGTAGCTGGCGGCCATCGTCAGCTCGTAGAGATCCGTCGAGAGCGCGACCTCGTGCGGTGTCGGGGACATGCGAGCGCTCAAACCCTTCCGATCTCGTCGAGTGCCCGGCACTAGGCGATCTCGGAGTACCTCAGTTCCCTCAACGCCTCGGCTAAGAACGCTCGGCTGATCTCAACGATCGAGCGTACCTGGTCGACCGGTATCCCCTCAGCCGAAGCGATGACGACATCGTCCCAGCGGTCGATGGTTCGCATCAAGAACACTTCACGCCAGAGCTCCGGCAAGCGATCGAGCGCCTGATCCAGGATCGATCGGGTCTCCTGCGTGAGCAGCATCTCTTCTGGCAACTCCGCGTGCGGGTCGGCGAGGATGTCGATCAGGCGCACCACTTGGTCGGGCCAGTCCTCGCCGACCAGCGCTACCGGTTCCTCGAGCGAGCGCTCGTGCTCGATCCGCCTCCGCTCGGCATCGATGGAACTCCTGATCACTCGCCGTGCGAGGCGGCGCAACCACCGGAACAAGCCCTGCTGCGGGGCATCGTTCGCATGCTGCAAGGCGCGGACGAGGACGGTATCGATGAGCTCGTCCTCGCTGAGCGTGTTGGGCGGGATCGTGCCCAGGCTGATCGACCGCGCCAGTTCCCGGCGAATGAAACGCCGAAGCGGTCGCACGTGCTCGACCAGTTGGGCCGCGAGTACCCTCCGTTGCTCGGCGAGCGTCATCCCGCCGGAAGACTCTCCCCGTTCCATCGCTTCTCGCTCGATGTGCGCATGCAGCCGATCGAGCAGTCGCTGTTTCAGCTCCCGCTCCGGGTCGGCCGCGCCGCGGTCTTCGACGGACACCTCAAATCCTCCTTCAGTATGCTATACGGTCGTCGCGCCTTGCTTCAGACGGGTCGCTCGCGCCTCGCACCAGTGCGCTGCCGAAGGTCGGCCGCTGCACCATCGACCAGGGTTCACTCGCTGCTTTCGGGCGGCACCGGCGGCTTCACCGTCCCAGGATGCTGGCGTGCCCGGCGAATGACATCCTCATGGTGCAGCTTGGAGAAGAAGCGCTCGATCTCGTCATACAGGTCGCTGAAAGCATCCCGCAGTGCCTGTGCCGGGTTTCGCCCCTCGCCGCGGGTCACAAGATCGCGATCAGGGACACGCAAGAGCAAGCGCGCAGTATAGGTATCGCTGCGCTGGTGATGCTCCATCGTGATATCGAGCTGGGGCAGGTCGTCGGGAAGGTCAGCCAGGCGCCGCTCGAGCACGCGAATCTCGCGCTCGACGACGTGTTGAACCTTCGCCTGCTCGACGCCCAGGTCGTGATACCGGAACTGCATCGCTCCTCCTATCAACTGTGTCCAGTCGACTCCGATGACGTGTCCCAGCGACATCTCACGTGTCGTCGATTGAGCATAACATGCTGCACAGGTGCAAGCGGGGCAGGAGCAGCGGTGCCGGTTAGCGAAGATAGCGGGTACACTTGCTGCAGTGGCCCGCAAGGATTGTGTGACGGAAGGGGGCTGCGATGAGCATCACTGGCTGGTCACCACTCCGTGAACTGGAGACGCTCCGTGAGCGGCTCGATCGGTTGGTCTCGGAGCTCACCGGCCGTGAAGGCGGCATGCTGGCGGTGCCGCTCGACGTGCAGGAAACGGCTGACTCGATCATTGTTCGTGCGTCCATGCCTGGCTTCAAGCCCGAGGATATCGCTGTCGAAATCAGCCGGGGCGTCCTCACCATTCGGGGCGAGAGCCGCGAAGAGCGTGAGGAGACCGGCGGCACCTGGCACCTCAAGGAGCGCCGGGTCGGCACCGTCTATCGCGCCGTGACCTTGCCTGCGCCAGTGAAGGAAGACCAGGCGCAGGCATCGCTGGAACACGGTGTGCTGGAGATCCGCCTGCCGAAGGCCGAGCCAGCCCCGCAGCGCCGCATCCCCATTCAGGTACGCTCCTGAGTTCGACGTGCCGACCGAAGCCGGGGCGCGTTCCATCGCGCCCCGGCTAGCCTGCAGCCCGCCGGTTCATCGACACCTCGACCGGGACGGTCTCCTCGCCCAGGCAACTCAAGCAGTGACCGAGCACCTGGAGAACCTGGCCGCGCGGAGAGCCCTCGCGAAAGACGGTCACGCCCTTACAGCCAAGCTGGTGTGCCAGCGTAAACGCCTGACGGACGTCATCGACCGTCGCCTCCTGGCGCAGGTTGATCGTCTTGCTCACCGCGTTCTCCACATGGCGTTGGACAGCAGCCTGAATCGCCAGGTGCTCGGCTGGCGAGATTTCGTCCGCCACCCGAAAGAGCATGCGCAGGGACTCTGGCAGGTCATCCCGGTGGCTGATGGTTCCGGTCACCTCGATGTCGCGCAGGAGTTCGGGGTCGAGTCGCCCCAAGCGCTGCAGCGCGCGGAGCAGGAGCGGATGCGGCTCGATGACCCCGATGAACTCCCCGACATGCTGGTAGGCCAGCGCATAGAGTGGTTCGATCCCGCTGGAACATCCAGCGATGATGCTGATGCTCCCGGTCGGCGCAACCGTCGTCACCGTGGCGTTCCGCCGTGGCTGCTGTCCAGCACTGGCATAGCGGCTGATCGGGAAGTTGGGGAACGGCCCTCGCTGGCTCGCCAGAGCCTGGCTCGCCGCCACCGCAGCGTGCTGGATCAGCCCCATCACCCGGTCGGCGACTTGCACAGCGGGTGGTGAGCCATAGGGGATCTCGAGGTGGAGCAGGAGATCGGCAAAGCCCATAATGCCGAGTCCCACCTTCCGGTTCGCCTTGCACATCGCCTCGATTTCCGGAGTCGGATAGCGCGATACCTCGAGCAGGTTATCGAGAAACCGGATCGCGATGCCAGCGGCTCGAACCAACTCCTCCTCGTTGAGGAATGCCCGGCCATCGTGCTCCTGGATAAACGCGGCGAGGTTCAGCGACCCCAGGCAGCAGGCCTCGTAGGGAAGCAGCGGCACCTCTCCGCAGGGATTAGTGGCCTCCAGGGGGCCGAGCGCTGGAGTCGGGTTATCGCGCTCGATACGGTCGAAGAAGAGCAACCCCGGGTCGCCGACCGCCCAGGCGTTCTCGGCCATCTCGTCGAGCAGTGCCTTGGCGTTGATAGTCGCCTGCGCGGCACCGGTGCGCGGATTGATCAGCTCGACCTCGCGCCCCTCCGCCGCTGCGGCCATGAACGCATCGGTCACCAGCACGGAGAAATTGAAGTGAGTGAACGCCTGCGGATCTCGCTTCGCCGCGATGAACTCACGCACATCGGGGTGATCGAAGCGCAGGATGGCCATGTTGGCCCCACCGCGCACGCTCTCGGTCGCGATCACGTCGCTGGCGACATCGAAGATCCGAATGAACGACACCGGGCCCGAGGACGGGCGCTTCGTCGAGCGGACGAGGTCGCCGCGCGGCCGCAGGTGCGTGAAGTTAAACCCCGTACCGCCGCCGCTTTGCTGGATAATGGCTGCGTCGCGCAGCGCCTTGAAGATGCCGTCGAGAGAATCGGGTACCGGTAGGACGAAACACGCGAGCAATTGCCCGAGCTCCGTTCCAGCGTTGATCAGGGTCGGGGTGTTCGGTAGGAAGCGTCGGGTGGTCATGAGCTCGTGGAACTGCTCAGCCACGGCCTGCTCATCGTGCCTGCCCGGGAAGGCGCCCTCTGCCGCGGCGATCGCCCTCGCCACACGCCAGAACAGTTCCTCCTCTGTCTCGATGACCTGTCCCTGCTCGTCCCGCCGCAGGTAGCGGGCTCGTAGGAGTTGTCGTGCTGTCTCGGACAGTTCGAGCGCCATAGTCGCCTCCGATACTCACGAACTGCGTGGACGGGGTAGCAGCCTCGCTTCTCACGAAGCATGGTACACGCGCAAGCATACCGAAACTCGGGTTCCGGCCGTGATCGCGAGAGGATCGAAGGCTTCGGCCGCGGCACCGGTATACTCTATCGAGCGACATCGGCTGACCGCTTCGCTCCGACCTGGGCCGTTCGCTGGGAGACGCTCGATGAACCTGAGCAGCCCCAACGCGGTGAACGAAGCCGCCCACGCTGAACACCACAGGAAGATCGAGCAGATCCTCGCTGCGCTCGAGGCATGCTACGGCCGGCCCGTTCACCACCAGCACGGGGACGTATTGGAAGAACTCGTCGGCACCATCCTTTCCCAGAACACCTCGGATGTCAACAGCGAACGGGCGTACCGGTCGTTGCGCCAGACGTTTCCTGACTGGCGTGGCCTCACCCGCGCAAGCGACGACGAGATCGCCGAGGCTATACGTTCGGCGGGTTTGAGCCGCCAAAAGGCACCCGCGATTCGGGCAGCGGTCGCGGCGCTTCTCGACGACGGGTACGAGGAACGAGTGCGCTGGCTTCGTGAGGCCCCGCTGGAGGAAGCACGCGCCTGGCTCCAATCGCTGCCCGGGGTGGGCCCGAAGACGGCCGCCTGCGTCCTCCTCTTCGCTCTCGGCCGCCCGGCGCTCCCCATCGATACACACGTCTACCGGGTCTCTCAACGCCTGGGGCTTCTTCCACCGGGTATCTCGGCGAGTGCCGCTCACCGCTCTTTGGAATCCCTCGTGCCTTCCGAGGACGTTTTCCGGTTTCATGTGCTCCTCATCCGCCACGGGCGCGCTGTCTGTCGTGCTCGCCGTCCGATGTGCGAACGCTGTGTGATCACTGACCTCTGCGACTACTACAATCGAGCGCAGCGGGCAAGCCATCCGACCCGCGAGCGGCACGGTGCTCAGCAGACGCAGCCAGCCGCTCGCCAGCCTGTCGACGCTCATCGATCATCTCAGGGATAGTCAGCCGCCGCAGCGACCGGGCACGGTTCCGCGCGGGCTTTCGTCTCGAGACGCACCGGATGGGAAGTGGAGCGAGATGGTTCGAGTCACGGTTCTCGGCGGCGCCGCTGCCTGCCCCAACCCCGGTCAGGGCTGCTCGGCATACCTGCTCGACACAGCCGGACAGCGCATACTCCTCGATTGTGGGGCCGATACGCTTGCGACTCTGCAACAGTACGCCAGGCTCGATGCACTGGACGGCGTGCTCATCTCCCACCTGCATGCCGATCATGTGCTCGATCTGGTTCCCCTGCGTTACGGCCTCAAGTACATGCCTGGCCTGGTGCGCCGCCCATTGCCCCTCTGGATGCCACCTGGCGGACGCGTCTTCCTCGCTGGCCTCGCCTCGGCGCTCGCGAGAGGGGAGGAAGGGGCGGAGGGGTTCTTCGATGAGGTCTTCGTGATCGCCGAGTACGCTCCCGACGACCAGCTCCAACTCGGGGAGTTCCGGATCCGCTTCCAGCCGACCCACCACTATATCCCGTGCTGGGCGTTCCGCATCGAGGTAGAAGGCAGGGTGATCGTCTATCTCGCGGATACGGGGCCCGATCCCAATCTCGTCCCCTTCTCGGAGAGGGCAGACCTGCTGATCTGCGAAGCGACGTTTCGCGAAGCACCAGTCGAGCACCGACCCGGCACCCGGGGCCATCTGACCGCACGCGAGGCCGGCGAACTGGCGGCTGCAGCCGGCGTGCGGCGGCTGGTGCTGACGCACTATTGGGCCAGCTTGCGCGTGGACGAGCTGCGCCACCAGGCAGAAGACGCATTCGGTCAACCTGTCGAGGTCGCCACCCCAGGTCTGACGCTCGTGATCGAGTGAGCGCTCGGTGTTGAGCCGAGCATCCCATCGATCGTGACGAGGACGGATGCCGTGTTCGCTGCACGGGCGCTAGTAGCGGCAGGAGGCACAGGGTGACCAGGATCGTCGATCCCCCATTCTCGCTCGACGGCTTCCTCGTCGGCCACTGGACTCATCCGAGTGGTGAAACCGGATGCAGTGTCGTCATCGCTGAGCGGCCGGCACTCGCGGTCGCTGACGTGCGTGGCGGCGCCCCGGGCACGCGTGAAACCTGGCTACTGCAACCGGGCATGCTGGTGCAACGAGTCGACGCGGTGCTGCTGACAGGCGGTAGCGCGTTCGGTCTGGCAGCCGCCGATGGCGTGACCCGCTGGCTGAGCGAGCAGGGCCGGGGGTTCCCGACCGATATCGTACCCGTACCGATTGTCGCCGCTGCAGTGCTCTTCGATCTGAGTCGACCGGACTCTCCGCGACCGGATGCCGAGGGCGGCTACCGCGCAGCGGCGGCAGCAGTGGCCAACGGCTGGGCCGCCGGCCGTATCGGTGCCGGAGCCGGCGCTCGCGTGGGCAAGTTCGCCGGCCGCGAGCGCTCGACACCAGCGGGCCTCGGTGCCGCAAAAGTCGAGACCGCCTTCGGTTCCGTCGCCGCGCTGGTAGCGGTCAACGCGGCCGGAGACCTCGTCGATCCGGAGCATGGCCGGATCATCGCAGGCGCCAGGCACGAAGACGGAACGGGGTGGGTCGACAGCCGGATGCTGCTTCTCTCGCTCGCTTCGTCGCCGCCGCTCACGGGGACGAACACGACGATCGCTGTCGTCGCCACCGATATCCCGCTCGATCGTAACGCGCTGACGCGCATGGCTATCGCAGCCCATGACGGGCTGGCGCGGGCGATTCGCCCCGCTCACACCCTGTACGACGGCGACACGGTCTTCGTCCTCACCTCACGTGAGGATCGGGCGAGCCGCGAGCACGTCCTGGTCGCCTCGGTCGCTGCGGAGCTAGCGATGGAGCAGGCGATCGTCCGCAGTGTTCGGCCCGCTGCGTCGTTACCGGAACGCCGACCGAAGGTGATACACTGAGCTTCAGGAGAGTCCTCGGTAGCCGTCGTTGTGCCGCCTGGTGGCCCAGCCTGCATGGAGTGGTCGCGTCGATGCAGGTTCTCGTCTCGACCGGATCGCTCGCCTGGTTCCCGCTCTCCACACGGTTCGCGATGGCGCGCGCCGCAGGAGCTGATGGGGTCGAGCTACTGTTGACCCCACGTCTTGCGCGGCGAGGTTCCGGCGTCATCTGCGAGCTCGAGCGTCAGCACGGAGTTCCCGTCCGAACGGTGCACGCGATCCTGCGCATCCAGTTTCGCACTGCAGAGCAGCTCGCTGAGGATATCGTGGAATCGGCACGCCTGGCAGCTCGGTTGCAACACTGCGCTGCCCTCGTCATCCACCCGCCTGCAGCGATCCACGCGCAGGCACGAGAGGCGCAGCACTGGTTCGAGGCTGTCGCTCGCGCCCTCGACATCGCCTCGGAGAGCGGATTTCACCTCGCGCTGGAGAATCTCTCGCGTCAAGGGCAGCGCCCGAGCGTGTTCGACCAGCTCGAATACCTGCTCCGCCTGGCCGAGGAGTGGGATCTGCGCTTCACGTTCGATACTGCGCATGCGGCCAGCTTCGGATGGGATCTGCTGGCAACGGCCAGCGCGCTCCTGCCTCGGCTGGCGAATGTCCATTTGAGCGACGCGGGCAGCCGAGATTACGCCCTCAGCCTGGCGAATTCGTTACTTCGCGATCACCAACTCCCCGGCCATGGCACCTTACCGCTCGTACCGCTGTTGCATCTCTTCGAGCGACGGCGCTATTCCGGGTACTTGACGCTGGAGCTGAGCCCACTCGCGTTCGGATTCCCACGTCCTTCGCACGTGATCGAGCAGCTTCGGGCAGCCATCGCCTTCTGTCGCAACCTCCGGCAGTCGGCTGCCGGAGAGCGGCCCCCCGGTCAGCCGCAGCGTCGGCACGAAGTAGGCTGAGCAATACAGGACACGCCACACGCTGGGAAGCGCTCTCCCGGCGTGTCCGCTACCACGCGAGCGAGCCCGTCAGTCAGGGTAATCGCCAGCGGTGGCCTACCGCTTCGTGTACTGCGGTGCCTTGCGCGCCCGCTTGAGACCGGGCTTCTTGCGCTCCTTCACAC
Source organism: Thermomicrobiaceae bacterium (assembly GCA_014874455.1). Classification (GTDB taxonomy): domain Bacteria; phylum Chloroflexota; class Chloroflexia; order Thermomicrobiales; family Thermomicrobiaceae; genus Thermalbibacter. The sequence continues at coordinate 18,106 of JADBJL010000057.1, forward strand.
GTGGGTCTCGTGTGAGCAGTCCCGCGCGCCGCAACACGGGCTTCAACTCCTCGTTGAAGCGTACGAGCGCCCGAGCGATACCATGGCGCACCGCGCCGGCTTGGCCGGAAAGCCCACCGCCGACGACGCGAGCTCGCACCTCGAATCGATCCAGCAGGTTCGTGAGTCGAAGCGGTTCGGTGATCATGACCCGATACAGCTCGCGGCCGCCGAAGTACTGTTCGACCGGCCGATTGTTGATGATGATGCGGCCGCTGCCAGGGTAGAGCCGCACGCGGGCGACGGAGGTCTTACGCCTCCCGACACCATGAACGTAACGCTCTTTCGTCGGCTGGACTTGCTGTACCGCTCTCGCCTCCGCCACAGTCCTTACGTCCTCCCTACGCGTCGATTTCGAGTACCTCGGGCCGCTGTGCGGCATGGGGATGATCCGGCCCTGCGTAGACCTTGAGCTTTCTAAACTGCTGCCGGCCGAGCGGGCCCTTGGGGAGCATCCGCCGGACAGCGAGCTCGATCGGCCGGGTGGGATGCTTGGCGATCAGGTCACGGAACGCGATAGCCTTCAGCCCTCCCGGATAGCCAGAATGCCGGTAGTAGATCTTGTCCACATCCTTCGTCCCGGTCACGCGCACCTTAGCAGCATTGATCACGACGACGAAGTCGCCGACATCGATGTGCGGCGTGTAGGTCGGCTTGTGCTTGCCTCGCAAGATCACCGCGATCTGCGAGGCCAGGCGCCCGAGCGTCTTACCCTCCGCGTCGACGAGGTACCACTTGCGCTCGATCTCTCCCGGCTTCGCGACGTAGGTTCGTTGAATCTTCGCTTTCTGTTTCGGAGTGACGGCCATCTGTCTCTCCCCTCACCCAAGTTTATAGCGGAGCGTGCAGTTCACGCCCGCGCTCGTCACCGAGTTCCTCACCCGGATAGGCCACCCGCCAGAGGACGAGCCCGTGCGGCGGGGCAGGGCTTGGCGCGAGACGGCGATCGCCCGCCGCGAGAAGCTCGCCGATCCAACCAGGCGACCGCTGTCCCGTTCCGACAGCCACCATGGCGCCGACGATGTTTCGCACCATGTGGGGGAGAAATGCGTCGGCCCCGATCTGGAACTCGAGGAGGCGCGTGCCTGGCTCGACGCGATCGACGGCCACCTCCAAGACCTGCCACCGGGCGTGACTGATCGTCCGAACCGTGCGCCTGCCCGTACCCGGTAGGCCAAGCCCCTTCCCCGCGAACGACCGGAAATCGTGCGTACCGAGCAACACCTGCGCCGCTGCCACCATGGCTTCGATATCCAGCGCCTGGCAGAGGTGCCACACGTACCGGCGGAGCAGGAGCGGCGGTGCCTGCCCGGCCCAGATTCGATAGCGGTACTCCCGGTATCGAGCCGAGCGTCTGGCGTGGAACCCGACCGGCGCGAGCCGAACCCGGTACACGACCACATCGTCAGGGAGAACGGCGTTGAGCGCCCGGGCCAGGTCGTCCGGCGCTCGCTGCCATGCGAGTTCACCGCTCGCCACTTGGCCCACCGCATGGACGCCGCGGTCGGTGCGCCCTGCCAGTACGAGCGCGACTGTTCGTCCGGTGAGCCCATGGAGCGCCTCTTCCAGGACGCCCTGCACGGTGCGGCGGCCGGGCTGCCGTTGCGAGCCAGCGAAGTTCGTGCCGTCGTAGCCGATCTCGAGCCGGAAGAGCCGGACATCCATGCCACGGCCGCCGTCCTCACACCGTGGTCACGCGACGAACTCGATGACCGCCATCGGCGCGCCGTCGCCCCGGCGCGGCCCCAGCTTGTAGATGCGGGTATAGCCGCCCGGTTGCCCCTCGAAGCGCGGCGCGATCACGTCGAACAGCTTGGCGACCGCCCGCTCGTCGGCAAGGCGCGCCAACGCCAGCCTCCGGTGGTGCTCGGTGTCATCGCGTGCCAGGGTGACCAGGCGCTCGACGATCGGTCGGATCGTCTTCGCTTTGGCTTCAGTCGTCCTGATCCGCTCGTTGAGGATCAGCGAGACCGCCAGATTTCGGAAGAGCGCCTTCCGCTGGTTCGTATTGCGATTGAACTTCCGGCCCGCCTTCCGGTGCCGCATCGGTTAGGACTCCTCTTCCTCGTCCGATACCGTCGTACTCTCCCTGCCTATCCCGCCGCTGACCTCGGCTGACTGCGGCACTCCGACGTCGGCGAACACCGGCCCTTCGGTGTAACCGGACTCGACGAGCTTTTCACGCAGTTCCTGAAGCGCGCGCGGGCCGAAGTTCCGGATCCCCAGCAACTGCTCCGGCCGCAGGGCGAGCACCTGCGAGACGCGCTCGATGCCGCGAGCACGTAGCGCGTTCAGCACGCGCTGCGATAGCCCCAGCTCCGAGAGGAGGCGGTTATCTTCGACCCGGACAACAGCGACCTCCTCGGCCTCATCCGCCACACCTTCGCGCTCGAACTCCGCAATGATGCGCGCGTGATCGACCAGGATGCGGGCGGCCGCGCTGAGGGCATCGGCCGGGTCAATGGTTCCGTCGGTGATGATCTCCATGATCAACCGGTCGTAATCGGTCATCTGGCCGACGCGCGTGTGCTCCACCACGTAATTGACCTTGACGATGGGGGTGTAGAGCGCGTCGATCGGGATCTCGCCGAGCGAAAAGACGCCTTGCTGCTCGGCCGGCACGTAGCCCCGTCCCCGGCCGATGACGAGATCCATCTCCAACCGCGCATCCTCGTTGTCGAGCGTCGCGATGACGTGATCCGGATTGACGACCTCGACCTCACCGGGCCAGTCGATGTCGCCGGCACGCACTACGCCCTCACCCTGGGCGAAGAGCGTCGCCCGCACCTCCCGAAAGTCGGTGACGGCGCGCAGGCGTACGCCTTTCAGGTTGAGCACGATCTCGGTCACGTCTTCCCGGACGCCCTCGATCGTCGAGAACTCGTGCCAGACATCGGCGATACGCACACGCGTGATGGCCGCGCCTGGCAGGGAGCGCAGCAAAATCCGGCGCAGGGCGTTCCCCAGGGTCGTCCCGTAGCCGGGATCGAGCGGTTCGATGACGAAGCGCCCGTAGGTGGGCGCAGCATGGGTCTGCTTGACGCGAGGTCGGGCGAACTCCAGCACGCTTCACAGCCCTCCTGAGCTCGTTCACTCGCCGATCATCGGTCGGCTGCCGGCTAGCGGCGGCTGTAGTACTCGACGACGAGCTGCGTATTGATCGGCGGAATCTCGATCTGATCCGGCGTCGGCAAGCTCACGACCCGGCCGCTCATCGTCTCCAGGTCGCGCGTGAGCCAGGCGGGCACCGCCTTCGATCGGGCGGTCTCCTGCACCACCTTGAAGTACTCGCGTTCGCGACTTTCAGGCCGCACGGCGATGATGTCACCCGGTCGAACCAGGTACGACGGGATATCCGTCTTGCGACCGTTGACCAGGAAGTGCCCGTGCGTGACGAGCTGGCGAGCCTGTCGGCGCGAATCAGCGAAGCCGAGCCGGTAAACGACGTTGTCCAGCCGCCGTTCCAGGATTTGCAGCAAGTTCTCGCCAGTCAACCCCGGACGGCGCTCCGCTTCCTCGAAGTGCCCGCGGAACTGCCGCTCCAGTATTCCGTAGACGCGCTTGAGACGCTGCTTCTCTCGAAGCTGCAACGCATACTCTGACGGGCGCCGGGTTCGCTTCTGCCCGTGCTGACCCGGTGGATAGTTCTTGTTCGGCTGCCGCTTGACGATCGGGCACTTCGGGCCGAGACACCGCTCGCCCTTCAGGTAGAGCTTCATCCCCTCTCGTCGGCACAGCCGGCACACTGGCCCGGTATAACGTCCCATTCAGCCTCCCTCGCCCTGTCGGGCGACTCCGTGTCCGTGGTCGAGCTGTCGAAAGCCTACGTGCGACGCCGCTTCGGAGGCCGGCAGCCGTTGTGGGGCACCGGCGTCACATCGGTGATCGAGAGGACTTGCAGCCCGGCCGCCTGGAGCGAGCGAATCGCCATTTCGCGCCCCGCTCCCGGCCCCTTGACGAACACGTCCACTTGCCGCAAGCCGTGCTCCATGCCCTTGCGCGCGGCGTTCTCCGCGGCCACCTGGGCTGCATAGGGCGTACTCTTGCGAGACCCCTTAAACCCGGACGAGCCCGCACTGGCCCAGGCGATGACGTTGCCGTTCGGGTCAGTCAACGTCACGATCGTGTTGTTGAATGTCGCCTGGACGTACGCCCGCCCGCGCGGGATATTCTTGCGTTCCCTGCGGCGCAGTCGCCCTCTCGTGCGCCCGGCACCGCGTCGCCGCTCTGCCATCTGGTCAAACCCTCCCGATCTCCGCTCTCTGCATCAGACCGAACCGGCACCCCGGCCCGCCGGCCTCACGAACCCGCCTGGCGGCTCCGCCGCGCCCCACCGATGCGCGGCCGCGGCCCCTTGCGTGTGCGCGCATTCGTCCGGGTGCGCTGACCGCGTACGGGCAAGCCTCGACGATGACGGATACCACGGTAGCATCCGATATCGATCAACCGCTTGATGTTCATGCTGACCTCGCGACGAAGATCACCTTCGACGACCATCTCCTTCTCGATGATGTCGCGCAGGCGCTGGACTTCGTCGTCGGTCAGATCCTTCACCCGCGTGTCCGGGTTGATCCCGGTACGAGCGAGAAGCTTCTTGGCGGTCGGCAGCCCAATGCCATAAATGTAGGTCAGCGCGATCTCGACGCGCTTATCCCTCGGCAGGTCGACCCCAGCGATCCGCGCCATGCCGTTCAGCTCCTAACCTTGTCGCTGCTTGTGCTTGGGATTCGAGCAGATCACCCGCACGACCCCACGTCTCCGGATAATCCGGCACTTATCGCAGCGCCGCTTGACCGATGCCGCCACCTTCACGCTGTCTCGTCCTTCCGGAACTCGTGCGCCGCGTGCCGCAAGGGTCTTAGCCGCGGAGCCGGTACGTGATCCGCCCCCGCGTGAGATCGTAGGGTGACAGCTCGACCCTGACCCGATCTCCTGGGAGAATCCGGATGAAGTGCATCCGTAGCCTCCCGGAGACGTGAGCCAGCACCTCGTGACCGTTGTCCAGCTCCACGCGAAACATCGCGTTCGGCAGCGCCTCGGTCACCGTTCCCTCGACCTCGATGACATCCTTCTTCGGCACGCGACACCTCGATCACGCGCGATTGCTCGCACGCATCACAAACATACAGTATAACACACGAACGCTAGCGCGCCGTCAAGATGACCGGGCCGTCCGGGCTGATCCAGACGGTGTGCTCGTAGTGCGCCGACAGGCTGCCGTCACGCATGGAGACCGTCCAGCCATCGCTCGCCACGACCGTTTCCGGGCGCCCAGCGCTCAGCATCGGTTCGATCGACACGGTCATGCCAGGCCGCAGTCGCATGCCGCGTCCTGCCGGGCCAGTGTTCGGCACCGTGGGCTCCTCGTGGAGCGCGAGCCCGATGCCGTGCCCAGCGTACCCCTCGATGACACTGAAACCCTGCAGGCGCGCGTATGCCTCGATGGCTGCCCCGATGTCCCCGAGCCGTCGCCCCGGTACAGCCATCTCCAGCCCCGCGCGAAATGCGCCTTCCACTGCCGCCACCAAGCGTTGCGCGAGCTCATTCCCTCTGCCCACGATCAGCGAGACCGCAGCATCGACGAACACGCCGCGGTACTCGACGCCGAGGTCGAGTGACAGGAGATCCCCCTCGCGAAGCACACGCTTCCCAGGGATACCATGCAGTACCACCTCGTTCACCGACGTGCAGATGCAGGCCGGATAGCCCCGGTATCCCAGGAACGCCGGTCGACCACCCAGCTCGCGGATCCGTGCGCACGCCAGCTCGTCTAGCCCGGCGGTCGTCACGCCAGGACGGGCAGCCTGCTCGAGCTCGTCCAGCACCGTCGCGGCGATCTGGCCGGCCACGCGCATCAGCTCGACCTCCCGCGCCGACTTCAGTACGACCGGCATGGTCACGCTCCCAGGCGAGGGGCGAGTGCGGCCAGGATCGCGCGGCTCACCTCGTCGATGGGCCGATCACCGACGATGTCGATCAGGAGGCCACGCTGCCGGTAGTAGTCCAGCAGCGGCGCGGTCTGCTCTTCGTAGATGTCGAGCCGACGCGCGATCGCCTCAGGCGTGTCGTCGCTCCGCTGGATCACCGGCCCGCCGCAACGGTCACAGATCCCAGGCTGCCGAGGTGGATTGAAGGTGCGATGATAGGTCGCGCCGCACTGCTGGCAGACCAACCGGCCGCTCAAGCGTTCGATCAGGACATCCCGTGGCACGACCAGATGAATCGCCGCGACCAGCTCGTCTCCCCGCTCCCTGAGCACCGCATCGAGCGCTTCGGCCTGCGCGCGGTTACGCGGGAAGCCATCGAGCAGCACTCCACGGTAGTCCGGGTCACAGCGATCGAGCTCCTCGAGCCGGGAGAGCAGCACCCGCACAGTCAGGTCGTCGGGTACGAGCGCGCCACGCTCGTAGTAGGAGCGCACCTCGCGGGCAAGCGCGCCCTCCGATGCCATTAAGGCGCGGAAGAGGTCGCCAGTCGCCACGTGCACCAGGCCGAGACGCGGGGCAACGAGGGCCGCCTGGGTGCCCTTGCCAGAGCCCTGAGGCCCGATGATCAGCACATGCGTGCGCTTGCTCGCCATGTCCCCCTCTAGCGGATGAAGCCTTCATAGTTCCGCATGAGCAACTGGGCCTCGAGCTGTCGCATGGTGTCGATGGCCACGCCGACGACGATCAGAAGCGAGGTGGAGCTGAGGAACAAGACAGTCACACCAGTGATCTTCGCGGCGATGTACGGGAGCACGGCGACGAACCCGAGGAACAGCGCGCCTACCAGCGTGATGCGCATGAGCACGTGCGTCAGGTACTGCTCGGTGTTGCGACCGGGCCGGATACCCGGGATAAACGCGCCCTGTCGCTGCAGGGTCTCGGCGATGTTCTGCTGTTGAAACAGGATCATGGTGTAAAAGTACGTGAACGCGACGACCAGCACGAAGTAGGCAAGCTGGTACGGCGCACTGTTCGGGTTGAAGACGGCCGCGATGCCGCCCGCGAGCTCGCGAAGCCACGGTCGCTCCGACGTGGTCAAGAAGTTCGCGATCATACCCGGCAAGACGAGGATGCTAATCGCGAAGATCAGCGGGATCATCCCCGCGGAGTTGACCTTGAGCGGGATGAACGTCGTGCCACCACCGTAGACCCGGCCGCGCCGGACACGGCGCGCATGCTGCACTGGAATCCGCCGCTGTCCCTCGTTGATCAACACGATGCCCACGATCGTCAGGAGGCCGATAGCCAGGAAGGTCACCGTGCCGATCAGGTTCTGCGTCAGCGTCCCGCCGGTCAAGAGGTTGCCGACCGAGCTCGGCAGGCTTGCAACGATACCACCGAAGATAATGATCGACACGCCGTTACCGATCCCGTTTTCGGTGATCAGCTCGCCGAGCCAGACGAGGAACACGGTGCCAGCGGTCATGGTCATCAATAGCGCGATACTGCGCAGCGCGGTATCAGCATTGAAGAGCCCGAAATCGCGGAGCACACCTGCCTGGGTCATCAGAGCGGCCTGGCCGTACCCCTGCAACAGGGCGATGGGGACGGTCAGCCAGTGCGTGTACTGGTTGATCTTGGCCCGCCCGATGTTGCCCTCCTTGGAAAGCTCGGTCAGCCGCGGGATCACCGGCGTCAGGAGCTGCATGATGATCGAGGCGGTGATGTACGGATAGACCCCCATCGCCACGATCGAGAAGTTTGTCAACGTGCTACCTGAGAACAGGTTGAGGATGCCCAGAAGCTGGTTCGACTCGAGCAGCCGCCGCAGGGCTTCCTGGTCGACACCCGGCACCGGGATCGTCGCGACAAAGCGAAAGATGATCAGGATGCCGAGCGTGAACAACATCTTCCGCCGCAGATCCGGGATCTTGAAGGCGTTGATGACTGCCTGCAGCATTACTCGATGACCTCCGCCGTTCCGCCAGCAGCCTCGATCTTCTCGCGGGCAGTGGCGGAGAACCGATGGGCGCGAACGTGGAGCGGCCGGGTGACGTCGCCCTCGCCCAGCACTTTCACCGGCGCCTTGTCATCGCGGACGATCCGCATCTGGTACAGCACCTCGGGCGTGATCGGCCCCGCAACCTCCAGCTCATTGAGCCGACCGACATTGACGACCTCGTAGACGGTCTTGAAGATGTTCGTGAACCCGCGCCGGTAGCCCAGCCGGAGATACAGCGGGTTCTGCCCGCCTTCGAAGCCCGGCCGCACCTTGCCGCGGGCCTTCTGGCCTTTTGTGCCTCGCCCAGCCGTCTTCCCCTTGCCGGCTGCGATCCCGCGGCCGACTCGCGTCTTCGGCTTACGCGAGCCAGGTGCAGGCTTCAAGTCATGCAGTTTCATGCTCGGCACCTTTCCGCGATCAGCTCGAACTGCTCGAACCTGCTGGCGTGGCTGCCGCCTCGACCTCTTCGACCCGCACAAGGTGGCGTATCTTGTTCACCATGCCACGAATGGACGGTGTGTCCGGCTTCTCGACGGTCTGGTGCAGCCGACGCAATCCGAGCGAGCGAAGCGTGTCACGTTGATCCTTTGGATATCCGATACAACTCTTCACGTACGTGATCCGGAGTCTCCGGCTACCGCTCATCGCCCGCTGCCCGCTTCCTCACTCGCAACCGCTCGACCGGAATCGATCGGCGACGCGCGACGTCCTCAGCCCCCTCCAACTGGCTCAACGCCAGGAGCGCAGCCTGGGTCACGTTGACGGGGTTATTGCTCCCGTGTGTCTTGGCGATCAGGTCGCGGATACCCGCTGCCTCCGCGACCGCACGCACTCCAGCGCCGGCGATGACGCCGGTGCCCGGCGCCGCCGGCTTCAGCATCACGCGCGTCGCCTTGAACTTGACCTCCACCTCGTGTGGAATCGTCCGCCCCTCGAGGGGCACCCGGATCAATCGCTTCTTCGCGCTCTCCACTGCCTTGCGGATCGAGTCGGGCACTTCGCCCGCCTTCCCGATCCCCACGCCCACATGCCCCTCACCGTCGCCGACGACGACGACGCTGCTGAAGTGGAACCGTCGCCCCCCTTGGACAACCTTGGCGACTCGGTTGATCTGGACGACTCGCTCGCGCAGTTCCCCTACTTCCTCAGGCCTGACACGTTGTATCTGGCTCACGGCTAGGCTTGTGCTCACCGTCGTTCACCTCGTCTCACTAGAACTCGAGCCCCGCTTCGCGGGCACCCTCGGCCAGCGCTTTGACTCGGCCATGGTATTTGTACCCACCGCGGTCGAACACGACCCGGCTGATGCTCTTGGCCTTCGCGCGCTCGCCGATCACCTGCCCCACGACCCGAGCTTCGACCACTTTGGGATGCTCCGCGGGAAAACGCTCGCGCACTTCCTTCTCCAGGGTCGACGCGGCGACCAGCGTATGCCCGGCGGTATCGTCGATGATCTGGGCGTAGATGTGCTCGTTGCTGCGAAACACGTTCAACCGTGGTCGCTCCGGCGTCCCGAAGACCTTCGCGCGCACCCGCAGGTGGCGCCGCTGGCGCGGTGAGAGCTGCCGTTTGAACTGGTAGCGCATCGCTGTTCGAACCTCCTGAGAAGCGTCGGGATACTCGATCCTGGCCCGGCCGTGCCTGCACCGGCCGATGCACTTTCGAGCCCCACTTCTCCCGTCTTCCTCACTTCTTCGCCTTACCGGTCTTGCCGGCCTTGCGCCGGATCTGCTCGCCGAGGTATCGGATCCCCTTGCCCTTGTACGGCTCAGGCGGTCGCACCCGGCGAATCTGCGCTGCGATCTCACCGACGAGCTGCTTGTCGATCCCCACCACCCCGATCCGCGTGGGCGACTCGAGCACGAAGCTGATGCCAGGCGGCGGATCGATCCGCACCGGGTGGGAATAGCCCACGTTCAAGACGAGCGTCTTCCCCTCCAGCGCGGCGCGGTAGCCGACGCCGTGGATCTCCAGATCCTTCCGGTATCCCTCGGTCACGCCCTGCACCATGTTGGCGATGAGCGTGCGGTAGAGACCGTGCAGTTGCTTGTGCCGTCGTTCGTCCGACGGCCGCTGCACTAAGAGCGTGCCGTCCGCGCGCGTCACCATGATCTCCGGATCGATCCGGAGTTCCAGCTCGCCCTTCGGACCCTTGACGCGAACCAGTCCCGCGTCGACGGTCACATCGACCCCGGCGGGAATCGGAATCGGCCGCTTTCCGATACGCGACATGCCGGCTACCTCCCGTCACAGCCTCGGTCGGACGATCAGAAGACGGTGCAGAGCACTTCACCGCCGATGCCACGCCGCCGGGCTTCCACGTCGCTCATGACTCCCTGCGAGGTGGAGAGGATGGCGATCCCGAGCCCGTTCTTGACGCGCGGCAACTCGTCCTTCCCCGCATAGATGCGCAAGCCAGGCTTCGAAATGCGCTTGATCTCACGGATGGCGTGGCGTTTCTCCGGCGTATACTTCAAGCGAATCCTCAAAATCGGCCGGGGCTCGGCCGGCTCGACCGTGTAGTCCGCGATATAGCCCTCTTCCTTCAGGATACGAGCGATCTCGACCAGGATGCGCGAGGCCGGCACGGTCGTCTCGGCCTTCCGGCCCATCCCAGCGTTCCGAATCCGCGTGAGCATGTCACCGATCGGATCAGTTATCGTCATCGTCCAGTCTGCCTCGCTCCGCTCCAATGCCTGTCCGCCGATTCACCAGCTCGCCTTCTTCACACCGGGCAGCAAGCCCTGCAAGGCGAGTTGCCGGAAGCAGATCCGGCAGACCCCGAATTTCCGGATGTACGCCCGCGGCCGACCGCAGAGCTTGCACCGGTTGTGTTGCCGCACGGCGTACTTCTGTGGCTTCATCGCCTTGACGATCTTTGACTTTTTTGCCATCGCTCCTCCTGGTTACCGTTCGTCTCGGAAGGGCATGCCCAGCAGCTCCAGAAGACGGCGCCCCTCCTGATCTGTGCGGGCCGTGGTGACGATGCTCACCTCCAACCCCCTCACGCGGTCGATCTTGTCGTAATCGACTTCCGGAAAGACGAGCTGTTCCCGCAACCCCAACGAATAGTTTCCCCGCCCGTCGAAGGAGCGCGGCGATAGCCCGCGGAAGTCGCGGATCCGCGGCAGCGCGATCGAGATCAGCCGATCCAGGAAATCGTACATGCGATTGCCGCGCAGGGTCACCATCACCCCGATCGGCATGCCCTTGCGCAGCCGGAACGCAGCGATCGACTTGCGCGCCCGCGTCACCACGGGGCGCTGTCCACTGATCGACGCGAGATCGTTCATCGCCGCGTCGATCGCTCGTGGGTTGCTGACGGCCTCGCCCAAACCGATGTTGAGGACGATCTTCTCCAGCCGCGGCACCTCATAGATATGCCGGTACCCGAACTCCTCCATCAGTTTGGGCACGACCTCTTCCCGGTACAGCTTCTTGAGCCTGGGCTCGACGCGTTCCTTGACCTCTGTTCCCATACCTGCTCAGCCCCGTCACGAGCGTGCCCTCGCGGGCACCGGCTTCTCGATCACGGCATCGCACTTCTTACAGTAGCGCACCTTCTGGCCCGCCTCGGTGAAGCGGAAGCCGACACGTGTCGGTTTGCCGCAGTGCGGGCAGATGAGCATCACCTTCGAGACGTGAAGAGGCGCCTCCATCTCGATGATCCCGGCTTGCCGGACACCGGGAATAGCGCGCTGGTGCTTCTTGACGATGTTGACCCCTTCGACGATGACCCGATCCTCACGCGGCAGGTTGCGCCGGACGCGCCCGCGCACGCCGCGATCCTTCCCTCGGAGGACGATCACCTCGTCTCCGGTCACGATCTTCTCCGCCATTGGCAGCGCCCCCTCACAGCACTTCCGGCGCGAGCGAGATGATGCGCATGAACTGGCGCTCGCGCAGCTCCCGGGCGACCGGCCCGAAGATCCGTGTCCCGCGCGGTGTCCCCTGCGGCGTGATCAGGACAGCCGCGTTGTCGTCGAACTTGATGTGCGACCCGTCCTCTCGCCGGTACCCTTGCGCGGTGCGCACGACCACAGCCCGGACAACATCGCCCTTCTTGACGCTAGCGTGCGGCTGTGCCGACTTCACCGAGGCGACGATCACATCGCCGACGGTCGCGTACTTCTTCGCCGAGCCCCCCAGTACCCGGATACACATGATCTCCTTCGCGCCGGTGTTGTCGGCGACCACCAGTCGCGTGTGCGGCTGGATCATGGCTTCGCCTCCTGCTCCGTTTCCTCCTCCGCAATCTCGGCGGCGACTTCCGGCGTCGCCCGCTCCAGAATCTGGCGTACGATCCAGCGCTTCGTCTTGCTGAGCGGCCGGGTCTCCTCGATCAAAACGAGGTCGCCGATCCGGCAGCGGTTGTACTCGTCGTGAGCCTTGAACTTACTCGTGCGCCGAACCGTCTTCTTGTAAATCGGGTGACGCCGGAAATAGTCGACGGCCACCACCACGGTCTTGTCCATCTTATCCGATACCACCCGGCCGACCTTGGTCAGCCTTCGCTTGGGTCGTCCCTGGCTCGAGGCCTGCACGCTTGCTTCCATCTGTTCCACCACCTACGACTGCTGCCGCATCTGACGGGCCTTGCGCTTCTTGCGCTCTCGGCGCGTGAGCTTCGGTGGCGGCAGAAGACCCTGCGCCGCCAGTGCCTCCCGCTCACGCTCGGTCAGGATCGTGTAGATCCGCGCGATATCCTTGCGGATCTGCCGGATCCGCATCGGGTTCGTGAGTCGGCCCAGGGCTGCGTCGAAGCGGAGGTCTCGCCACTCCGAGCGCAGCTCATCGAGCTTGCGCCGGAGTTCCTCACTCGATAGGGCACGGATCTCTGCCGGCTTCACGGCTACCTCCCTCGGGCCTACGATTCCGTCGCGGGTACGGTCTCGGCAGCCGTCTCCCGCTTCACGATCCGGCACTTGCACGGCAGCTTGTACATGGCTCGTGTGAGTGCCTCCTCTGCGAGATCTTCTCGCACCCCGGCGAGCTCGAAGAGGATACGCCCGGGCTTGACGACTTCCATCCAGTATTCGGGGTTGCCCTTACCGCCCCCCATCCGCGTCTCAGCCGGCTTCTTGGTGACCGGCTTGTCGGGGAAGATGCGGATCCAGACTTTCCCGCCGCGCCGCACGGCGTTAGTGATCGCGCGTCGTGCCGCCTCGATCTGCCTGGCGGTGACGTAGGCCGGCTCGAGCGCCTGGATCCCGTACTCGCCGAACACGACGGTGTTGCCGCGAGTGGCAATCCCTCGCGTCCGGTAGCGGTGCTGCTTGCGGTGTTTGACTCGCCTCGGCATCAGCATGGTCGTGTCCTATCTCTGGCTAGTCAGCGACGGCAACCGCTTCACCGGCCTCGGTTGCAAGGCCGGCCTTCTCCGGAATCACGTCGCCGTGGTAGATCCAGACCTTCACGCCGATCTGACCGTAGGTCGTCGGGGCGTGAACCTGGGCGTAGTCGATGTTCGCCCGCAACGTCTGCAACGGCACGCGCCCGACCATCTCGGTCACCGCGCGCTTCATCTCGGCTCCGCCCAGGCGCCCTTTGACCTTGATCTTGACGCCCTTCGCTCCAGCCCGCATCGCCTGGGCCGCGGCGTGCTTCATCGCCCGCCGGTACGAGACACGCCGGGTAATCTGCTCGGCAATGCTCTCCGCGACGAGTTGCGCGTCTAACTCCGGTTTGCGCACCTCCTGGATATTGAGGTGCACCTTCTTCCCCACCTTCGCTTCCAGGAGCTGGCGCAGTCGCTCGACGTTCGCACCCTGCTTGCCGATCACGACGCCCGGCTTCGAGGTATGAATGGTCACATCGACCCGGTTGACCGCGCGCTGGATCTCGATCTTGGAGATCCCACCTCGGGCCAGTTCCTCATGGATCAGGTTCCGGATCGCCAGGTCTTCGTGGAGCTGCTCGCGGTAGTGCCGATCTTTCTCGGCAAACCACTTCGACTTCCAGTCGTGCACGATGCCGAGCCGGAAACCGATCGGGTGAACTTTCCTGCCCAAGCTAGGCCCCCTTCTGCATCTCGTCGAGAACGACGGTGATGTGCGTCGTGCGATGCCACTTGCGCCCGACACGCCCACGAGCTCGCGGCTGCCAGCGCTTATACCGCGGCCCGTCGTCGGCGTGAATCCGTTTGATGTACATCTGCGACGGATCCAGGTCGTAGTTGTGCTCGGCATTGGCCGCCGCAGATTTGAGCAGCTTGAGCACGATGGGGGCAGTCTTCTGCGGCAGGAAGCGCAGGATCGCCATCGCCTCAGGCACCGGCTTGCCGCGCACAGCATCGACCACGAGCCGCGCCTTACGCGGTGAGACCCGGACTTCACGGACTTTCGCCGTCACTTCCATGGCTCGCTACCGTCTCCCTCGAGCTGCTCGCCTATCGGCGCCGCGTGGCCCGCTCGGCGTCCTTGCCGTGTCCGCGGAACGTCCGCGTCGGCGCGAACTCACCGAGCTTGTGCCCGACCATCTGCTCGGTGATGAAGATGGGAACGTGCCGCCGCCCATCGTGCACAGCCACAGTGTGCCCGACCATTTCTGGGAAGATCGTCGAATCGCGCGCCCAGGTGCGGATGACTCGTCGCTCCCCGGTACGGTTGAGCTCATCGATCTTCTGCTTCAGTTTCGGATCGATGTACGGCCCTTTCTTCGATGACCGTCCCACGTTCCCTCGCCTCCTGTCCCATCACCGGCTACGAGCGCCCTTCGTAGCGGCGCCGCACGATGAACTGATCCGTCCGCTTGTTGCGCCGCGTCCGGTAGCCGAGCGCGGGCTTGCCCCATGGCGTCTTCGGCGGCATACCGGTGGGCGCCTTGCCCTCGCCGCCGCCATGCGGGTGGTCGCGGGGCGTCATCGCCGAGCCGCGCACGGTCGGCCGCCAGCCCATGTGCCGCTTGCGGCCGGCTTTCCCGATGCGGACATTGGCATGGTCAAGGTTGCCTACCTGGCCAACCGTCGCCATGCACTCGACACGCACCATCCGCACCTCACCGGACGGCAGGCGGATCTGGGCGTAGTCGTCCTGTTTGGCGAGAAGCTGCGCCGCTGCGCCGGCTGATCGGACGAGCTGCCCGCCACGACCCGGATACAGCTCGATGTTGTGGATCTGCGTGCCCAGCGGTATGTTGGCCAGGGGCAGCGCGTTGCCCACGCGTACCGGCGCCGTCGGCCCTGATTCTACCACATCACCGACTTTGAGCCCAAGCGGCGCAAGGATGTAGCGCTTCTCACCGTCGCGGTAGTGGAGCAGCGCGATGAACGCCGACCGGTTCGGGTCGTACTCGATCGCCGCTACCTTGGCCGGGATCCCGTGCTTGTCCCGCCTGAAGTCGATGCGCCGGTAGAAGCGCTTGTTGCGCCCCCCGCGGTGGCGCACCGTGATCCGGCCCTGAGCATTCCGGCCTGAGTGCTGCTTCAGCGGCTCGATCAAGCTCTTCTCGGGCTCTTTCTTCGTGATCTCCTCGTACGTGAGCACCGACATGTTGCGGCGCCCTGGCGAGGTCGGCTTGTACTTCTTGATAGGCATCGAAGCGCTCCGTCTCCAGACCCGGCATCAAAGCTGGCTGAACAGCTCGATCGTGTAGCCGGGTTCCAGGGTCACGACCGCCTTCTTCCAGGAGGCTTCCCGGCCAATGATGGGTAACCGCCCGCGTCGGCGTACTCGCCGACGGGGCTTGCCGCGCACGTTCATCGTGTTGACCTTCTTCACTTTCACATTGAACGTCCGCTCGACCGCCTCCTTGATCTGGATCTTGTTGGCGTCGGGCGCCACCTCGAAGGTGTACTGGTTCATCTCCATGAGGCGGGTATTCTTCTCAGTGATCAATGGACGCCTCAGGACATCCTGGTATTCCATGGTTACTTCCCCTCCTGTGCCCAGAGCCGGTGAATCTCATCCACCGCCTCGCGCATCAGGATCATTCGCTCGTACTTCAGCCCATCGCGGACGTTCATGTACTGGGCCATCAGCACCTTGACATTGTCCAGATTCCCAGCCCCACGGTAGACGTTGTCACGCGGCCGATCGACGACGATCAGCGTGGAGCGCGCATCCCCCAGTGGGAGCCGGTTGAGCACCTCTTTCATCACCTTCGTGCGTGGCTCGATCTCGCCCAGTCCCTCGACCACGACGAGCTGATTATCTCGCTGCTTTGCCGACAAGACCGAGCGAATGGCGAGTCGTCGCATCTTCTTCGGCATGTCCTGGGTGTACTTGCGCGGGTGTGGCCCCCAGACGACGCCGCCACCTTTCCAATGCGGCGCCCGAATGCTCCCTTGCCGCGCACGGCCGGTGCCCTTCTGCCGCCACGGTTTGCGGCCGCCGCCGCTGACCTCGCCCCGCGTCTTCGTGTCGTGCGTTCCGGCGCGAGCGTTGGCGAGTTGCCGCAGCAGCGCCTGGTGCATCACCGGCACGTGCGGCTCGATGCCGAAGACAGAATCCGCCAGCTCGATCTGGCCGACCTGCTGGCCGTGGAGATCAAACACCGCAACTTGCACCGCTCGCCTCCCTCTCACGCCTTCGCCGCGGCGCGCTTGCGCTGCTTGACCGCGTGGCGCACGATCACCAGGCCGTCGTTCGCGCCCGGCACCGCGCCCTTGACCAGCACCAGGTTGCGCGCAGGATCGACCCGCATGACCTCGAGATTCTGCACCGTCACCCGCTGCACGCCCATCCGCCCGGCCATCCGCTTGCCCTTATGCACGCGGCCAGGCGTCGTCGTCGGGCCGATCGAACCAGGGGCACGCAAGCGGTCTGACTGGCCATGTGTCTTCGGCCCACCAGCAAAGCCGTGCCGCTTGACGACACCCTGGAAGCCACGGCCCTTCCGCCAGCCGGTCACGTCTACCAGTTGGCCTGGCGCGAAGATGCTGCAATCGAGGACCTGGCCGACGGAGTACGCCGCCGGATCGTCGACCTTGACCTCGCGCAGATACCGCGGCTGCGCTCCCGAGGCCTTGAGATGTCCTTGCATCGGCTTGTTGAGGCGCTTCTTCCGGCCGAAGCCGAGCTGGACGGCCTGATAGCCGTCGCGCTCCCGTGTCTTCACTTGGGTGACGACGCACGGCCCGACCTCTAAGACCGTTACCGGCACGGCACGCCCTGCGTCGTCGAAAATTTGGGTCATACCCAGCTTGCGGCCGAGTAGTCCTTCGATCATCAGCTCTCCCCCGTCTCGGTGGCAGCTCCAGGCACCCT
The DNA here is from genome assembly GCA_014874455.1 of Thermomicrobiaceae bacterium. Classification (GTDB taxonomy): domain Bacteria; phylum Chloroflexota; class Chloroflexia; order Thermomicrobiales; family Thermomicrobiaceae; genus Thermalbibacter. Next base: position 35,280 of record JADBJL010000057.1, read on the forward strand.
TGCCCGCGCTGCTGCGCATGCGCGAGAGCGTGATCTCGCTGCGTTCAGCGCACTGCTACAACTTAATCTCGATGTCGACGCCAGCCGGCAACGTCAGTCGCATGAGCGCTCGAATCGTCGCGTGGCTGGGCTCGAGCACATCGATGAGCCGCTTATGCGTGCGAATCTCGAAGTGCTCCTGTGAGTCCTTGTCAATGAACGGCGAGCGGATCACCGTGAACCGCTCGATCTTCGTCGGCAACGGAACCGGGCCCGCGACCTTCGCTCCCGTGCTCTCCGCCGTCTCCACGATCTGGCGCGCCGACTGATCGAGAATCCGGTGATCGTGCGACTTCAACCGGATTCGGATCTTTTGCGTAGGGCGTCGGGACATAACCGTGTACCCTCCTATGCGGCGCTACTTGAGGATCTGGGTGACGACGCCAGCGCCCACCGTCCGGCCCCCCTCGCGGATCGCAAAGCGCGACCCC
>JADBJL010000110.1 GCA_014874455.1 Thermomicrobiaceae bacterium
CGCCGCTCGTCCTCTTCGTGCGAGGCGAGCTACGCCCCGAGGACGAGCAGGCCGTCGCGCTCGTCGGCACCCGCCGGCCCACCGCCTACGGCAAGGACGTCGCCCGCCAGCTCAGCGGCGAGCTGGCCTCGCGCGGGGTGACGGTCGTCAGCGGGCTGGCACGGGGCATCGACCGCGTCGCGCACGAGGCGGCGCTCGACGCCGGAGGCCGGACGATCGCCGTCCTCGGCAGCGGCATCGATGTGATCTACCCGCCGGAGCACGCGCGGCTGGCCGAGCGGATCGCCGGGCAGGGCGCGCTGCTCACCGAGTTCCCTCCCGGCGAGCAACCGATGGCGAAGAACTTTCCGGTGCGTAACCGGCTGATCAGCGGGCTGTCGCTGGGTGTGGTGGTCGTCGAGGCGCCGCGCAAGAGCGGGGCACTGATCACCGCTAACTTCGCCGCTGACCAGGGGCGGACGGTCTACGCCGTGCCCGGCCCGATCTTCTCGCCGATGAGCGCGGGGACGATCCAGCTCCTGCGCGAGGGAGCGACGCCGATCAGCGCAGCGGAAGACATCCTCCAGGATCTGCGGCTGGAGGCCCGCCAGCTCACGCTCGAGGCCCGGGCCGTCTTGCCAGCTTCGCCCGAAGAGCGCGACGTCCTGGCTTACCTCAAGCCCGGCCCCTGCCATATCGACGAGCTGGCGGCGCAGCTCGGCCTGGGGATCAGCCAGGTCAGCGCGTTGCTCATGCAGATGCAGCTCAAGGGACTCGTGCGCCACCTGGGTGCGCAGCACTATGCCGCGGCCTGAAACGGGTGACCGGTCAGCGACCGCGCGATGTGGTATCCTCCGTGCTCCGGTACTGGCCACTGCGGCTCGGCAGAGATGGTAGGCTGGTGTGCGGCAGCCCGACATGCGTCGGCGCAAGCGGATCGAGCGCGGTGGCTGGTACCGCCCGGGCTCTAGTGCGAATCGCCGAGACTGCGTGAACGGGTAGACATCCTCTTCAGATCTGGCTCGAAGATGACGATGACTGTGTGGTAGAGAACGTACGGGTAGGATGGCGAAGCGAACGACGAAGACGACTGAGACACAGAAGGCGAGCAAGCGAACCGCTCGGCAGCCGACGGCCAGCTCGAAGCAGGCGGGCGTGAGGGCCGTGACCGGCGGGAGAGGCCAGAGCGATGGGGCGCTCGTGATCGTCGAGTCGCCGGCCAAGGCGCGCACCATCAGTCGTTACCTCGGCCGCGGCTACACCGTCAAGGCCTCGATGGGGCACGTGCGCGATCTGCCCAAGAGCAAGCTGGGCGTCGACATCGAGCACGGCTTTGCGCCGACGTACCTGATCCTGCGGGAGAAGGCGAACGTCGTCAAGGAGCTCAAGGAGAGCGTGCGCAAGGCGCGAACCTTGATCCTGGCGACGGATCCCGACCGCGAGGGTGAGGCGATCGCCTGGCACCTGGTCGAGGCGACCGACGCTCATGACAAGCCGGTGCGCCGCATCGTCTTCCACGAGATCACGCCGGAGGCGGTCAAGGCGGCGCTCGAGAGCCCGCGCGAGATCGACATGCGGTTGGTCAACGCCCAGCAGGCGCGCCGCGTGCTCGACCGTCTGGTGGGGTACGAGATCAGCCCGCTCCTCTGGCGCAAGGTGAAGAGCGGCCTCTCGGCCGGACGAGTCCAGTCGGTGGCGCTCCGGCTGGTTGTCGAGCGCGAGCGGGAGATCGAGGCCTTCGTCCCCGAGGAGTACTGGACGATCGAGGCCGAGCTGGCCAAGCTGAGCGACGGCGCTGGCGGGCCGCCGACGTTCACCGCCACGCTGATCCGGATCCGGGGCGAGAAGCCGGAGCTGAAGGACGAGGCATCGGCGCGCGCGCTGGTCGCCGAGCTGCAGGCGGCTGGCTACTGGGTACAGAGCGTGACCGAACGGCAGAAGCAGCGCCGGCCAGCGCCGCCGTTCACCACCAGCACGCTGCAGCAGGAGGCCGCCCGCAAGCTCCGGATGCCGGTGCGCCGCACCATGCAGATCGCCCAGGAGCTCTACGAGGGGATCGACCTCGGCCCCGAGGGCAGCCAGGGGCTGATCACCTATATGCGTACCGATTCGACGAACGTGGCAGCGGCTGCGCAAGCACGAGCGCGCGAGGTGATCGCGGCCCGCTTCGGTGCGGACTACCTGCCGGAGAAACCGCCCGTCTACACGCGAAAAGCCAAAGGAGCGCAGGAGGCGCACGAGGCGATCCGTCCCACCGACCCGGCGCGCGACCCGGAGTCGGTGAAGCCTTACCTGAGCCAGCCCCAGTACCGGCTCTACAAGCTGATCTGGGAGCGCTTCGTCGCCAGCCAGATGCGCAATGCGGTGTACGACACCACCACGGTCGATATCGCGGCCGGCGCTCGGGCGGAGGACGCGCCGTACCTGCTGCGCGCCACTGGCTCGGTCGTCCGCTTCCCCGGCTTCCTGGTCGTCTACCGGGAAGGGCGCGACGAGGAGGCCGAGGATGAGCTCGACCAGCGACCGCTGCCGTTGCTGGCGAAGGGCGAGGCACTGCGCCTGGTCGAGCTCCGGCCGGAGCAGCACTTCACCCAGCCGCCGCCGCGCTACACCGAGGCGAGCCTCGTCAAGGCACTGGAGGAACTGGGCGTCGGCCGGCCGAGCACCTACGCGCCCACCATCGAGACGCTCAAGCAGCGTCACTACGTCACCGTGGACGACCGCAAGCTGATCCCGACGGAACTGGGGCGTGCGGTCAACGATCTCCTGGTCGAGCACTTCCCGGACATCGTCGATGTCCAGTTCACGTCGCGCCTGGAGGAGGAGCTGGACGAGATCGCCTCCGGAGAGCGCGACTGGGTGCCGGTCTTGCAGGAGTTCTATGCCCCCTTCCACCAGACTGTGGAGCGGGCCGCGCAGGTGATGCCCCGGGTACGCATCGCCGACGAGCCGAGCGACGAGGTCTGCGAGACGTGCGGTCGGCCGATGGTGGTCAGGCTCGGTCGCTACGGCCGCTTCCTGGCGTGCAGCGGCTTCCCCGAGTGTCGCAACACGAGGCCGCTCCTCGAGAAGGTCGGCGTTCGTTGCCCGGCCTGTGGCATGGGAGAGGTGGTCGAGCGTCGCAGTCGGAAGGGACGCACCTTCTACGGGTGCAGCCGGTATCCGGCGTGCGACTTCGTGAGCTGGGAGCGGCCGGTCGCGGAGCACTGCCCGCAGTGCGGTAGCTACATGGTCATGAGTATCCGCCGCGGGCAGGCGATGATTCGCTGCCCGGCCTGTGGCTATCAGGCTGGCGTGGCGGAATCCGTCGTTTCCGGCTCCCTGTCGCGCGTAGCCGACGAGGGGGAGACCACGGAGGGCATCTGAAGGGGTACCGCCGTCCCATGCGCTGAACGGGGTAAAATTATATGGTTACGGCCACGGTGGCCGCTCGGAGAGGTACGAGTGCGCATGGGTGAAGCCGCGACCTGGCGAGGGACGACGATCCTGGGTGTGCTCCGCGATGGCGTGGTCGCGATCGCTGGAGACGGGCAAGTAACCGCTGGTGAGGTCGTGCTCAAGCACCGGGCGCGTAAGATTCGCTCGCTGTACGATGGGCGCGTCGTCGCCGGGTTCGCCGGAGCGGTAGCCGATGCGCTGACGCTGTTCGACAAGTTCGAGCAGCATCTCAAAGCGTGGGACGGTGACTTGCGCCGGGCAGCGGTGGAGCTCGCGAAGGAATGGCGTACGGATCGCTATCTCCGCCGCCTGGAGGCACAGCTCCTGGTCGCTGATGCTGGACAGTTGCTGCTGCTCTCCGGGGAGGGCGACGTGATCGAGCCGGACGACGGGGTGGCTGCCATCGGTACTGGAGGGCCGTACGCCGCCGCTGCCGCTCGAGCCCTCCTGCGCTACACCGACCTGAGCGCTCCCGAGATCGCCCGAGCGGCGATGCAAGTGGCCGCCGATCTCTGTATCTACACCAACGACCAGGTGACGCTGCTCACGGCGCCACCGGAATGACAAGAGCACGAGGCTGATGATCGCTGAGATGACCACTAACGTGACCCGTATCCCGACCAATCGAGCACTCTTGACCCCAGCCCAGATCGTGGCTGAGCTGGATCGCTACATCGTCGGCCAGGAGCAGGCAAAGCGGGCCGTCGCCGTCGCGATCCGCAACCGCTGGCGCTGGCAGCAGCTCCCGGAGGACGTCCGGCGTGACATCGTCCCCAAGAATATCCTGATGATCGGCCCGACCGGCGTCGGCAAGACGGAGATCGCCCGCCGCGTGGCCAAGCTGGTCGACGCGCCCTTCGTCAAGGTCGAAGCCACCAAGTTCACCGAGGTCGGTTACGTGGGGCGCGATGTGGAGTCGATCATCCGCGAGCTGGTCGAGGTCAGCATCAGCATGCTGCACGGCGAGCGCCTGGAGGCTGTCCGCGACGAGGCTGCCCGAGCGGCCCTGCAGCGACTGGTCGACCTGCTGGTGGAGCAGCGCCAGCGCCGTCGCGATGCCGATGAGGACGAAGCCGGCGAGGTCTCGGAGGAGGGTGCGGCGGAGCGCCGCAAGCGCCGGGCCGCACTCAAGCGCCGGATGACCCGCCAGCGCCAGCACCTGCTCGACCTCTTGAGCCGCGAAGCGCTGGAGGACGAGACGATCGAGCTGGACATCGAGGGGGAATTCGACGTCTACTTCACGCCCGCGGACGGTAACGGGGCGGTGAGCCTCGAAGAGCTTCAGGATACCTTCACCGAGTTCCTGGAGAGCTTCCAGTCGCGCCGCCGGACGCGCCGGGTCTCGGTGCGCGAGGCGCGCCGCATCCTGACCCAGCAGGAGGCCCAGCGCTTGGTCGACTTCGACGCGGTCGTGGAGGCGGCCATCAAGCGGGCCGAAGAGAGCGGTATCGTCTTCATCGACGAGATCGATAAGCTGATCAGCCGCGACGGTGACTACGGCCCGGACGTCTCCGGCGAGGGCGTCCAGCGTGACCTGCTGCCGATCGTCGAGGGCTCGGTGGTGATGACGCGCTACGGCCCGGTTCGAACCGACCACATGCTGTTCATCGCCGCTGGCGCCTTCCACAACGCGAGCCCGTCCGACCTGATCCCAGAGCTACAGGGGCGTTTCCCGATCCGGGTCGAGCTCCAGCGGCTGAGCGAAGAGGATCTCTACCGGATCCTTACCGTGCCGGAGAACGCCCTCACGCGCCAGTATGCCGACCTGCTGCGCGTGGAAGGCGTGGAGCTCGAGTTCACCGAGGACGGCCTGCGGGAGATCGCCCGGCTGGCGGCTGAGGTGAACGCCCGGACGGAGGATATCGGTGCTCGCCGCCTCTCGACCATCATGGAGCGGGTGCTGGAGGACGTCTCCTTCCACGCCGCTGACCTCGCCGGGCAGACGGTGCGCATCGACGCGGAGTACGTCCGGGCCCGCGTGGGCGACATCGTGGCGGATGAGGATCTGAGCAAGTTCATCCTGTAAACTCCGCTCGCAGCGGCTTACGGGTGGAGCCGCTGCGAGCGGCCCCATCTGGGGGCAGCCCACCAACAGGGAGGTTTGGGGTGGGAAGCCCGAGCAGGTCGATCGAACGTATCTCGGTGCTGATCCCGGTCTACAACGAGGAGCGGACGATTCTCGAGCTGATCCGCCGGGTACGGGCGGTCGAGCTGCCCTACCGGCGCGAGATCGTCGTCGTCGACGACGGCTCGACTGATGGCACGCGCGAGGTGCTGGCCCGAGAGGCGGAGGGTGCCAGCGACCTCAAGCTCATCTTCCACCCTGTCAACCGGGGCAAGGGGGCAGCCGTCCGCACCGCGCTCGAGGCGGCCACCGGTGATGTGCTCATTATCCAGGACGCCGATCTGGAATACGACCCCCGCGACTACCCGGCATTGCTACGGCCGATCGTCGAGGGGCGAAGCCAGGTCGTCTACGGCTCGCGCTTCCTGGGCGAGCACAAAGCGATGTACTTCTGGCATGCGGTCGGCAACCGCTTCCTGACGCTGGTCACCAACCTGCTGTACGATACGACACTGACCGACATGGAGACCGGCTATAAGGTCTTCACGGCGGAGGTCGCCCGCCAGCTCCGCCTGCGCAGCGACCGCTGGGGGTTCGATCCCGAGATCACCGCGCAGATCCTCAAGCGTGGCTACCGCATCTACGAGGTGCCGATCTCCTACAATGGTCGCGAGTACTGGGAAGGCAAGAAGATCACCTGGCGCGACGGGATAACGGTGCTGGTCACCCTGCTACGCTGTCGCTTGATGGACTGAAGGGGGTCGGTAAGGTGACCAGGGGTGGGAGGCGGCATGGCGAGACCGGCAGCGATCGCGATCGACTTCGGCGGTACCAACCTGCGAGCAGCCCTCGTCACGGCTGAGGGCGCGATCCTTCACCGTGTCAACACGCCGACCAGAGTGGAGGAAGGAGTCCAGCCGGTCATCGACCGGCTGGTCAACCTTGCGGAACAGGTGATCAGCGCCTCCGGAGCTGGCCCGGAGGTTCCTGTCGGCGTGGTCGCCCCTGGGCCGCTCGATCCGGATGAAGGGGTCATCTATTTCGGGCCCAACCTGCCAGGCTGGCGCAACGTGCCGCTCCGGGCGATCCTGGCCGAGCGGCTGGGCCGGCGGATCGTGATCGGCAACGACGGCAACGGAGCGGCCCTGGGCGAGGCGATCTTCGGAGCAGCCCGCGGTTGCCGCCATCTGATCCACCTGATGATCGGCACCGGACTGGGTAGTGGTATCATCTCGCATGGCCAGCTCATCGAGGGCTACCGTGGCCTGGGAGCCGAGGTCGGCCATCTGCCGGTCGACCCATACGGCCCGCGCTGCCACTGCGGGGGAGCCGGTTGCCTGGAAGCGTACGTCAGCGGCTGGGCGCTGGCCCGGGACGGCGAGGCGCTGGCCCACTCCGGCCGCTCGGAGGCGATCCGCCGGGCGGCTGCCGGAGGGCCGGTCACGGCCGAGATGGTCACGGAAGCGGCACAGGCCGGCGACGAGGCAGCGCGCAGCGTCTTCGAGAGCGCCGGCCGGGCGCTGGCTGTGGGCCTCGCGGGGCTGGTCAACGTCTTCAACCCGGAGATGATCGTCATCGGTGGAGGGGTGGCCCGGGCCGGCGATCTGCTGCTGGAACCGCTCCGGCGTTGGCTTCGGTACTACGCCATCACCTACATCGTGGACACCGTCCGCGTTCTGCCATCGGCGCTCGGAGACGATGCCGGGGTCTACGGCGCGGCGGCGCGAGCTTTCCTGGTCTCGGGCGGGCCGTTCGCCGGTACGGTGCGGCTCGGCTGAGTGACCCGTAGCGGCCGCAGCGCGGCCGCGGGTCACCGGGGACGTGAAAGGGGGCGCGGGTGAGGTCACCACCGGTGTCCGACCGCTCACCCGCCACGAGGAGCGGCAGGCTGACCCGTCGTCGGCTGCTTCGCTGGACAGGGGTTGCGCTCGCCCTCTCGAGCGGCGCTCTCTTCCTGGAGAGGACACAGCGAGCCAGGACACCAGCGCGCGTGGGTGAGCAGGCCGTCTCTCCCGCTCCTCAGGCCGCGACACCGGAAGGAACGCGCCCTGTCTCTGGTGTACCTCCCTCGCCGATCCCAACGCCAGCGCCACCGGTGGTCTTCTACCAGGGTGGCTTCGTCGTCGACCCGCAAAGCCACGACTTCAACGCGAATGCCGAGTGTGGTGGTGACCCCGAACTCTTCGGGGGCCTCGTCGCTCTCGACCCGGACTACGAGCCTGTCCCCGACTGGGCGGAGTCGTGGCAGCCGAGTGGCGACAGCCGCCGCTGGGTGTTCACCTTGCGCCGCAACCGCGCCGGCTGGTCGAACGGTGACCCGGTGCGGGCGCAGGACTTCGTCTGGTCATGGCGGCGGATGCTGGCACCGGAGACCGGAGCCCCGCAGGCAGCGCTCCTCTTCGACGTCGTCAACGCTCGGGCCGTGAACCAGGAGGGCGCTGACCCGGCCTCGCTCGGTATCCGCGCGCTCGACGACTGGACGCTCGAAGTCGAGCTCGAGCAGCCGCGCAGCTACTTCCCGGTGGTATTGGGCCTGCCAGGCTTGCTGCCCGCGCACCGCCCCTCAGTCGAGGCGTGGGGTGATCGCTGGACTGAGGCCGGCCACTGTGTCTCGAACGGCCCCTTCCAGCTCGTGGCCTGGGAACACGGCCGCTCCTTCGTCCTCACCCGAAACCCGTACTACTGGAACGGTGGCGTGCAGGTCGACCGCTGCGTGACACCGATCCTCGATGCCGACCAGGAGCTGGTCGCCTTCTTCCGAGGCGACCTCGATCTGTCCCCTGTTACCGTCAGGTCGCTCAGCTCGATCGTGCTCGATCCCGTCCTGGGGCCGCAGCTCGTCCGTCCTATCGAGCCCGCCATCTGGTTGCTCGTGCCGAACACGCAGCGGCCGCCGTTCGACCAGCTTCCGGTACGCCGTGCCCTCGGGCCAGCGATCGATCGAGCGCGCCTGTGGCAGCTCAGCTACGGCGCGCTGGCGCCGGCCTCGTCTTTGATCCCGCCCGGTATGGCAGGCCATCTCGAGGACGACGAGACCCTGGGCGGCCAGCAGTTCGATCCCGACCTGGCCCGGCAGTCGCTCGAGACCACGCCGTATCGTGACCCGGCCGCCTGGCCGCCAGTGACGCTGGATGTCCACGAGGGCCTGAGCCCGCAGGAGCGGGCGCTCGTCGAGGATCTCCTCGGCCAGCTCGCTGGGAATCTCGGGATGCCGCTCGCGCTGCGCGAGGTGCGGAGCCAGGAGTGGGGGCTGGTGCTCGAGCGAGGTGACTTCCACCTCCTCTGGCTGCGCTGGGATTTCCCTTATCCAGACCCGAGCGCCGGCTACGCGGCGCTGTTCGCGAGCGAGCGCCGCCACATCCGAGGGCTGGGCTGGGCTGACCCGAACTTCGATGCCCTCATCCGCCTGGGTGACCGCGAGACCGATCGATTGCGGCGGCTGGCGATCTATCGCCAGTGCGAGCGCATCTTGCAGGAGCAGGGTGTCTACGTACCGATCGGGTACCCGGTCAGCTCTCTGCTCGTCAAGCCCTGGGTGCGGGCGCTGCCGCGCAACCGTCAGGGTGAGCCGGTCGGCCCGAACCGGCTATTCAGCCGGTTCAAGTGGTATGTCTCGCTCGGGGAGCGAGGGCGTGGCTGAGCAGGCGGCCGGTGACCAGAGCCCCACCGTTTCCAAGCCTCGACGACGGTGATACGATCAGGAGACAGCAGCACCAGGACGGTGCGCGAGAGACTGGCGACGGCGCCGCGGTCGGACAATAGCGCATCGAGGAGGGTCACGTGAGCAGCGGGCACCCCACATACCTCTGGTGGAACGGCCGGCAGGTGCGTTGGGAAGAGGCGACGATCCACGTCACTGAGCTGGGCTGGTCGACGGTCGGCGCGGTGTTCGAGGGGATCCGGGCCTATTGGAACGAGGAGGCTGGCGAAGCCTACGTCTTTCGGCTGCGCGAGCATCTGGAGCGGCTCTCTCGCTCGATGAAGCTGGTACGGCTTCAGCAGAAGCATTCGCTCGAGGAGCTGACCGAGGCGATCTTGCGGCTCCTGCGCGATAACGAGTGCCGGGAAGACACCTACATCGCGCCGGTTGTCTATCGTGGCGCCGGGCCGCGGAGCTTCAGCGGCTTTAGCCCCGACTCGCAGATCTTCATCTCCACCCGCCCGATGCCGTCGCACCTGCTCACCGGCAAGGTGGTCAAGGCGCGGGTGAGCTCCTGGCGCCGTATCTCCGACGACGTGATGCCGCCGCGCATCAAGAACATCTCGAACTACCGCAATAGCCAGCTCGCCTCGATGGAGGCCGCACTGGACGGGTACGACGTCGCCATCCTCCTCAACACGCACGGCAAGGTGGCTGAGGGGCCGGGCGCCTGCCTCATGCTCGTGCGTGACGGGAAGTTGATCACGCCCGACATCACCAGCAGCATTCTCGAGAGCATCACCCGCGACGCGCTCATCCGGCTTGCCAGGGAGGAACTCGGCCTCGCCGTGGAGGAGCGGGCGGTCGATCGCACCGAGCTCTACATCGCCGACGAGGTCTTCCTCTGCGGCACAGCAGCCGAAATTACCCCGATCGTCGAGATCGACCACTACCAGGTCGGCGACGGAACGATCGGCCCGATCACCCGGCAACTCGAGCGGCTGTTCCACGACGTGCTGCGGGGCAAAGACGCTCGCCGGGCCGAGTGGCGGACGCCGGTGGGCCTGGCCCAACTGGCGCGGGCCTGAGGTACGTGCTCGAGCTCGGATGCGGCCCTGACTGGCGACGGTGATGTACGGCCCTTCAGTCTTCAGACTGGCCGCTGAGGAGCGCCGTTACTGTCGTGAGCGTGACGACGGGATCCGAGAGATCCGGTAGTACCGCGTCCGCCCCCGCCTCCTCCAGATCGAGGATGGCGTAGCGGCCGGTCGCCACCGCCAGCACCTTCGCCCCTGCCTCGTGAGCGGCGACGATATCGCGCGGCGTGTCTCCGATGAGGACGACGCGGTGAGGCGGGAAGTGCACGCCGTAGTAACGCTCGGCCTCGGCACATGCCAGCCGCACCAGCTCGCCGCGCGTGCGGGCCTGGTCGCCGTAGGCGCCGATGGGGAACAGCTCGTCGAGCCCGGCCGCCTCCAGCTTGGCGCGTGCCACCGGCCGGGCATTCCCGGTCAGCACCCCCAGCGCAAACCCGGCATCGCCGAGCGCCAGCGCCGACTCGACAGCTCCTGCCAGCACCCAGCCCGTCCGATCGCCTGCCAGGACGCGGGCCGCGTAGCGCTCGCCCATCCGCTCCATCACGAGCGGGAGCTTCTGCTCGACTTCGAACGGCGAGACCCCCTCGCGCTCCAGCGCCAGCCGGGCGATCTCGCTATCCAGCATCCCCGCCAGCGGGACGCCGTCGAGGCTGATGAAGCGTCCGAAGACCTCGTTCATCGCCTCGACGAAGGCGCGCGCGTGCTCACGGTCGCCCGCGCGCAGCAGCGTACCGTCGATATCGAACAAGACCAGGCCGCGGGTCATCCTGCCGTCACCCCACCGGCGCTGTGGGCATGGCAGAAGCGGGTCACGACCTCGAACAACACCCGGACAGCGAACTCGAGCGTCGAGATCGAGATCCGCTCGTCATGGGCGTGGGCCAGGTCGAACTCTTCGGGGTGGTCGCGCATGGGCATGAAGCCATAGACCTTGATGCCCGGAAGGCTCTTGGCGTCGGTGCCGCCCGGCACGAGGTACGGCACGACCTCACTCCCCGGGTCGAGCTCCAACATGACGGCCCGGATCGTGTCGAACAGCGGCGAGGCGGGATCCGCTTCGAGCGCGCTGCTCTGGCCAGTCAAGTCGACCTTGACCAGCTCGCCGACGAGCGCTCGCACGTCGGCGGCGAAGGCTTCCGGGCTCTGACCGGGTAGGATCCGGCCGTCGACCTCGACCGTGACCTCGGACGGGATCACGTTGATCCGGTGCCCGCCCTTGATTATCGTCGGTACCGCCGTGTTCCGGGTCATCGCATACAGCATCCGCCGCTCGGGCTCCTTGAGCGGCAGCGTTGCCAGGTTCTCCCAGGTAGGCTGGCGCAGTACCGCCTCGATCTGTCGCTCCAGTTCGCCACCGACTTTCAGCCCGATCGAGCGCAGCATTCGCTCGACCGTTCGCGTCATCACGGTGGGGAAGGTGTAATCCGTGAGCGTCACCACTGCCTGGGCCGCGCGGCGCATGGCGGTATCCGGCTGCGGCATCGAGGCATGCCCCGGCTCGCCACGAGCGGTCAGTCGCATGCGTGCGCCGCCCTTCTCTCCGGTCTGGCAGAGATAGAAGCGGTGGCCGGCTACTTCCAGGGCCGCGCCGCCCCCCTCGTTGATCGCGTACTCGGCGTCGATCAGCTCGCGCCGGTTCTGCCACATCCAGCCGGCACCGTAGCGGCCTCCCGCCTCCTCGTCGGCGAAGGTCGCCATGATCAGGTCGCGGTCGAGCGTCAACCCCGATCGTTTGACGAGCAGCATGACCATCAGCTCGCACGCGACCAGGCACTTCGTATCGACGGCGCCGCGTCCCCAAACCCTTCCGTCGACGATCTCGCCCCCGAAGGGGTCGTGCGTCCACTTCTCCGGCTCGACGCTCACGACATCGCTGTGCGCCATGAGCAACAAGGGCCGCGCCCGGCCCTCGCCCCGGATGCGTGCCACCAGGTTGCCCCGCCCTGGCGCGCTCTCCACGACCTGGGCCTCGATCCCTTCGCGTTGGAGCATCGATGCAAGGTAGGCCGCGGCCGGCGTCTCGTTCCCCGGTGGGTTCACGGTATTGAAGCGGATGAGCGCTTGCAGGTGGCGTGTCACTTCGTCGCGTACCTGGTGCCAGGAGACTGTCATGACTGCCAATCCCTCCTCGTCGATCGACCAGCCTTACCTCGTATGCTACCGCGCCTCAGTGTCGGATCCTGGTCTGCCCCGTGCTCCCGAGACGGCTTTGGGCGGTATCCCGTCGCGAGGCCGAGCAGCGCGCCAGCCGGCAGCCTGAGGAGCAGCACGGCCAGCACGATCAAACCACCGCCGACCGCCTGGGGCCAGCCCAGCCGTTCGCCGAGCACGGTCGCCGCGAACAGCACGGCGAAGACCGGCTCCATCGTGCCCAGGATCGAGGCCAGCGTTGGCCCGATCCGCAGCGTACCGGCCAGGAAGAGCTGCACCGGCATGACGGTCGAGACGGTGACGATCAGGAGCAGCAGAAGCCAGCCTGCGGGTGCGAAGGAGGTGTCCAGCGAACCAGTCACGATCCCGAAACCGGCGAAGGCCAGCGCCATGAACGTCATGATCCAGGCACTGGCGACCGCAACCGCTGTCCCACGGAGAAGCCGGGTACTCAACACAACGTAGAGGGCATAGATGACACCGGAGGCCAGCGCGAAAACCAGGCCGCGCATATCCACGTCGCCGAGTGTGAACCCGAGGACGACGGCACAGCCGAGCACGGCTAGCGCCAGCGCCAGTGCCCGCTGGACGGTCAGCGGTTCCCGGAGGAGAAAGAGCGCCAGGAGCGCGACGACAACCGGGTAGGTGTAGAACAGCACAGCGGCCGAGGTGGCTGGCGCGTAGCGCAGGCTGGAGAAGAAGAGCGCCGTGTTGCCAACGAAGCAGGTGCCCAAGAGGAGGAAGGAAAGAACGTGCCGGCCCGGCAACCCCAGGCGCTGGCGGGCAGCCAGCGTGCCCCAGACGACGAGCGCCGCCAGGCCGAAGCGCAGGGCGAGCAGGGTGGGCACGTTCAGCCCGGACGCATACGCCAGCTTGGTCAGTGTCGGCAGCGCGCCGAAGCCGACCGTCGAGAGCAGGACAGCCAGGCTCCCCCACACCTGTTGTCGGCGTGCCATACCGACTTCATCGGAGTGCGGCTGCACTCCGATGAGTGGACGAGTGCCCACGCTCGCACCCTTCTCCACTGCGGAGCTACTATCGGCTGACGGCACCGGATGACCGGTCTACCTCGCAAGCGTGCTTGCTGGTTCAGCGGCCCCTGCGCTCGCACGTCCCTTCAATCGCTCGGCTCGGTCGCCTGCGCGACTCCGAAGCCGTGCGAGCCTTCTCACCGGCGAGAAGCGGCGACGGGCGCCTGCGACTCCCAGCAATCGTAGCCGCTCGAGGGGAGGCTGGCGAGACCCGGCCAGGCCATCTGGCTGGCATTCGCCACGCTTTCAGTACAATAGCAACAGCGCGGCCTGAGAGGATGACGATGACGCTGAGTACCGACGATCTCCACGAGCTGATTCGCCTGCTGGAGCAGCACCCGGAGTGGCGCGCCGAGCTGCGACGCCTCGTGCTGACCGAAGAACTCCTCAGCTTGCCTGACCTCACTCGAGAACTTGCTGACATCGTCCGCCGGATGGTGCAGCTCGAACAGCAAGGGCTGGAGCGTCTGGAGCGCCTGGAGGCGGCCCAGAGTCGCACGGCTGAAGCCCTGGCCGGGCTGGCCGGGGCGCAGCAGCGCACCGAGGAGCGGCTCGAGGCGTTAACCGCCCGGGTTATTGACCTCACAGACCGGCTCGGGCAACTGACCGCCCGGGTGGACGACCTCGCAGAGCGCCTGGAGCAACTGACCGCCCGGGTGGACGACCTCGCAGAGCGCCTGGAGCGGGTCGAGGAGCAGATTCTGCAGCTCACCGCCCGGGTCGACGACCTGACCATCCAGGTCAGTGTCCTGGTCAGGACGGTGCAGCGCATGGCCGACGATCTGGGCAGGCTCAAGGGCTGGGGTCTGGAGGAGCGCGCGCGGCGGAAGGCGCACGCCCTCTTCCGCAGGGTGATCCGCCGCCCGCGGCTCGTCTCCGAAGAGCGGTTCGCTCAATTGGTCGACGATGCCCAGGATCAAGGCATCCTCTCCCCAGAGGAGGCGGATCGTTTGATCGAGGCCGACGTCGTCGTCACCGGCCAGCGGCCCGAAGACCGGAGCGAGGTGTACCTGATCGCCGAGGTCTCCTGGGGCATCGGCGTGGAGGACGTGCAGCGGGCGCGGGAGCGGGCAGCGCTGGCGCGGCGCATCGGTCTACCTGCGGTCGCGACGGTCGTCGGTACGTGGGTGACGCCCGACGCCGAGCGGCTCATCCAGGACGACGGTACGCTGGTCGTCCTGGTCCGGCCAGACGACTGGATACCTCGGGGGCCTCGGGAACTCTGAGCCACGCTCGCGCCAGAGAGCACCGAGACCCGGGCGTGCATGAGACGATGCCATTGCCCCGTGCGTTCGCGTCGAACCGTATCCGGCTGGCCGATCCTGCTTACCGCCTCATCGAACACCCTCGCGGCCTCGGTCGTCCTGCTGCTCCATGGCCAACTCGGGCTATGTCTCACCGAGACCTCGTCCTAGCACACCGATACTAGGTCGCGCACGCACGACTGGTGCATCGGGACTAGGCACGATAGGTCATCGAAACGGATCGTGCTTCCCGGAATACTCCCAGTAGCTGCAGGGGCAAACCCGTCGCGAGGCGGGGGCGCAAAGCCATGGGTCTCCAGAAGCGGGAGATCGCCAGGCTGCCAGCTTTGAAGGAACAACCTTCATCGGTGGGTCGGCCTCACGGGGATGCCACCGCAGCGTGAGTGTGGCAATTACCGGCGAGGCGAGACAGATGACTCTCCACCGGCGTTGGTTCGTCCTCATCCTCGCGGTCGTGTCGGCGACCCTGCTTGTGCCGGCCACCGCGAGTGCAGTCTCTCCGACCGGCTACGAGGTGGCCCCCGTCTTCCAGCGCTTCTACGCGAGCTACGGCGGTGTCCCGACCTTCGGGTACGCCGTCAGCCCACCAGTCGTCGAGCAGGGGCGTCTCGTGCAGTACTTCGAGCGCCAGCGTTTTGAGTACCATCCGGAGTACACCGGCACCGAGTACGAGGTGCTGCTCGGCCTGCTCGGCCGGGAAATCGCCGAGCAAGAAGGACGTTCGTTCTCTCCGGCCGCGCCGCTGGCGGGCTACCGCTACGTCCCCGAGACGGGCCACAACATCGCCCCGCAGTTCCTCGGTTACTGGGAGTCACGAGGCGGCGTCCGCATCTTCGGCTACCCGATCACCGAGGCGTTTTGGGAGAATGGTCTCCTGATCCAGTACTTCGAGCGCGCGCGCTTCGAGTATCACCCGGAACTCGCCGGTCGTTCGGACGCGGTCTTGCTTGGTCTGCTCGGTCAGGTTGTCTGGCAGCAGCGCGCGCGAGACGCGCAGTATGCCGACGTCTCGCTGGCCCAGCAGCTCGCCGCGCTGCTCAACCAGGCGAGGCAGGAGGCTGGCCTTGCGCCTCTTCAGTACGACGCCACGCTCAGCCAGATCGCCCAGCTCCGCAGCGACGATATGGCGAAGCGGAACTACTTCTCGCACACGTCGCCCGAGGGCACGACAGTGTTCGACATGCTGGGCCAGTGGGGCGTCCCCTGGAGCTATGCCGGCGAGACGATCCAGCGCAACAACTACCCGCTCGAGGAGACGGCGGCCGAGGCCGCACGGTCTCTGCTCGCCAGCCCGGCCCACCGCGCAGTGATCCTCGACGCGCGGTTCACCCGCTTCGGCGTCGCGGAGAAGGTGAGTGCGGACGGGATCCACTACTATACTGTCATCTTCGTCCAAGCGTAGCCGAGCGGCCGGCCGCGACCGCACCCGCCACGCGAGCCTGGTGACTTCCCCGTGAACGATGGCAAGCACGGGCTTGCCGCTTGGCTCTGCTGGCGCGTGCTGTGGAGCGGCCACGCCGCATGGCCGGCGTGGATCGAGCCGCACCTGAGACGGTGAGCATGCCCCGGTTACAGCCGGCTGGAGCGGGTATCATTAGTCCAGTTCCTCCTCGCGGCCGATACGCGCATATGCATCACGCATCGGCAGGCGAGAGACCGTGTCGCCAGCTTCTGCTTGAAGGAATACGCGATGCTCTCCGAAACCGAGGCCGTCCTCCGTCTCATCCTCGCCACCCTCCTCGGTGGCGCGCTAGGGTTCGAGCGTGAGCTCCGCGATAAGCCTGCTGGCTTGCGCACGCATATGCTCGTCGCCGAGGGCGCGGCGCTCTTCATGGTCGGCTCGATGCTGCTGGCCCAGGACTTCAGCCAGCCGGTCGCCGGTGGCTTGATCGATCCCTCGCGCATCGGCTCGACCATCGTGACCGGCGTAGGCTTCCTCGGCGGCGGGATGATCCTGCGCGCCCGGGATCGCGTGTACGGGCTGACGACGGCTGCCGGCATCTGGGTCGCCGCGGCGATCGGCATGCTGGTGGGAGCCGGCTACTACCTGGTCGCGGTCGCTGGCACGTTGCTCGGTATCGTCACGATCGTGCTCGTCCGCCGGGCCGAAGAGCGGATCGGCGCCGCGAAGGAGTCGGCACAACGCCCGCTCGGCCATGCCACCGATGACTGAGCTGATGTGCCGAACGGGCGGGATGCCATCCTGGCGAAGGGGGCTGCCCTCGCCGCGCAGCGAACTCGACGGATCTCGCTCTGCGAGCGTCATCGGTAACGACCGCGATAGCAACGATCCGGCAGTGTGAAAGGTCGACCGTGATTCGGGTCAAGCGTGTCTACGAGTCACCAGCGGATGATGGGCACCGGTATCTCGTCGAGCGGCTCTGGCCGCGCGGCCTGCGCAAGGACGCATTGCCCCTGGATGGCTGGCTGCGCGAGGTCGCGCCGAGCGATGCGCTCCGCCGCTGGTTCGGCCATGACCCGGCGAAATGGGACGAGTTCCAGCGGCGCTACGCGGCCGAGCTGGACGCACGGCCGGACGCCTGGCGACCGCTGTTGGAGGCGGCCCGGCAGGGGCCGGTCACTCTGCTCTTCAGCGCGCGGGATACCGAGCACAACAACGCCGTGGCGCTGAAGACGTACCTCGAATCCAAGCTCGCCTCCGCGGGGCCAGAAGACTGCTGACGTACGGGCACTATCCCAACAGCTCTTCAGGATGAGGGCGTACGCCTCGTGCTCGAGCCAGCGGCGCAGGCGGGCTCGGCGCTCGGACTCACTGCGCGCTGGGGGCGGTAGTCGTGCCCGGCCAGCCGCCGCTGCCGCAGCGCCTCGGAGAGCGCGACGGCACAGGCCACCGAGATGTTCAGGCTGCGAACCATCCCCATCATCGGGATCAGGATGTTTTCGTCGGCGGCCGCCCGTGCCTCCTTCGAGACCCCCGCTGCTCGTTGCCGAAGACCAGCGCGGTCAGGCGGATCAGATCGAACTTGTGAAGGGGCGCGACTGTTCGCCGGGTCGCCGAAGTACGTCGCGTAGATCGTCATGCCCTGGCACAGCACAGTCCGGTAGCAGGGCTCGATGCTCGGATGGACAATGATGCCGAGCCAGCGCAGCGCGTCGCCGGAGACGTTCCCTCGCAGTTCCGGCAGTTCCGCAACGGTGTACACCAGGTGAACGGCCAGCATGTCAGCAGCATCGCACGAGCGGAGGGCGGCGCTGACGTCGTGACGATGCGGGTTACACTTGAGCCAGAGAGAGGCGACGGTGATGGCTGCGGCGCGACCGAACGGCAACCCGAGGCTGGTCGAGCTGATCCGCACTGAGATCGAGCAGCACGGGCCGATCACCTTCGCCCGCTTCATGGAGCTGGCGCTCTATCACCCGGAGCACGGCTACTACTGGACGGCCCTCCGCGCCGGGCGTGGCGGCGACTTCCTCACCGCGCCGGAGACCCACCCGATCTTCGGCTGGACGCTGGCCCGGCAGCTCGACGAGCTCTGGTGCCTGCTCGACAACCCCGATCCGTTCACCCTGCGCGAGTACGGGCCCGGCGCTGGCACGCTCGCGGTCACTCTGCTGGAGGGCTTGGCCCGCACCGGCTCGCCGCTGCTCGACACACTCCGCTACCAGCCGGTGGAGCGCAGCCCTGTTGCCCTGGACGAGTTCTCCCGTCGCCTGGCCGCTGCCGGTTTCCAGCACCTCCTTGAAGAGCCGGCGAGCACAGTTCCGATCACCGGAGCGGTGCTGGCGAACGAGTTCCTCGACGCGCTGCCGGTGCACCGGGTGGCTTGCCGGAACGGCCAGCTCCTCGAGCTCTACGTGGGCTGGGAAGGTGGGGGCTTCGTCGAGGTCTCCGGCCCGCCCTCGACGCCCGCGCTCGCCGCCTACCTGGCAGAAGCCGGTATCTGCCTGCACGAGGGGCAGGTGACCGAGATCAACCTGGAGATCGAGCCCTGGGTCGCGGAGATCGCCCACGCGCTGGGGCGCGGCTACGTCCTCGTCTTCGACTACGGCTACCCGACAGCCGAGCGCTACGACCCAGGCCGCTTTCCCCACGGGACGCTCAAGACCTATCGGGGCCATACCGCCGGTGAGGATCCCTTCACAGCCGTGGGCGAGCAGGACATCACCGCTCACGTCGACTTCACCGCGCTGGAGCGCGCGGCACGGCGGCATGGCCTGGCGGTGCTCGGGCTCGCCACGCAGGCGGAGTTCCTGGCCAACGCCGGGATCGGCGAGCTCCTGGTCGAGCTCCAGAGCCGTCCGGAGACGACGCTCGAGAGCTACCTCGCCGCCCGCGCCGCTGCGACGCGCCTGATCGACCCCGGCGGCATGGGCCGCTTTCGGGTGATGGTGCTGGGGAAGGGGGTTCCGAGCGTGCCGCTCCCGCGCGGCCTGCGCCCCCAGCGCTTGCTCGGCGTGCCGTCCGTGCGCCTGCGCTCTGGGCCGAGCCATCGCGAGCGCGGCGAACCCTCGAGTGGTTCTGGACTGCCGCTACCGTGAAGGACTCGGGCAGCACGACCGGCCAGCCTACCGACAGCTCACCGTCACGCGAGCCCGAGCAGCGCCAGGCTGTCCCGCTGGGCGATCCGCTCGAGTTCCCGGATCGGCACCGGCGGGAGCCTGGTGCCTTCGATCACGT
The DNA here is from genome assembly GCA_014874455.1 of Thermomicrobiaceae bacterium. Classification (GTDB taxonomy): domain Bacteria; phylum Chloroflexota; class Chloroflexia; order Thermomicrobiales; family Thermomicrobiaceae; genus Thermalbibacter. The sequence continues at coordinate 19,306 of JADBJL010000110.1, forward strand.
CGTTGACCCGGTAGAGCGCGTCCAGCGTCTCGCGTGGCGTCGCGAACGGGTAGTCCGAGCCGAAGAGCAGCTTGTCGAGGACACCCCACTCGGTCGCCAGGCGCAGCGCATTGTAGTACGACCAGGGTCGATAGAACTGGGCCGAGATGTCGGCGTAGACGTTCGGGTGCTTGCGGATGACCACGCAGCAGTCGGCCTGCCAGGGATGCCCCATGTGGGCCATGACGATCTTCAGCGACGGGAACGCCATCGCTACCCGGTCGAGGTGCCGGGGATGGGCATAGTCGAGGTCGGCGAACTGCACCGGTGAGGTTCCCTGGTGGAAGAGGATCGGCAGGCCGAGTTCCTGCGCTCGCCGGTAGACTCGGAACGCCTCGGGGCTCAGTGGGTCGAAGTTCTGGTAGTTGGGGCCCAACTTGATACCCCGGAGACCCAGCTCCTGCGTCGCGCGCTCGATCTCGTCGAGTGCGCCAGGATCGTGCGGGTGCACCGAGAGGAAGCCGATCAGCTTGTCCGGGTAGGCGCGCACGAAGGCCGCCGTGTCGTCGTTGACCCGCCGTGCTTCGTACATGAGCTGCTCGATCCCTGACCCGTCGATGCGGCCGCCGCGAGGGTCGGCCGCGATGTTGAACACGATGGCGCGATCGACCGGCTCCATGGCTTCGAGATGGTCAGCCCAGGTGAACGAGGTCGGGATCGCCTGGCCCGGTCGCCAGACCGGGCCGAACGAGCCGTCGGGCTCGTCCTGAGGCCGCTCACGGTGACGAGGCGTGTGGGTGTGCACGTCGATCAGCATCGGCGCCTCCCCATCTGCATCGGAGTGGACAGCGCGGAGAGCAGGCTCTTCCGCCGGTCGCACTATGCGGTCGGTGCTGTCTCGTCGGAACCGGATCACCAGCCGGTGTGTGCCGATCATAGGGGCGCAGTCGCCTGCGATCAAGCCGCCTCGGCCAGCAACCGGTTGGGGGATGGAATTCCTCTTTGGGGGACAGCCCTGAACCAGCGGGGAGGGACTCGCCTCAGAGCCGGTCGGCCCGACCGGCTACCGGGGCGGCGCCTCGTGAGCGCATCGCCGGGAGCTGCGCCAGGCGTTCGGCTGCCGCCTGGAGCGTCTCCAGGCGCTTGGCGAAGCAGAACCGGGCCAGCACCGGTGCCCGCGCCGGGTCGGCGTAGAAGGCCGAAGGCGGGATGGCGGCGACGCCGACCTCGGTGACCAGGTAGCGGCAGAGGCTGACGTCGTCGCGAAAGCCGAGGCCGCTCGCGTCGGCCAGCAGGAAGTAGCTGCCCCGGCAGGGGAGCACCGGCAGGCCGGCCGCCTCCAGCGCCTGGCGCAGCACCGCGCGCCGCTCGACGTAGGCTGCCGCCAGTTCGGCATAGTAGCCGGACTCCGCCGCCTGCTCCAGCGCCACCGCCATCGCCTCCTGGAACGGCGTAGCGGTGGCGAAGGTGATGAACTGGTGGGTGGCGCGGATCGCCCGGGTGAGCGGTGGCGAGGCGATGGCCCAGCCGACCTTCCAGCCGGTCATCGAGAAGGTCTTGCCGGTACTGTTCAGGGTGACCGTCCGCTCCCACATCCCCGGCAGGGTCGCCGGCGGGATATGAATGGTGCCGTCGTAGAGGATCCGGTCGTAGACCTCGTCGGTGATGGCCACGACGTCGTGCTCCTGGCACAGCGCGGCGATCAGCTCGAGTTCCTCGCGGCTGAAGACCTTGCCGGTCGGGTTGTGCGGCGTGTTAACGATGACGGCGCGGGTACGCGGGCCGAAGGCTGCCGCGAGTTCGTCCGGGTCGAAGCGCCAATCGGGCGGCCAGAGCGTCACCGGGCGGGGCACGCCTCCGGCGAAGCGGATCTGCGCGAGGTAGGCGTCGTAGAAGGGCTCGAAGACGATCACCTCGTCGCCGGGATCGACCAGGGCCAGCAGGGCCGCGTGGAGCCCCTCGGTCGCCCCAGTGGTGACCGTCACCTCGACCTCGGGGTCGACCGGGTGCCCGTACGACTGCTCGAACGTCCGCGCGACCGCCTGGCGCAGCCGGGACAGGCCGTGGCTGGGCGCGTACTGGTTGAGGTCGGCGCGGATCGCTGCGACCGCGGCCTCCTTGACGAAGTCCGGCCCCGGGAAGTCAGGAAAGCCCTGCCCCAGGTTGATCGCCCCGTGGGCGATCGCCAGGCGAGTCATCTCGCTGAAGATCGTGACGCCCAGCCCTTCGAGCCGGCGGGCTTCCGGTGCCCTTGCCACGGTGGTGCCTCCCCGGTCAGGTGACGCGGGCCAGGTAACGCTCCCGCATCCGGCGCGCCGCCTCGACCATGTTCTCCAGCGAGGGCCAGGCCTCCTCAGGCCGCCGCGTCTTCAGGCCGCAGTCGGGATTGACCCAGAGCTGCTCCGGGCTGAGGATCTCGACCGCCTTCAGGAGCAGCGACTCGATCTCCTCCACGCTCGGCACGCGAGCCGAGTGGACATCGTAGACGCCTGGCCCGATCTGCCGCGGGTAGCGGTGATCGAGGAAGGCGCGGAGCAGCTCGCCCTGGCTCCGGCTGTTCTCGATCGAGATCACGTCGGCGTCGAGCGCGTCGATCGCCTCGATGATGTCGTTGAACTCGCTGTAGCACATGTGCGAGTGGATCTGCGTCTCGTCGGCCACACCGGAGGAGGCCAGGCGGAACGCCTTCACCGCCCAGTCCAGGTACTCGTCCCACTCCTGTCGTCGCAGCGGCAGACCCTCGCGCAGCGCCGGCTCGTCGATCTGGATCATGGCGATCCCGGCGGCCTCCAGGTCGCGCACCTCGTCACGCAGCGCCAGCGCGATCTGGTAGGCGACCTCGCGTCGCGAGAGATCCTCCCGCACGAACGACCAGTTCAGCATCGTCACCGGCCCGGTCAGCATGCCCTTGACCGGGCGGGCGGTCAACGACTGGGCATAGCGGCTCACCTCGACGGTCATCGGCTTCGGCCGGTACACATCACCGAAGATGATCGGTGGCCGGGCCGCCCGGCTGCCGTACGACTGCACCCAGCCGTGTTCGGTGATCACGAAGCCCTGGAGCTGCTCGGCGAAGTACTCGACCATGTCCGAGCGCTCGAACTCGCCGTGGACGAGGACATCCAGCCCGATCTCTTCCTGGCGGCGGATCAGCGCGGCGATCTGCTCGCGGATGAAGCTCCAGTACTCCTCGTCGCTCAGCTTGCCGGCGCGCCAGCGCGCTCGCGCCGAGCGCACCTCCGGCGTCTGGGGAAAGCTCCCGATCGTCGTGGTCGGGAAGAGCGGAAGCTTGAACCGCTGCTGCTGGAGCGACGCTCGCACCTCGTAGGGCGAAGCCCGCTGAAAGTCGTCCTCAGTGAGCGCGGCCAGCCGCTCCTGCGTCGGCCGGTGGTGGAAGCGCGTGGAATCGAGCGCGACGCGGAAGATCTCCGCGTTCTCCTCCAGCTCGTCGATGATGGCCGAGCGGCCTTCATTGAGCCCGCGGGTGAGTGTGACGACCTCCTCCAGGCGCTGCTCGGCGAAGGCCAGCAGTGCCGTCACCTCGGGCGGTAGCTGTGTCTCCAGCCGCACGTCGTGCGGCAGGTGCAGGAGCGAGCAGGAGGGTTGCACCCAGATCCGGTCGACCTCCACGTGCTCGGCGATCTCCTCGAGTAGCTCGAGCCCCTCCACCAGATTGGTGCGCCAGACGTTGCGCCCGTTGACCGCGCCAGCGCCTAGCACTTTGTTCTCCGGGAAGCCGTGCCGGTTGAGCAGTTCCCGGTTCGCTGGCGTGCGCACGAAATCGAGGCCGATCCCCTCGATCGGCAGGGCCATCACCCGCTGCCAGCTCAGCTCGTCGAGGCTACCGAAATACGTCTGCAGCATGATCCGAGGGCGCCCATCGACGCGCGCGAGTTCGCGGTAGGCAGCGCTGAGGAGGTCGAGTTCCTCCTCGGTTCGATCTTGAACCAGTACTGGCTCGTCGATCTGCACCCACTCTGCGCCGTCGCGTCCCAGATGCCCCAGCACCTCGGCATAGACCGGGAGCAGCTCCTGCAGGTGCTCGGCCAGTGGCTTGGTGTGACGCTTGCCGAGCAGCAGGAGCGAGACCGGGCCGAGGAGTACCGGCTTCGCCGGCCGGCCGAGCTGTGCGGTCGCCTCGGCGAACTCGTCGAACGGTTTGCTGCTCGCGATCCCCGCGACCGGTGCATCGAACTCCGGCACGAGGTAGTGGTAGTTGGTGTCGAACCACTTCGTCAGCTCGAGAGCGGGTACGCCAGGCGCCCCCCGCGCCATCGCGAAGTAGGTGGACAGGCTCACGGCCGGCCCCGGCGGGCCGAACCGCGGCGGGATCAGTCCCACCAGGCAGATCGCGTCCAGCACCTGGTCGTAGAAGCTGAAGTCGTTACAGGGGATCAGGTCGATGCCGGCGGCCTGTTGGGCGGCCCAAGCTGCCTGGCGTACCTCGCGCCCGGCCTGTTGGAGCGCGGCCTCGTCGATCTTCCCCGCCCAGTAGGACTCGACGGCCCGCTTCAACTCGCGGTGCTTACCGATACGGGGGTATCCCAGGATCGAGCTCTTGGCCATGTTACTCCCTCCATCCCCGTCGCTCTGATCGAGGGGGTCAAAAAACCTCCACCCTGGGTGGAGGGATGCTCGACATCGCGCTCATCGTGCGGAGCCTCGCTCCGCCGGCATTGGCACCTGGCGCCTGCGCGCTGGTTGCCGGGCTTCCTCGGGCCGTCCCCTCCACCGCTCTGGATGAGCGCGGGTCAGATGCGCTTGTCTGCGAGACAATAGCACGCCCCTGTCGGCACGTCAAGCGCGAGCAGCCGAGGCCGCTCGCGCGAGCGTGTGGCGCCGTGTTTGCCGTCCGCTGGCGGGTTACCGGAGTGCCACGGGGACGGGTCACGGGGGCGAGCGGGCCGCGTGGCCGCGCACACCACCCGGCTCGCTCGCCCGGCCGGCTCCGTCAGAAAGTGACCAGCGCTGTTCCGGTCACCCGCTGCCAGACGAAGTTGAGGAAGAAGAACCCGAAGAAGATGATGTTCAATACCAGAACGACGTACGACCACCAGCGCATCCGCGCTGGCCCGGGCAGCTTGCTGTTGAGGTACATCAAAAAGAATGGGAAGATAAGCACGCCCAGGTTCGACATGTTGGCTGAGATAAGGATCAGGTTGGTCGGCAGGGTCTGGAAGATCAGGAAGCTGATGACGATGGCCAGGGTGATCATGAATGGATAGTAGAAGCGCCGGGGGTCACCCGCGATCAAGCGCCGGAAGCCTGCACTGGTGCCGTAGAGCGCGTCAGCCATGTTGCGCACCAGCGATTCGAAGATACCGACCTGCGTCGAGAAGAGGATGAGGAAACCGATCAGCAACGCCCACAGGTACAGCACGGAGCTGTAGTGGCGCGACAGCACGTCGGCCGCGTAGGTCGGCATCGTCGCGCGGGTCGGCGGCTCAACGCCCGGCAGGCTCGCGAGGTGCGAGACCAGGATAGTCGTGAGGTACATCCCCAGGATGGCCCCGACGAAGAAGACCACCCACTGGTCGAGCATCAGCAGGCGGAACCAGCGCTTCCAGCGCCGGGCGTTCTCCGGGGTGTCGGGGAAGGTGACCCCGCTAGCCTTGACCTCTTCCTGCCGGCCCCCGATCAAACCGGCGATGAAGCCGACGCGTGCGCCCATGCCGTATCCGTGGTCACGGTAGTAATTCAGGATGTACCAGTTGAGCCCGGAGGCGGCTGCCGTGAACCCTGCGAGCCCGCCGAGCAAGCTCGCGTCGACGCCCGACGGCGGCAACGCCGGGGTCAGGATCCCACGCAAGCCTTCCCACCACTTGCTCGCCGGTACGACGAAGAGGTCGACCAGCACCAGGGTCACCAGGATAAACCCGACCATGACCCAGTTGACGAGCTCCAGCGTGCGGGCAATCTTCTGGCCGAAGAGAGTCATCACCAGCACCAGGCCCATCAGGGCGACTGCCAGCCAGCGGGCAGCCGTGCGCTCGCTGGGTTCGTCCACGAGGTTGCCGGTAAAGAGCACGTAGAGCCCCTCACCGGCGCCGGCTGCCCAGCCGCCCCAGATAAAGGCGAAGAATATGATGAACAGCGAGAGTGGCACCCAGAGTATGAAACCAGGTGGTACCCGGCCCCAACCCAGCACGGGCACCTCGCCGGTCGCCATGATGTAGCGGGCGATCTCGACGTTATAGAACGTCTGCAGCACGGCCGACAGCAGGATGACCCAGCCCAGGCCGATGAAGCCGTATTGTCCCACGCCGAGCGGCCCCAGCAGCCATTCGCCACTGCCGATGGAGATGCCCAGCGCGATCAAGCTCGGGCCGATCACCTTAACGATGAGGTCTTTCGTGCCGATCCGCGGTACCTTGAACACCTCCTCCGGCTCGGGCAAGTCGACGAGAACAAGCCCGGGCCGGCTGACACCGAGCTGAGACGTTTCGACCGCGACCCGGCCAGCATCACCTGCGCTCGTCACACGACACCTCCTCGCTCATCACTCCATGCGCCAGGGCAAAGACGAGCTCTCCATCCCTGCTGGAGGGCGATCGAGCCTGCACACAGCGTCGCGCTCGACTGGCCAAGGCGGAGGAGACCGGGAGGTACGCTGCACGGACACAGGCCGGGGCCGAGAGTGGGTCAGGGTGACCGCGCGCTGGCTGCACCGGCCTAAATGAATTGCGGGCCCCCGGCAGCAAGGCGATGCCATGTTCGTGCCAATCGATGCTGCTCCGGGCTCTCACACGGACGTGACGAGTGTAGTGGGCGCTGGCTCGCGTGTCAATCGGTCGTGGTGGAGTAGTCTGCACGCTCGCGTCGCCAGTGCCGGGTACAATCCGAAGTGCGGAGGACGAGGTGGCCGAATCGGAGTCCGGGAGGGAGAGCGATGAGCCGGAGAGTCGTCGTCCTGGGTGCCGGGCCGGGTGGGCTGGCGGCAGCGCGAGCCCTGCGCCGCTACCTACCGCGAGAGGTCACCATCACGGTGGTCGACCGGGCCGATGAGCAACGCTTGGGGATCTCGCTCCTGCTGGTCATGCGTGGCTGGCGCAATCCCGCCGAGGTAAGCGTGCGCCCGGCTGACCTTCTCCGAGACGGTGTTTCGTTTCTCCAGGCGGAGGTCATCGGTCTCGATCCAGCCGGGCAGCGTGTCCATACCGACCGGGGCGAGCTTCCCTACGATGCGCTGGTCGTAGCGCTCGGCGCCGAGGTCGTGCCCGAGATGGTTCCCGGTCTGGAAGAGGCGATCACCGCGGGAGCCGCGGGGCACTTCTACACGCTCGGCGGCGCGCTCCAGCTCCGCGAGCGCCTCACCTGCTTCGCCGGGGGCCGGATCCTCGTGGTCGTCGCCCGGCTCCCCTACAAGTGCCCGCCGGCCCCGTACGAGGGGGCACTCCTGATCGCCGAGCGCCTGCGCGATCACGGGCTGAGCGACTCGTCGCGGGTCGAGCTGTTCACACCGGAGCCACAGCCGCTGGCAGTGGCTGGCCCGGCAGTGGGCCAGCAGCTCGCGGCTCTTCTGGCGGAGCGCGGCGTGGCCCTCCATGTCGGTCAGGAGCTGAGCGCGGTCGATACGGCGCGCCGCGAGGTCGTCTTCAGCTCTGGCACCCGCGAGCCGTTCGACCTGCTGGTCGTGATCCCGCCCCACCGGCCACCGGCCGTCGTGCGGGCGGCTGGCCTGGTCGGCGAGGCGGGATGGGTGCCGGTCGAGCTGCCGACGATGCGCACGCCAGTCGAGGCGGTCTGGGCGGTGGGCGACGTAACCGCCGTGAGGCTGCCGAGCGGCCTGCTGATGCCGAAGGCGGCCGTCTTCGCCCAGGAGCAGGGCGAGGCGGCCGCCCGCGATATCGCTCGCGCGCTGGGCGCGACGGTGCCGGAGCCGGAGGTCAGCGGGCGTGGCCGGTGCTGGTTCGTCACCGGAGCGGGTGAGGCTGGCTACGTCGAGGGGGAGTTCCTCGCCGAGCCGACCCCCGTCGTCCGGCTGTATCCGCCGGCACCTGAGCACTTCCAGACGATGGAGCAGGAACTGGCAGCCTGGAGCGCTCAAGGGCAGGGTTGACCGGGTCACTCGCCGTAGCCGCGGGCAGCCTGCGCCTCCAGGCCGAGCGTCCGCACGCCAGCGGTGGCTCCGCCGAGCATGAAGCCGATGTCGCTCCCGGCGGTCAGGAAGAGGAAGCCCTGCTCGGCCCGGCGCAGCGCATCTTCGGGGCTGTAGGCGGCGAAGCCGGCGATCTTGCCGGTATTGCGGCAGGCCTCGACGACCCGCTCGATGGCCCGGGCGTGACGGTCGTCTTCAGCCGCGCGCCGCGGGTCGATGCCGAGCGAGAGCGCCAGGTCGGCCGGGCCGATCCAGCAGCCGTCGATGCCTGGCACCGAGAGAATCGCCTCGGCGTTGTCGACCGCCTGAATGCTCTCGATCTGGACGGCGACGAACAGCTCGTCGTTGATCCGGTCAGGATAGTCGCTGCCGTAGACGCGGGCACGTCCCCAACCCCAGGAGCGACGGCCCCGCGGCGGAAGCAGGCAGGCATCGGCGACCGCCTGTGCTTCCTCGCGGGTGTGCACCATCGGGACGACGATGCCGAGCGCGCCTTCGTCGAGCAACCGGCCGATCAGGGTGTAGTCGTTGCGGGCGACGCGGGCCATCGGCACGGCGGTGCCGTGGGTCAGCGCCATCAGGGTGAGGACGGTCGACTCCGGGCTGAACGAACCGTGCTGGGTATCGATCAGGATGAAATCGACGCCGCAGCTCGCCAGCGCTTCACCCACCAGCGCTGAGCCGAGCTGCAGCGAGTAGCCGAAGGCCGGACGGCCCTGGAGCATCTTGTGCTTGGCGGTATTCGCGCGCATAGCCACCTCCACGAACCCCGATCCCGAACAGCACTGGCACCGGCCTACCACGGCAGCCGGTGAGCGCCCCGGTTACCCTACCGCAGCACGCCGATCTGCGAAAGGGCTGAGTGCCAGCACAAAGTGACCGCAGCGGCCGAACACCGCTGCGATCGTCCTGTGGTACACCCTCTCGGCAGCGGCATGCACCGGGTATCCTCACTGGCATACGCTCGGAGTCCGAGCGAGCACTGGTGCTCAGCGAGAGAGGCACCGACCGAAAGGGGGCCGGTTATGTTCTACACGCGCAAGGGAGACCAGGGCTATACCGACCTGCTCGGCGGCCGTGTCCCCAAGTATGCCCCCCGCCCGGAGACGTACGGCACGCTCGACGAAGCCACGTCTGCCATCGGCCTGGCCCGCGCGCTCGCCGCCAGCCCGCGCACCAAGCAGATCCTGGTGCAGGTGCAGCGTGACCTCTACGTGATGATGGCAGAGCTCGCCTTCGCCCCGGGCGTCGAGCAGCAGCGCTACCACATCACTGCCGAGCACGTGCAGCGCGTCGAGCACGAGACCGACCAGCTCACGGCTGAGGTGCCGCTGGGACGGCACTTCATCCTGCCCGGCGACAGCGTAGCGGGGGCGGCGCTCGACCTGGCCCGCACGGTCGTCCGCCGGGCGGAGCGGCTCGTCGCCAAGCTGTACCACGAGGGCGAGGTGCACAACGACCAGCTCCTGCCGTACCTCAACCGGCTATCGTCGCTGCTCTTCATCCTGGCTCGCTTCGAAGACCGCGAGGCGGGCGTCACCCCCACGCCGGCCAAGATCGGAAGAGCACACGTCTGGGCCATCACCAGCCTTCAGGGATCCAGACTCCGAGCTGGGCCGCGTGCTCGCGGAGGTGGCCGGTGCGCCGGCGCAGCGCCTTGGCGAGCGTCCACTCCTCGCCGTCATGCTCGAAGACGGCCCCGCGCTGCTCGATCGGCATCAACCGGACGATCGACGCGAAGGCGCGCCCTGCCACCCGCACCGCCGCGACCGGATCGGTCGGGAGATCGACCTTTAGGCGGCCATCCCTGCTGAGCCGCGAGGCGTACCAGATGTCGAGCTCGGCGACGTGGTGAAGGATCTCGTCCGGCGACCAGCCAGCCGGGGGCGCGGACGCTGCCTGCCAGGCTGGAAGGGCTAGCCGGTACAGCGCGACCAGCTCCGCCAGCGCAGCCTCCCCCACCCGGAGCGTCTCGTCGATGGCCTGCGCGCTTGGAGCCAGGCGGTCAGCCGCGAAGCAGGGACCGCGTCCTCCCGGCAGTGCTTCTCGCAGCTCGCTTACCCGGACTTCGATCGTCCCGCACGCCGGTGCCTGGAGACCGTGACGGCACAGCCAGTCCAGGTGCGCAGCGACAATCTCTGGAGCGATCTCGACGAGCCCGTCGAGGATCGTTGCCTCGAACTGGCAACCAGGCAGCTCCGGGACGAAGCCAAGGTACGAAGCACTCCAGCGCTCGACGAGGAGAGCGAACGGCACCGCTCCGCTCCTGAAGACCGCCTCGCCTTACTCCCCGTTGCCCAGGAGGCTCAGCTCCTCGGCCAGCCGGCTCGGCTTGGGATCCCGCTGGCCGGCGTACTTGTTGCCTCGCTTCTTGCTGTAGGGCACCAGCGCGGGCGAACTGAGCTGTTCGAAGGTGAAGGAGCAGATGCGCATCCCGGGATAGAGCGCAACGGCCATCCGGCCGAGGTTGGAGAGCTCCATCGTCGCCGTACCCGCCCAGCCGGGCTCGAACACCGCCGCGGTGCTGTGGACAGTAATCCCGAGCCGGGCGATGCTGCTGCGCCCCTCGAGCCGGCCCACCAGGTCGTCCGCCAGTTCCAGGTACTCGAGCGTCGAGGCCAGGGCGAAGTCTCCCGCCTGCATGATGAAGGCTTCGCCCTCGGGCACGACGATCGTCCGCATCGCTTCGCCGATCGACTGGGGCTGGCGGGGATCGATATAGGAGAAGCGCGAGTGCTCGAAGACCATGAACGTGTTGCCCAGGCGCAAGTCGATGGAGCAAGAGCCGAGCTGCGTCTCCAGATCGGGCTCTGGAGTGATCTTGATGCGACCGCTCTTCAGCGCGGCCAGGATATCGCGATCGGAGAGGATCATGGAACCTCCAGGACGCCGGTGCCCGGATCACCGGGACGCGGCATGCCGACGCGCACCGACTGTACGTACGTGAGTATGCGCCGGGGCTGTGAGACCGTCAAGCCTGACGCATTCGAGCGACACGGGCCGGGATTCAGCGGGCGCTCGCGCCGGCCCCCTTCCCTTGCACGCGCTGGTGGCTGCTATACTCCACAACTGCCGTGCCGGCACGTGCCGGCGAGGCAAGGGAAGGGGTCGTATGGAGGGCACCCCAGCGAATCCGCCGCCGGAACCGGCCCCGCTGGTCCGGTTGACGGCCGGGCAGATTCGCCAGGCACGGCAACGCCGCCAGGGGCATCCTGTAGGCGAGATGGAGCCGCCGGCCTCGGGGAGCGCGGCGGCGCTCACGGGCGTGCCCAAGGGGGCAAGACGTGGCCGTCGCTCGCGAGCGCGCGTCGCGGTGGGCCTCGTCAGCTTCACGCTCATTGCTGGCCTGCTGGTCTACCTTATCCCCATCGTCCTCGCTGCTCGCGACGCCTACGAGAAGATCTTCGTGACGCCGGCCCCGCGTCCTACCGTCGTCGTCAATCCGCAGGGAACGCCGGAACTCGTGTTCCCGACCCCGGGATCGGGGGAACCGCCGGTCCAGCTCCCCAACTGGGAGAAGAAAGACCGGATCAATATCCTCCTGCTCGGCGTCGACAAGCGCGAGTCGGAGGATGTGCCCCGCTCCGACACCATGATCATCGTCACCATCGACCCACTGACGCGCGACGTCGCGATGCTCTCGATCCCGCGCGACCTGCTGGTGACCATCCCCGGATACGGTGACACGAAGATCAACGCCGCGTATTCGTATGGCGCCCAGACCGAGGTGACCGGCCCCGGGCTGGTACGCGCGACCATCGAGTACAACTTCGGCATCCCGATCCACTACTTCGCGGAGGTCGACTTCGAAGGCTTCGTCAAGATCGTCGATACCCTCGGCGGCGTGACTGTCGATGTGCCAGCGCCGATCAAGGACGACGAGTACCCGGGCGAGCGCTACGACTACACGCGCGTCTACTTTCCCACCGGTCTCCAGCACATGGACGGCCGTACCGCCTTGCGTTACGTGCGCACCCGGCACGACGACAACGACTTCGCCCGCGGGGCTCGCCAGCAACAGGTGTTGCAGGTACTGCGCGAACAGGGTATCCGGCTCAACTTGATCGCCAGGGCGGACAAGCTCCTGGCCCAACTCGGCGATGCCGTGCGCACCGACCTGAGCCCGACCGAAGTCCTGGCGCTGGCCAAGCTCGGAACCGAGATCGACCGGAACAAGATCCGCACCTATAGCTTGCTCAACGCGACCTACTCGTATTGGGAGCCGGGGCAGCCCTACTACTTGATCCCGGACTGGGGCGCTATCCAGCACGTACTGAACGAGATGATGCCGCCGCGCGAGGGCCAGCCGGTTCCCCAGGTACGCGCAAGCGCTGTCCAGGTTCCGGAGCACGCTCCGGCGTTCGAACCGACTGTCCCGCCTGACGAGCCGCCACCGACGCCGGAAGCCGTCCCCACTCCGGCGGTCGAGGAACCCACACCGACCGAGCAGGTCACCCCCACTCCGGCCCCTGAGGAGGCAACGCCGCCAGCGGCGACAGCGACCCCGAGTGCCACGCCGACGGAAGAGTCGAACGCGCCCGTAGCCAATCCGGCGATCCTGGTGCAGAACGGTACCTTTACCGACGGGCTGGCTGCACAAGCCGCAGCGACCTTGCAGGCGCACGGCTTCACCAACGTGACCTACGCCCAGGCCCCGGACGCCGGCAACTATCCGACATCGCTGGTCATCGACTACTCCGGCAATCCCGACCTGGCGGTACAGGTCGCGGCCGTGCTCGGCCTGCCCCCCTCGGCAGCGATCGCTGGCGATCCCGCCTCGAGCGGTGGCTACGACATCGTCGTGATCCTCGGAGAGGACGCGGCCGCCGCGTCGCAGTAGCGCTCCCCCAGTTCCGATATCCTTGCCGAGCGGGCGACTCCGCGATCGGACGAAGTGAGGAAAGGAGCGCCGATGACCGGAGGGAGAGTCCGGCTCCTTTGGCTCCTTGCGCTTGCTAGCCTCCTGGTAGCCTGCGCCCGGCGTGCGCCTGGGACACCCACGACAGTACCAGAGACGCCCACTGCGGTACCCTCACCGACGCCCACGTCGACCGCCACGCCCCAGCCAACGCCGACCGCCACACCGACTCCTCTGCCGACGAGCGGCTACCTCGAGCTCGCCGGAGACCGGGTCGTCGGCGTCGTGGTGCTCGACCCACAGGACGATGCCCGCTACGCCGCGACCGCGACTGCGCTCTTCCGCCGCAGCGAGCGCGGCTGGGAGCGAGTGGGGCCGCTCCCCGGCCCGGGGACGCTCGTGTCGGCCCCGTCCGACCCCGCGACGCTGTATCTCGGTGACCACCCGCCCTGCTTTCAGGGCGGCGAGCCGGTCACGTTCTACCGCAGCCAGGACGGCGGCACGAGCTGGGAAGCGCTGGCCCAGGGCCAGGACGTTCGCCCGCTGCTCGTGCACCCTTCCGACCCGAATCTGGTCATCGGTGACCGTTGTCAGCTCGTCCTGAGCCAGAACGGTGGGGAGACCTGGGCCACGCTTCCGGGCGTCGAGGGGTTGACGGTCTTCGGCGCGGCGCTCGAGGGGACGAGCCTCTACGGCGTGTTGACCTCCGAGGGTGGCACCACCTGGCTGATGCGGTTCGACCTGTCCGACCCGAGGCGGCTCAGCCCGGGTGAGCGGCTGCTCGAGTTCTGGGGCGGCGGGACGGTGCTGGCACGAGGCGACCTGCTCCTGGTCGCCGAGCCGCGCGGTGTGCACATCAGCCACGACCGCGGCGCACGCTGGGAGTTCAGCCGGGCGGGCCTGGAGGACGTGACCATCTCGGTCGATCCGCTCACTGAATCGATCCCGACCGAGGAGCTGGCGCGCGGCTACGGGTTGCTTTCGGCTGCCGCCGATCCGGCTGACCCGCGCCACCTCTGGCTGGGAACGGTTCGCGGCCTGTACGAGAGCCTGGACGGTGGAGCGACCTGGCAGCGAGTCACCACGGTGCCGGCCACAGAGATCCGCGAGATTACGGTCGCCCGGGGAGGGAGCCTCCTCTACCTGGGGACACCGGAGGGGATCTTCGTCCTGCCAACCTAGGCTGGCGAGCCGGGGAGCACCTCGCCGCGCCCGAGCGGGAGGCGCTGGCGCTACATCACCTCGGGCGCGGCGATGCCGAGCAGGCGCAGCCCGTTCGCCAGCGCCTGTCTGGTGGCCGCGACCAGCGCGATGCGCGCCGAGCGTTTCGGCTCCTCGGCCTGGAGCACCGGGCAGGCGTGATAGAAGTCGTTGAATCGGCGGGCGAGCTCGTAGACGTAGTTGGCGATGACCAGCGGCTTGTATTCATCGGCCGCCCGCTCGACCTCGTCCGGGAATGCGGCGAGCTGTTCGATGAGTTCCGTTTCCTGGGACACGAGATCGGTGAAGCTGTAGGGACCGCTAGGCAACGACTCGACCTTCTCCAGGATGCGGCAGGCCCGTGCGTGCGCGTACTGGATGTAGGGCGCCGCATGGCCGTCGAACGAGAGCGCCTCCTCGATGTCGAAGACGATCACCCGGTTGCTGTCGCGGGAAAGCATGCCGTACTTGAGACTTCCCAGCCCCACCTGGCGCGCGACCTCGACTTTGAGGTCGGTCGGCAGGCCGGGGTTCTTCTCCTCGATGATCTCGAGCGCGCGCTCGAGCACCTGGCCAGCGATATCTTCGTAGAGGACCACGTTGCCTGCCCGGCTGCTCATCGCGCCGGTCGGCAGCATCACCATCTCGTAGGCGAGGTGGTAACACTTGGATGCCTGCTCGAAGCCCCACAGTTCCATGATCTTGAAGATCTGCTGCAGGTACAGGCTCTGGCGGACGTCCACTACCCAGATCGCCCGGTCGATGCCGTAGTGCTCGAACTTGCGCTTGGTGAGCGCCAGATCCTTGGTCGAGTAGAGCGTGGTGCCGTCGGAGCGGAGGATGGGGAGGGTGCGGTAGGTCTCCTTCTCCAGCCCCAGCTTCTCGTCGATCTTGACGACCGGAACCCCTTCGCTGATCTCGGCGATCCCGCGATCCAGGAGTTCCTTGACGATAGCGCGCCCCTCGTCCTCGACCTCGCTCTCGTAGAACCAGACGTCGAAGTGGATGTCGAGCTCGTCGTAGATACGGTGGAACTCCTCCATGCTCCAGGCGCGCGTCTCTTCCCACAGGGTGACGAACTCCGGATCCTTGCGCTCCCAGCGCTGGAAGGTCTCGCGCACTTCCTTCTGCCACTCGGGCACGTGGGGCCACCAGTCGATCGTCGCCGCCAGCCGCTTCCAGCGCAGGTAGCGCTCTTCGAGATCCGGGAGCGAGAGCTGGCTCTCGCCGTCGAGCCCCTGCTCGGCCACCTTGCGGGCCTCGGCCAGCTCGTGCTCGAGCTGCTTACCCACGATGGGCCAGAACTGGACGATCGTCTGCTCGTCGTAGAAGGCGTCTGGCTTGATCTCACGCCCGTGGGCGATCTGGCCCAGCAGGTACGCCACGTCTTCGCCCACCTTGTGGGTACGCCAGAGCTCCTTGAGCATGCGGTCGATCGCCTGGACGAAGACCGGATCCTCCTTGGCTAGCTCGTTGAGCAGATCGACGACGTCCTGGCGGTAGTTGAGCCGGCGGTCGGCCTCGGTATAGATCTCCCCGAGCCAGCGGCCGCGCTGTGCCCGCGGCGGCTCCTCGCCGCGGTGGAAACGGAGGTAGCACCAGAGCGTCTTGATCACGTGGAGGCCGATGTCGCCGATGTAGTTCGCTGCCAGCACGTCGTAGCCGGCGAACCGCAGGATCCGGACGAGCGAGTCGCCGAGGGCGGCATTGCGGAGATGGCCCACATGGAAGGCCTTATGTGTGTTCGGCTGCGAGAACTCCACCATCACCCGGTCGGTCTTGGGGGTTCCGCGGCCGTAGTTCGATCCTTCGGAGATCGCAGCCTGCACGACGTGGTTCGAGAACTGGTTGACATCGTAGATGATGTTGACATACCCATTCACCGCCTCGACGCGCGCGAAGCTGTTGCGCTGCGCCAGGCGCCGCGCGACTTCGTCGGCGATCGCCTGGGCACGCTCGCGGATGCGCTCTTGGACGAGGCGCCTGGCTTCCTTCTTCGGCAAGCCAGCGGTCAGGTGCTCGAGTTCCGCGCTGAGCTGCTCAGTCGCGATCTGGTAGCTGACTGACGAAGAGGTACCCCACACTCCCGCGAAGGGGATGGGGCGCATGTCGAGCCGGCGCCGGCCGTAGCCCAGTTCCTCGAGCACATC
>JADBJL010000071.1 GCA_014874455.1 Thermomicrobiaceae bacterium
GATCTTGGGCCGCAACGACCCCTGCCCCTGCGGCAGCGGAAAAAAGTTTAAGCACTGCCACGGCGCCACGGCGGGCACGAAGCCGGCTGCGGCACAGCGCTAGACGGGCACAACACATTGCTCTCGCCGGCCCGACTGTTGTCGAGCCACACGCCCGTTCGGCTCGACAGCCCGCCGGCAACCCGGCGGGTAAGCCACCGTTAAGCCTCGTGCCTCCGGTGTAACGCAGGCATCCGCTTGCCCTGGCTCGGTCGCCTACCGTACATCGATGGGCTGTGTGTCTGGGCTACGCGGGGTGACAAGCGAGGTGCGCTCCGCTGCTTCATTTCGACAGCTTGGACTTGAATCAGGTGCAGAATCTGAATTGGGTGGCTCTAGGATTTCCAGACAAGTTCTGCAAGGAGGATCAGGAGCGACTCCGGTCGCTTAATGGTCGCAGGGTCACTCACTTCTACGACTGAAGAACCATACCCACGGCGGGCAGCCTAGCGCCGTGGGCGTGTGGTTCATCCACGTCGCGGTATGCAGCTTCGCGGCTCCGTGGGGGGCGGTGCAGCCGGGCGTCGCCAACGTCATGCCCGCGGCAGCCCCAGAGTGCTGATGCCGGCAAGCGCCTCACGGAGGCTCGCCGCGGGCCCGGTCGCAGTGTGGCATGGCGACAGGATGAACCTGGCGGCTAGCGCGGGCGGCGGCGTCGCAACGCAGAGAGCCGCCCGCGCGGCCATGGCACGGAGGATCGCCCGGATGTCGAGGTATGGGCGGCGACTGGCCGCCGCCGCGCTGTTGTTCACCCTGCTCGCCGTAGGGCCTGTCAGTTGTCGCCAATCCTCGACTCCGAGGCCGACGCTGGCGCCAGCCTCAACTGCCACGGCTACGGCTGCCGCGCGGCCGCCGGCCGAGCTGGCCGCCCTCGGCGCGCAGCTCGTCGTCCAGTTCGGCTGCCGCGCCTGCCATAGCACAACGGGCCAGCCCTCGGTCGGCCCCCGCTCAACGGCATCTACGGCACTGAGGTCAGGCTCGCCGATGGCTCAACGGTCACGGTAGACGACGCCTACTTGCGCGAGTCGATCCTCCAGCCGGACGCCAAGACTGTCGAGGGATTCCAGAAGGGAGTGATGCTGGGCGCGATCGGTGGGCGCCTTGATGAGATCCGGCAAGGCGATAACCTTGATGCGCTGGTCGAGTACATCAAGAGCCTCGAGTAACCGCTTCCACGGCCGGGCGACCATCGATGCAAGGAGCGTCGGCGCCGCATCAGCATCGTTCATCGACAGGCAAGCAGGCGCTCGGCGCGCTCCGGCTCGGCTGCGCACGAATGGTAATTCGCTCGCTGGAGAAGCCGGACTACACGGCCCCATGCGCTATCACCGATGGCTGGGTAGGGGGATGCCCGAAAGCGCTGAATTTGCACGGCCGCGTGCGCCAGGTACACTTCCGGTACGGGTCCGGCAGCGCTGGCGCGCTGGTCCTGCTCGAGCGGTGTCCCGTGGGTGAGGGGGTCGGCATGGTTCCCGAGGTTCGAGCAAAGGTGCGGTTCCCGCTGCCGGTGCTCCTGATCGGCGTCGCGATCCTGATAGGCGTGGCATGTGCGTCGCCAGGGCAGGGCCAGTTTCCCACCGCCACGCCGAGTACCGCCATTGTGGGAACTGAGCAAGGTGCTACCGTCTCCCCTTCCGGTATGCTCTGCCAGTCTGCGGACGTGACGCTGGCTCCAGTCGACCGCATTGCCGAACCCAGCGGGCAACATAGCCTGGCGCTGGCACTGACCAACACCTCGACGAGGTCGTGTTCCCTCTTTGGCTATCCATCCGTTCGGTTGCTCGATGCCGGAGGGCACGAACTCCCGTTTACCTACCGGCAGAGTGGTGACCAGGTGGTGACCTCGCGGCCACCGCTCCGCGTCACTCTCGCCCCTGGTGGGGTCGCCTACGTGACGATCAACAAGTACCGGTGCGATCTCGGGGAGAAGGGGACGGCAGCGATGGTCGCGCTCATGCTCCCCGGGGACACAAGCACGTTGACGATGACCATTCCTCCGTCGCTCGACCTCGGCTACTGCGGCCCAGGCGATCCAGGCTCGACGGTCTCCGTCTCTCCCTTCGGCGCCTCGCTCCAGGATACCCTGGCGCACTGATTTTCAGCCACAGACGCCTTCCACCTAGAGGGTAGCGACGACAAGCAGCGAGGCTGCAGCCGGCCCATCGGCGGGCGGTTGGCATAACGGGCTCTCGATTGGCTCTTTTCGGGAGAGCTGACATCGGGCAGGCTAGGCGGAAGCGTGTCTCTGGCAGGGCGGGCGAGGCGAAGGAGAGAGAGCGATGGCCGTGCCGATCACGGACTCCGCGATGTACCGGACGATCCACCGGCAGCCGGAGGAGCTGCGCCGCCTGCTCTCGGATGGCTGGGAGCAGGCGGCTGAAGCAGCCGATCGGTTATACCAGGCCCACCGCGTCTACACCGTCGGCATCGGTACCAGCTACCACGCGGCGCTGGTCGGCTCCTGGCTGCTGCGCGCGGCTGGCTGCAATGCCCGCGCCGTCAACTCCTTCGACTTCGCGGTCTATCCGGAGGCAGTCGACCTGGGGCCGGAGGACGTCGTCATTGTGCTGGCTCATACCGGCGTCAAGCGCTACTCGAGCGAGGCGCTGGCGCGGGCGCGCGCCGCCGGGGCGGTCACGCTCTCGGTCGGCAGCCTCACCGCCGAGCACCCTGGGTCGCAGCTCGTGCTGCGCACTGTCGAGCGGGAGCAGTCGGCCGCCTACACCGCGTCGCACACGGCCGCGATGACGGTGCTGGCCCAGGTAGCCACCGCGCTGGGTGAGCGGCGCCAGGCTCCTGCGGCCGCTGGCTTTCGCCGGTGGTGCATGGGGTTGCCCGATCTGGTGGCAGAGGTGCTGGCCAGGGAGGACGAGGTCTGGCCGCTCGCCCGCCTGGCGGCCGAGCGGCGTGTCTACGTGACCGGTGCCGGGCCGAACGAGGCGACGGCGCTGGAGGCGGTGATCAAGGTGCGCGAAGCCGCCTACGGCCAGATCGACGCGCTGGCGCTCGAGCAGTTCCTGCACGGGCCGATCGTCGCGGTGAATGCCGGTGACCTGGCGATCGTCGTGAGCGTGCCCGGCCGGGCGATGGAGCGCGTCCGGGAGATCGCGCTGGTGCTTGAGGCGATCGGTGCCGAGCTCTGGGTTATCGGTCGGCCGGTGGAGGGATTGTCTCGCGCGGCGATCTTTTCGCTACCGGAGATGCCCGAGCTGCTCTCGCTGCTGCTGGCGGTGGTGCCGGTGCAGCTCCTGGCCTGCCAGATGGCCGCGGTGAAAGGAGTCAACCCGGACACCTTCCGCCGGGACGACCCGCGCTATGCTGCCGCCTTCGGCCTGCTGAAGCTGTAAGCGCTACCGGAACTGCGGCATCACCTGGTCGACGAAGACCTTCAGCGCTTCCCAGTCGACCGGCGGGCGGATCGCCAGGTTGAGGCTCCGCACGCCGGCCTCCCGGTAGGCCGCGAGCTGCTCGGCCACGGCCGCCGGCCCGCCGATCAGGTAGCCGGGCTGCTCCGGCGCCTGCGGGCTCACTTGCCGCGCCAGCCGCTCGCGGGCCGCCGCGACTGCCCGCTGGTCATCGCTTGGCGCCATGTAGAAGCCCACCTGCACCGCATCGCGCACCGTCGCCGGGTCACGACCTTCCACCTCGCACCAGCGCTCCAGCGCCGCGCGTTTGCGGCGGTAGTCCTCCGGCGAAATGTAGGGGATGTTCCAGCCTTCGGCGTGGCGCGCCGCGATGCGGGCCGTGCGCCGCTCGCCAGCGCCGCCGATCCACAGCGGCAGGCGCTCCTGGAGCGGCTTGGGGAAGATGCACGCGCTCTCCAGGTGCACGTATCGGCCGTGGAAGGTGACCGCATCTTCGGTGAGGAGCCGCCGCAGAGCCTGGATCCCCTCCTCGAGCTGATCCAGCCGCTCCTTCGTCGAGAGAAACGGATAGCCGAACGCCCGGTACTCCGGCTCGTGCCAGCCCGCGCCGAGTCCAATCTCCAGCCTGCCGCCGCTGAGGTGGTCGATGGTGACGATCGACTTGGCCAGCAGGCCCAGGTTGCGGAACTGGACGGCGAAGACCATGCAGCCGAAGCGGAGGCGCCGCGTCTCGCAGGCGATCGCCGCCAGCAGCGCCACGGCCTCGTAGTGGGGGATGAGGTCGGAGGTGCGGGCGTAGAAGTGGTCCCAGACCGAGAACCAGTCGAAGCCGTGGTCATCGGCGAAGCGCCACAGCCGGCGCAGCTCGTCGATTGTCGTCTCCTGCGGGCCGACATGGATGCTGAACGACAGCCCTGGCATGCCTCACCCTCCTTCCGGCCGGGGATACCTGGGCCCCAGTGACGTCGCCGGCATCCTACCGGATCGATGTGTGATCGACCAAGCCTCCGCCTTGCCGCCGCTGGGGCCGAACCCAGTTGTCGCTCCCGCGTGAGGCGCTGACCAAGCCCGGCCCCGAGCACGATCAGTCGCGCTCGGCAGGAGCGAGACCCCCGAGACGCTCTGCCAGCAGGTCATCGAGGCGATACCAGCCGGGAGCCCGGCCGGCCAGCCACTTCGCTGCGGCGATGGCGCCGGCTGCATAGGCGCGCCGGCTGTGAACCCGGTGGGAGAGCTCCAGCAGCTCGTCCTCGCTTCCCAGCAGGACTGAATGCCGGCCCGGTTCACCACCCCCGCGGATGGCGTGGATCCCGATCTCGCCTGGACAGCGTGGCGCCGTTCCCCCGCGCCCCACGACGGCCGGCGAGTCCGTCTCCGGACGACCGGCGCGGATGACCTCCAGCAGTGCCAGCGCGGTACCGGAAGGGGCGTCGCGCTTGTGCCGGTGATGGTGCTCGACGATCTCGACGTCCCAATCGGCGAGCGCCCGAGCCAGAGCAGGAAGGACGGCGCGCAGCACCGCGATCCCGAGGCTGAAGTTGCTGGCGTGGAGAACAGGTACGCGTGTCGAGGCTGTCCGCAGCTCGTCGAGCTGGTCGTCGCCGAGCCCGGTCGTCCCGGTCACCAGCGCGCAGCCCGCCTCGGCGCAGGCGCGGGCGTAGCGAGCGGTGGCTGCGGGCTGGGTGAAATCGATGAGCACGTTGCTCTCGCGGAGCAGCGCCAGGGCATCGGCGGTGAGCCGGATGCCGGCGGGGAGAGCGAGATCGCTGGCGCCTTCCCGCTCGAGCCGGATCAGCCCGCCGGTAAGCGTGATGGCTGGGTCGGCGAGAGCGAGCTCGGCCACCGCGCGCCCCATCCTCCCGGTGATGCCGGCAATGGCAAGGCGGAGCATCACCGGGCCTCCGTTGCTCGGGCGGCCAGCCGAGCAGCCGTGTGAGGGCACCCAGCCAGCGCCTGCTGGAGCCGCTGGAGGCTCGCTGGCGAGAGCGGGGCGAGCGGCAGGCGCACCTCGGCCCGGCAGAGCCCGAGCAGCTTGGCGGCCGCCTTGACCGGCACCGGGTTGGTCTCCAGGAAGAGCGCGCGGGCCAGCGGGAAAAGCTCCTGGTGAAGCCGCCGGGCCCGAGCGAGGTCGGCCGCCAACGCGGCATGGACGAGCTCGCGCGTGGCGGCCGGGGCGATGTTCGCGAGCACCGACACGACGCCAGCCCCGCCCACGCTCATGATCGGCAGCGTCAGCGAGTCGTCGCCGGAGAGCACGGCGGCGCGGCCGTCGAGCGCGAGCACTAGCTCGCTGGCCTGGTCGAGCGAGCCGCTGGACTCCTTCACCGCGACGATCGGGGCCAGGTCGAGGAGTCGAGCCACGGTGTCAGGCAGCAGGTTGACGCCGGTGCGGCTCGGGACGTTGTAGAGCACCAGCGGTAAATCGACCGCGTCGGCGATGGCGGCCACGTGGCGCAGGATACCCTCCTGTTGCGGGCGGTTGTAGTAGGGCGTGACGATCATGGCAGCGGTCGCGCCGAGCTGGCGGGCGACCCGCGTGCGCTCGATGCTGACCGAGGTGGCGTTCGTACCGGTGCCGGCAATGACGGGCACCCGGCCCGCGGCCTGCTCGGTCACCGTCTCGAGGATCAACCGCCACTCGCGCTCGCTGAGCGTCGGTGTCTCGCCGGTGGTGCCGCACGGGACGAGCCCGTCGGTTCCTTCGCGGATTTGCCACTCCACCAGATGACGAAGCGTACCTAGATCGAGTTCGCCATCAGCGAATGGGGTGACGAGCGCGACGAAACTTCCACGCAGCATGGCAAACGCTCCCCTCTTTCACGTCTCACGAATGCGAACGGTCAGGCCGGGCGGCCGAGCGCGAGGCGGCCAGGCTGCTCCCAGGGTCGATCCGAGCACCGGGGCGGCTCGGCTTGCCAGCCTCTCGAGTGGCCTTCGCTTTGCCAGGAAGGGAAGGGATCAGCGTTTGCGTTTCGCAGAGCGGGGGACGCGCCAGGCGCAGGTATGGCGCGCAGGTGCAGGCTGAGTCGTCCTACGGCGGGTAACGTCTCGAGAGACTGTGGACGTCATCATCCCTCCCGTCGTTCGACGACGGCATCTCAGCCTCGGCGCCTACATCGTAGCAGGAGGAGCAATCGCTGTCAATCGCCAGGAGGGGCTTGAGGTGAGGCCGGATCGAGCCACCAGACGCGTACCTCGCCGCCGAGCAATTCTCCGACCAGTGTTGCCAGTTCAGCCGCGGCCAGGTGTACCGCGCTCTCGGTCACGTGCGCAAAACCGTCGATCGGAAACACCACATCGGTGGTGTCCAGTGTCACCAGGCCGGTGCGGCTCTGGCGCCAGACCCAGCGGCGGGTGCGGATGTCCGCCCCGTGGGCGTAGACGATCTCTCCCGGATCCGGTATCTCCGCCGGTGCCTCTCCCATCGGCAGGAACCGGTCGCCAGGCCGAGCCAGCCGCACGGTCAGCCCCAGCGGCGCAGTGCCCAGGTCATGGGCACCGATCGGTACCAGGTAGCGGAGCGAGACGCTGTTTGCCAGATCGACCGCGGGATTGATGCTCGGAGGTGGCTTGCCCTTGAGCGAGCGGCGAACCAGAGCTTCCACCGAGCTCTGATAGGAGCTCGGTGACCAGCCCAGATCGCGGAACGTCTCGCGCCAGGCAGCGATGGACGGATGGTCTTTGGGGTCACGGCTGCCGAAGGTAGTGGCAACGGTCGCAATGGCCTGTGAGAGACGACCCGCAGCTTCTCGAGTCCCTCGCCGGTTATCGATCCCGAGGGCGACGACCGCTGCGAAGCGGGCCTCCCACACTCGCTCGAATACGTCAGACGTTACCTGAAGATACACCACCGTCGCGTTTCCTCACCCCGTCGCCCTGATACTCCCTGCGCGATCGTACCAGCGGCGCGAGCGGTTGAACAGGAGGCAGGCCGTCGGGCGGGTACCAGGGCGACGGCTAGAAACAGGGGAGGAGCTGGCCGCGCCTGGCGACCTGCCGGTAGACCTGCAGGACAGCGTTCGTGACGCCGTGCCACGAGTACCGAACTGCCGCCTGGCGCGCGCCGACCTGCAGGCGCGTGCGCAACCGGTGATCGGTGAGACCACGACGGATGGCCGCAGCCAGCGCCTCGGGGTCGTCAGGTGGCACCAGCAATCCGGAGACCTCGTGCTCGACGGTGAAGCGGAGCCCACCGACCCGGCTGGCGATCACCGGAGTGCCACACGCCATCGCCTCGACCGCAACGAGGCCGAACGACTCGTAGCGCGACGGCATCACGCAGAGGTCGGCAGCGTTGTAGAACAGCGGCAGGATCTCGCGGGGCTGGGAGCCGAGGAACCTCACCGATCGCTCGATGTCCAACGCTCTCGCCTCGGCGATGAGCTTCCCCAGCGGCGGGTCGACCTGCAGCCCCTCGGCGCTCTCCACCCGGCGGCCGCCGAGGAAGACCAGTAGCGGCTCTGGTTCTCCAGGTGCGACCGAGCTGAGGACGCGGTGCCAGGCGTGGAAGAGCGTGTCGATACCCTTCACTGGATCGATACGCCCGACGAAAAGCACCAGCGGCTGATCCGGCAGGCCGAGCTGGTTTCGTGCTGCGAGCCGGTCACCGGGACGGAAGTGATCGAGGTCGACACCCGGCGGCACAGTGCAGATCTTCGAGGGATCAGCCTGGAGATCCCAGATCATCACCTCACGCTCGTCGGGGTTGGCCGCGATGACGGCTTCTGCGACCTGCAGGAGTCCACGCTCGACCTGGAGCCGCAGGACTGGTTCGATCGCCCCTTTCGAGGCAAGCAGGTTCTTCAGGTTGCCGAGCGTGTGGAACATCTGTACCAATGGGATATCCCAGTAGCGCTTGAGCAGATAGCCAGCCCACCCCGAAAGCCAGTAATGCGCGTGGACAAGCTCGTAGGGGCGACCATCGCGGTTGATCTGGTAGGCCAGCTCGGTGACGAAGGCGGGCAGGTGGCAGAAGAGCTGATCCTTCGGGAGGGCGAGGGGCGGGCCGGCCTCCAGTGCGAAGACACGGACTCCCGCGTCGACCTCGGTCACTGCCGGCTGCTCGGGGTCGGAGCGACGAGTAAAGATGTCGACCTCGACACCGCGCTCGGCCAGGTTGCGGCTCAGCTCCCGGATATAGACATTCATCCCGCCGGCCTCGCCGCTGCCTGGCTGCGCCAGCGGGGAAGTATGGACGCTGATCATGGCGATGCGGCTCACGACCGGCGGGGCGAAGAACGAGCGCTCTGTCTCTACGCCTGGCACCTGCCTTCCTCTCCTCCCTGTCTGCCCGAGGTCGCGAGCGCCAGCGAAACGGGCTCCCGCAATCGGCCGGCCGTGCGACGGCCGGCCGAACGCACCGCGTCACAGCTACACTGCTCGCAACTATACCCGAGCAGCGTGGCACCGTTCAGAACACGGCGATCCCACCTGCTATTCCATGGCAACGACCTGCAAGACGGGCTCACTCGAGTACCGGCTGGATCAAACCGTAGTCGCCGTCCTGGCGTCGGTAGAGGACGTTGATCTGATCGTCGGCGGGGTTGAAGAAGACGAAGAAGTCGTGCCCGAGCAGCTCCATCTGCTCGATCGCCTCTTCTTCGGTCATTGGGTAGACCGTGAACCGCTTGCGGCGCACAATCACGGGAGACGGTTCGTCCTCGGCTGCTTCGGGGCTGGCGAACTCCTCGCTCGCTACGTCGAGTACAGCCGTGGCGTCGGGCTCGGCACTGACGCGGCGTGACCGCCGCCGTTTCAGGATCTGCTTCTTACGGAAGCGCTTGATCTGGCTGGTCATGTGGTCGATGGTTCCGTCGATAGCGAGGTGGATCTCGCGGTCGCGGTGCTCGGCGCGCAGGATGGCTGAACGGGTCGAGATCGTGAACTGGGCCACGAACAGCTCGACGCCACCGCGCTGGCGCTCGCTCCGTAGCTCGAAGCGGGCGTCCACCACCCGGGTGTGGATACGGTCGAGCTTGGCAAGCCTCTCTCGGATATAGCGCTCGAGTGCTGGCGTGAGGGCGACGTCCAGGGTGCGAAGCCGAACCTCCATCCGCCCCTCTCTTCGATGGGAGACGGCAGGCCACGTCATGACGGCGAGAGCGCGCGGCGCCCGCGGAGGGACTCGAACCCCCGACCACAGGGCTTAGGACGCCCCGGCTCTATCCGCTGAGCTACGCGGGCAAAGTGCGACCTCGAGCCTAGTATACCCGAACTCGCGCGGTTGCTTCCACGGCCGCCCGGCCCGTTACCCGGTCGCCACCGTGCTCTCCCGGGCGCGCCGGATGAGTTCACGGCCGCGCTCGATGATCTGCTGCTTGCGGTCGTCCGGAAGGTCACGCTGCTTCAGCCATCGGCTCAGCATTGCCTCGGGATCGGTGGCCTCGTCAGGCCGGATTTCCTCCCGTACCCGCGGCGGGCGGGCGGTCTCGCGGACGATAGCCGCGACGTGCGCCGCACCCCGCTCCTGGAGTGCGCGGCGGATCTCGTTGAGTCGTATGTGATCGACGTGCTCGGGTTCCAGCTCGAGAACCAGTTTGACGATGGCGCCGTCGATCGCGCGCGCTTCGCGGTCGAGCGCGCGCTGGATCGAGGCCATCGGTTCCTGATCGCTGACCCTGACCCTGACGGTGTGGAAGGTGCGCGCCGGTACCGGCCGGAACTCCCACCTCACCTCACGCTTCGGGTATCGCCCGGGCCCGATCTCGACGACCACGAACCCCTTCGGCTCGCGCTCCTCACCGAAGTCCACGCGTTCCAAGCTTCCGGCGTACACCACTGGTGGCCGCCCGGCGACGACCTGGTGGCGGTGGATGTGGCCGAGCGCGACGTAGTCGAGCGGACTGTCGTGCAGGCCCAGTTCCGCGGTGCTGAAAGCCGGATCCTGGCCCAGCATGATCCCGCGCTCGTTGCCGAACTGGGCTCCCTCGATGCTGACGTGGCCGAGGAACACGGCTGGCAGCTCGGGATCGAGCTGGGCGAGCGCGTCGCGCACCACCTGGCTGACGTCCTCGCGGAAACGTCGCTCCAGCTCGAGGCGATCGAGCGAGCGAATCTCGTCGTTGGTCAAAAACTGGCTCAACGGCACCCAGGGAAGGGTGACGACTTGCAGTCTGCAGCGGCTGAGCGGAATCTCCAGGCGCTCGATCCGGCGGGCCACGTAGATACCGGGGATGCCCAGGGCCTGGTAGATGTCCATCGGTGTCGCCCGTGTGATGGCGACCGGCAGGTCATGATTGCCCACCAGCAGGACGGTGGGGATGCGAGCTTCGGTCAGGCGCCGCATCCGCTCCGCGAAGGCCCGCTGGAGCGTGGGATTGGGGTCGCGGTTTTTGAAGGCGTCACCAGCGAACAGCACGGCATCGACGCGTTCCGAGACGGCGTAGTCGACGACTGTGTCGAAGACACGCAAAAAGTCCTGGACTCGGGTGGAGAGCCCGGTCGACGGGTCGGGGCTGCCGTGCAGCTCGATGCCGAGGTGGAGGTCAGCAAAGTGAACGAGACGGATCACGGCTGAGCATCCTCACCGAAGAGGCGCCGGTACGCGGCGCGGCCATCATGGGAGACGATCCCGAGCGAAATCAGATCCTCGCGCAGCGCTTTCCCGTCGTAGGCACGCGTGCGTAACAGGATCGGCATCGGTACCGCGTGACCGACGACCAAGCACTCCTGCTGCGGGCTGAGGTTGGCGAGGAGGTTGCGCAACTGGTTGCGGTCGGACACGCCGGTGAGCACGGCATCGATGTCGTGCTGGTCGGTGAGCGGGCCGATGATCTTGGTGCCAAGCTGGGAGAGCACTTCCGGGTCGATGCCCGACGGACGCTGGTCGACCACCAAAAGCGTGACCCAGTACTTGCGCATCTCGCGTGCGATGATCCCGAAGATCGATTGCCGGGCGGCTTCCGGCGCCAGGAACTTGTGCGCCTCCTCCAAGACGATCACCAAGCGCCGTCGCTGTGATTCGGCTGCTCCGAGCTGTGACTGGTGCAGCGCGTGCTCCACATAGCGCTGGTGGATGCGCCGGGTGACGAGGTTGGCGACGAGCATGTAGTCCAGGAGAGAGTCGAATCGCCCGAATTGGAGAATGACGTGCCGGCCCTGTTCCAGATGGGTCAGGATCTCGTCGAGCGAGGAGCTGTCGGCGTGCTCGGCGATGTACTCCCGGTCGGCTAGCCGGGCAAGCTTGCTCCGGAGTGCATCGACCGAGGACGGGTGCGCGCCGGTCTCGCCGCAGAACTCTTTGACGTCATCCTCGTTGAAGCTCAGCGCCCGGGTGATCCAGCGCTCGCCGAACCGGCGACGCAGGTGGTGGGCCACCGTGGTGAACGTCGGATTGAGGTTCAACTCCTGAGCCAGCAGCTCGATATCTTCAGGCTCGACCTGGTTGAGCCCGATCCGCACGATCCGGCTCGCGGCCGCGTCGTCCGTCCGCGGATCGAGGGTATAGACGCGGATGCGGGTGTGGCCGAAAAGTTCCGCCAGGCCGGCAATCTGCGGTTGGTCGATCGGCGCTCGCGCATACTCGCTATGCATGTCGAAGATGAGCGCCGAGGCGATGTCGGCCCGGATCAACCCGTAGAGGATCAGCCGGGTCAGCACGCTCTTGCCACTACCGCTCTGGCCGAAGATACCGTTGCTGCGCTGGACGAGCAGGTCGAGGTCGATAGGGACGGGGATCTCCATCATCGGCGGAGTGCCGAGAGCGAACCGCTGGCGATCCTCCTTGCCGAAGACGAGTTCGAAATCGAGGGCGGTCGCCTGGCGCAGCGTCGCGAAGTGGGCCGGAATGGTACGCGCCGGTTTCGGCCTGCTTCCGACCGGGTCGAGCGGGTCTTCGAGCACCAGTGAAGGGCGAACCTCGACGGTGACATATGCGTGTGTGCCGCGGATGATCCGTCGCACGAAGGCCGAGCGGTGCGCCGGGGGATCGGCGGTCAGCGCTGCGTCGGTGGCGCGTAGGCGGATGTCGGTGATGGTGCCGAAGTAGCGGTGACGGTGGCCTTCGAGGACGACAAAGCTTCCGACACGCAGCCCCTCCGCCTCGCAGTCGGGAAACAGGCGCACGATGAGGCCGCCGCTGTAGCTCCCCTCGGTGACCACGCCGAGCCAGCCGTGATCGCCTTGTCCTATCGTCGGAGGCGCTGCCGTCTCGTCGCGCCGCTCCATGGCCTACCGTCGCATCCCCTCGTACGTCCGCGCTGCTTTGACTTGTTCGCTAGCGATTGTACCATCAGTAGTCGCGTGTACTGTCCAGGCCAAGGAGCTGACCGTGCTCGACAACGAATGGGAAACGCTGGCGAAGCTCCTGCAGCCCGCGACCGGTGTCGAAGGCGCAGCCAATCCGAGTGCGCTCGCTGGCCCAGTCGGTCGCCTGCATGCGTTGCACCGGATCAGTCGGGCTGCGACCCGGAGCCTCGATCTGGAAGAGTTGCTCGCGACAGTCGTCAAGG
Source organism: Thermomicrobiaceae bacterium (assembly GCA_014874455.1). Taxonomy (GTDB): domain Bacteria; phylum Chloroflexota; class Chloroflexia; order Thermomicrobiales; family Thermomicrobiaceae; genus Thermalbibacter. The sequence goes on from JADBJL010000071.1 coordinate 12,854, forward strand.
TGCTCCGGGAGACGATCCAGGCTGACCGCTGCGCGATCTTCCTCTACGACCAGTCTACCGGCACGCTGACCCTGCGTGCGAGCGACGGGATCAGCGCTGACCCGCCGGGCTCGGTCACGTTGCCGCTGGGGGTGGGGATCACCGGGCAGGCGGCGCTGACACGCCAGCTCCAGGCGGCGCCGGACGCGACGAGCCATCCGAACTACCTCGACTACCCGCATGTCAACGACCGGCCGTTCGCAAGTCAAGTTTCCGTACCGCTCATCTCGCGCTCGCCTGGCGGCCTGCTGGGGGTGTTGAACGTCATGAGCCTGGAGCGCCGGGTGTTTTCGCCAGAAGAGCTGGACTTTCTGGAGATCGCGGCTGGTGAGATCAGCATCGCGATCGAGAATGCGCGGCTCTACAGCGAGACCGACGCCGAACTGCGGCGGCGGATCGCGCAACTGGAACTGCTACAGCAGCTCTGGCGGGCCATCGCCTCGACGCTCGACTTGACGGCGCTGCTCGACCTGATCAGTACGAAGGCGGTCGATCTCTCCGGTGCTCGGGTGGCCCTGATCTACCGCCAGCCGCGGGCTCGCTCCGGTCAACTCGAGCTGCTCGCACATTACCCGGTGGACTGGATGCAGGGCACGGGGAAAGAGTTCGACCCGGCGCTGCGGGCCCTGGTCGGCGAGGTGCTGGAGTCGTGTTGGGCGATCTGGCGGCCACTCTCCAGTTCGATAGAGCACGTGGCGGTCTACGCGATGCCGATGATTACCGGCAGGCGCGCGGTCGGAGCGATCTGCCTCGTCTTCGATGGCAGCGCCGGGCCGCCGGAACAGCCAGGCTTGCTCCACGCCTTCACCGACACCGCTGCCATCGCGATCGAGAATGCGGAGCTGTACGACGAAGCCCGTCGGGGCCTTGCGCGCGCGTCCGCACTCCTTCAAGAGATGCACCACCGGGTGCGGAACAACTTGCAGACGGTCGCGGCGCTGCTCTCGCTCCAGATGCGCCACGCTAGCCCCCAAGTGCGCGCGCCGCTCCGGGAAGCGGTGAGCCGCATCCGCAGCCTGACCGTGGTGCACGACCTCTTCAGCGGCCAGAACCTCCAGGAGATGGATCTCGGGACGCTCAGCCGGACGGTGGTCGAGGAAGCGGTGACGACGCTCTGTGGCGAGGAGGGCGGTGTGACGTGGACGGTGCAGGGTGACGAGGTCTGGGTTTCGTCGCGTCAAGCGACGATCCTGGCGCTCCTGCTGAACGAGTTCGTCGCCAACGCCGTCCGGCACGGCTTCAAGGATCGGAGCGGCGGGCGGATAACGATAGATGTGGAGCGGCAGGGCGAACAGGTCGTCCTCGAAATCGCCGATGACGGTTGGGGCGTGCCAGCAGGATTCGATATGCGTTCGACCCGTGGCCTGGGGCTGCAAATCGCTCGCACGCTCGTACAGGTCGATCTGCGTGGCCAGCTCGAGGTGGGGCCGCGACCAGGTGGAGGAACGGTCGTTCGGGTGTGGTTCAGCCCGGATGCCCCGCACAACGGTCGTCGCGTGGCCGAGGGTGGGTTGACCCCGTCGTGGAGAGACGCCGATAATCGGCACGATTTGGCCGATGGAGGGTAAGGATGGCTGAGGAGCGAGGCACGGTTGCCGGGAGCTGGGCGCTGATCCTGGGCGCCTCGAGCGGGTTCGGGGCCGCTACTGCGCGGGAGCTGGCGCGGAGCGGAATGCATATCTGCGGCGTCCATCTGGATCGCCGAAGTACGCTGCCGATGGCCGAGGCGGTGATCCGCGATATCGAGTCGTTCGGTGTGGAGGCACTGTTCTTCAACCGGAACGCGGCGGACCCGGAGACGCGACAGGCCGTAGTCCAGGCGCTCCGCGAGCGCGAGGCCCGAGTGCGGGTGCTGATGCACTCGCTGGCATTCGGTTCACTGCGCAGCTATATCGAGGACGACCGGGCCCAGGAAGTGACCCAGAGTCAGATGGAGATGACGCTCGACGTCATGGCCCATTCGCTGGTCTACTGGACGCAGGACATTTTCCACGCGGGGCTGTTTGACCGTGACGCGCGGATCTTCGCGATGACGAGCGAGGGCTCGACGCGGGTCTGGAAGGGGTACGGGCCGGTCTCTGCGGCCAAGGCGGCACTCGAAGCCCATATCCGCCAGCTCGCTGTCGAACTCGCCCCTTACGGTATCTCGGCGAACTCGATCCAGGCAGGGGTAACGGACACGCCGGCCCAGAACCGGATTCCCGGGGCTGAGGAGATGCTGCGGCACGCGGCCGCGCGCAACCCCGGTGGCCGCTTGACGACACCGGAAGATGTGGCGCGGGCGATTCGGGCGCTGAGCCAGCCCGGGCTCGGGTGGATCACTGGGAACGTCATCCGCGTCGATGGCGGAGAAGCCCTGGTTCCGTAGCGGCGGCAGCCGGTGTGAGGGGCGAGTCGACGCGGCGCAAGCTCGCCGGATGGGGCCGGACGTTCGCGGGCGGCTCGACGTCAACCTGGCAAGCGGCGTGCTCGGCGAGTATGCTTGAGGATGGCCGTGCTAGGCGGGGAGATAGCGGTGCCCTGTACCCGCAATCCGCTACAGCGGGGCTGAACTCCCTCCCGAGGTCCGGCTCTGTGGGACTGCCCGGGCCACGTGGTGAGGATGGTTGGGTCCCACGCGGCGAGGAGCCGTGAACCCGGTCAGGTCCGGAAGGAAGCAGCCGTAAGCGGTGACCCTCGGGTGACGTGGGGACGCCTGGCCGGAGCCAACGAGCCCGGCGCAAGCCGGAGAGTCGTGGCCGACGGAGGGTGCACGGCCATCTCTCGAAGCTCAACCGGGCCACCTCCTCAGGTGGCCCGGTGCTCTTTGGGTGCTGGCGGTCTCTGCCACCGTCAGCACCGGCTCCCCTTGTCTCCAGCCGCTAGCGAGCTGACGCGCGTCGCTTGCGGCGGCGTTCGCGTTTCGCCGATCGCTGGCGTCGCCCGCTGGCCCGAAGCGCTTCACCGGTCATGTATTGCCGCCGGAGTCGCGCTTCCTCGCGTGCGCGGGCGAGTGCCTGGTAGGTTGTCCTCAGGTAGTAGGCGAAGTAGGCGAATAGGATCAGCGCGGCGAGGGCGGAAAGGTACAGCCAGATCCGCATGTAGAGGCCGAAGGCACTGATACGCAGTACCCTGAACGAGAAGAAGAAGAGCCCGACGCCGAAGACGATCAGCGCCATGCCGCCGAACCGTCCCAGCGTGGCCGCGAGCAGCGGGTCACGCTGGCGCAGGCGGCCGCCCGGGTCGTTGTAGAGATAGAGCGCGACGAGAAAGCCGAGGCCGAAGACCACGAGGTACGCGATCGAGAGCGGCCCCCAGGTCGGGGTCTCGCTCAGCGGCGCCGTGAGGTAATCCCAACTGAACGGGTTCTGCATGGCAACGGCCCGCTCCTCTCTCCTGGTCGCGTCGCCCTCTCACATGTGACGGGTATTGCAGGCGCTCCTCACGTTCCCGGCCGGGCGTGACTCCCGAGAGCCGCGCCTAACTCTGTTCGAACAGGATCCGGCGCTTCACCTGCTCGATAGCGCGGGTCACCTGGATGCCGCGCGGGCAGGCCTCGGTGCAGTTGAAGATCGTGCGGCAACGCCAGACACCGAAACGCTGGTTCAGGACGGCCAGTCGCTCCTCTGTCGCCCGGTCGCGCGAGTCGAAGAGAAAGCGATGCCCGTTGACGATGGCCGCCGGGCCGAGCCACTCGGTCGTCCAGAAGATCGGGCAGGCGGCAGTACAGCACGCACAGAGGATGCACTTGCTTGTGTCTTCGATGAGTTCGCGCTCCTCCGGGGTCTGCAGGCGCTCGCGGATGGGTGGCGGCTCGTCGTTGATGAGGTAAGGCATCACGGTTCGGTACTGGGCGAAGAACGGCTCGAGGTCGACGACGAGGTCTTTGATCACGCGGAAACCGAGAAGCGGCTCGATCGTGATCCTGGATCCCAGATCCTTGATCAACACCTTACAGGCCAGCCGGTTTCGCCCGTTGATCCGCATCGCGTCCGAGCCGCAGATCCCGTGAGCACAGCTCCGCCGGTAGGTAAGCGACCCGTCCTGGTACCACTTCACCAGGTTGAGCGCGTCGAGAACCCGGTCGGTCGGTTCGACCTCGACCGTGTATTCTCGGTAATACGGCTTGGTGTCGGTGTCAGGGTTGAAGCGCTGGATCCGCAGCGTGACCTGCATCAGTATGTCCGCTCCTTCGGCTGGAAGCGCGTGATCACGACCGGCTTGTAAGACAGCTCGAGCCCACCTGAGGTGCGAGTCACCAGCGTGTGCTTGAGCCAGTTCACGTCGTCCCGCTGAGGGAAGTCCTCTCGGTAGTGCGCGCCGCGGCTCTCCTCGCGGGCTAGAGCGCAGGCGACGATCGCCTCGGCGCAATCGAGCAGGTATCCGAGCTCGATCGCCTCGACGAGGTCGGTGTTGAACGTCCGCCCGCGGTCGTCGATTCCGATGCGGGTGTAGCGGTTGCGCAGCTCGCCCAGCTTCTCCCGCGCCCGGCGCAGCCCGTCGCCCGTCCGGAAGACGCCCGCGTCGGCCATCATCGCCTCCTGCAGCTCGGCACGGATCGTGGCGACCTTCTCCTCGCCGTCGCTTTCGAGGAGCCATTCGATCTCCGCGCGAGCGTGGTATTCCGGCTCCTTGGGCAGCGGATGCAACTCGTTCTCTTGCACGAACTGCAGGATGTGCCTGCCGGCTCGTCGGCCGAAGACGACCAGGTCGACGAGCGAGTTCGTGCCGAGGCGGTTGGCGCCGTGCACGCTGACGCACGCGCACTCGCCAGCGGCGTACAGGCCAGGCACCGGAGTATTCTGTGCATCGATCGTCACGCGGCCATCGACGTCGGTCGGGATGCCGCCCATTGCGTAGTGGGCCGTCGGTTGGATCGGGATGGGGTCGGTCACCGGGTCGAGGCCGAGGTAGGTGCGGACGAAGTCGGTGTTGTCGGCTAGTTTGGTCTCGATGACCTCTCTGGGCAGGTGCGTCAGGTCGAGGTAGACGTAGTCTTTCCCCTCGACTCCGCGCCCCTCGCGGATCTCGAGGTAGATGCTCCGGGAGACGACGTCGCGTGGAGCCAGGTCGAGCAACGTCGGTGCATAGCGTTCCATGAACCGCTCGCCCAGCCCGTTGCGCAGGATACCGCCTTCGCCTCGGCAGGCCTCGGAAAGGAGAATCCCCATCTTGTAGATCCCGGTCGGATGGAACTGGTAGAACTCCATGTCCTCGAGTGGCAATCCGCGCCGGAACACGATCGCAACGCCGTCACCGGTGAGCGAGAGTGCGTTGCTCGTGACCTTGAAGACCCGGCCGTACCCGCCAGTCGCGAGCAGGACGGCCTTCGCGTGGAAGACATGGAGTTCGCCGGTCGCGATGTCGAGTGCGACCACGCCGGTGCAGACGCCGTCCTCGGTGAGGAGCAGGTCGAGCACCATGAACTCGTCGAAAAAGATGACCTGGTTCTTGATGCTCTGCTGGTAGAGGGTCTGCAGGATCATGTGGCCAGTGCGGTCGGCGGCATAACAGGCGCGGCGCACCGGGCCTTCGCCGAAGTTGCGGGTGTGCCCGCCGAAGCGACGCTGGTCGAGCCGGCCGTCGGGCAACCGGTTGAACGGAAAGCCCCAGTGCTCCAGCTCGATAATCGCGTCGATCGCTTCCCGCGCGAGCACCTCGGCCGCGTCCTGATCGACGAGGTAATCGCCGCCCTTGACCGTGTCGAACATGTGCCAGATCCAGTGATCTTCCTCGACGTTGCCCAGCGCGGCGGCGATACCACCCTGCGCAGCCCCGGTGTGGGAACGCACTGGGTAGAGCTTGCTGATGACCGCGACGCTACACTTGCCGGCGAGCTGCGCAGCGGCCATCAGGCCCGCGCCGCCGGCCCCGACGATCACGGCATCGAATCGGTGGTACATGGCTCAACTCCCCATTGCCGATGAGGCTGCCTGGAACGCCTCAGGATTGAAGGTCAGCACCGCGATCGATCCGATGATGAGGAAGATAACCGCCGCGCTCCAGAGGACAGAGTGGGCGAAAACGCGCCATCCGCGGGAGCTGACATAGTCGTCGATGGCCAGCCGCGCGCCGTTCAGCCCATGCAGGAGAGCCAGGAAGAGCATCAGCCAGTCGAAGGCACGCCAGAACGGCGAGCCCCAGCGATCGGCCACGAAGTTCCAGTCGATCTCGTCGACGGTATTGATCACGTGCATGATGACCACATGGGTAATCGCGAGAAAAATCAATAACAGCCCGCTGATTCGGAAGAAGTACCAGGAGTAGAGCTCGAATCCCCCCGCTGGTCGCTCTCGACCGGCTCGCACGCGTGGGGCACTCATCCTGTTTCCCCTCCTGATCCGCTCCTCGCTTCCCGTCTACCAGCCGTGTCGACCTCGTCGCTATGTCAGAATCGCCCGAACCATCAGGATGGCGGTGGGAATGAAGCCAGCGAGAAACACAGCGATTACCGCGTAGAAGAGCTGCCGCTCGTACTGGGCAGCCTGATCCCAGAAGTCGATCAGGATGATGCGGACGCCGTTGGCGGCATGGTAGTACAGCCCGGCGACGAGGATGATCTCGCCGATCCGGAAGGCCGGGTGGCGATACAAGAACAGGAGGTCGTTGAACGTCTCCGGGCCGTAACCGACGAGAAAGATATCGACGATATGTAAGAAAAGAAAGAGCAAGACGCCCAGCCCGGTGATGCGGTGGAGCGCCCACGACAGCATGCCGGCCGGAGGCCGATAGCCACGATAGGCGACGAAGCCGCGGGTGCTGGCGACAGCCGTGTCACGCCCCTGCGTTGGAACCGTCCCAGTGGTCACGATTCACACTCCTCGGTGCTGCCAGCCGTTCGCCAAAAGGCCGTCCAGGCAGAGCGCGCGAGGCTAGTGGGGCGACCGCGCTAAGTGTACGGAACCGTGCAAAACGGCACAAGACCGCAGGGTGGCGCCCTTCTCCCCTGCACGAGGCGGGAGGCAAAGGAGCAGGGGGAGAAGGCGTCCGACCTCCTGCGCAGAGGGGCTTGACACGCCACAGAGCGTGCCATATCATGTAAGATACCTACATGATATGGCGGACGGCTGTGGAGCGAGAAAGGAGCTCTCGATGGCGGCAACGGAGATCCCCGGTTATCGATACCGCGATCCGGCGCTCCCGCGCGCGCCTTATAGCGTCGACGACCTTGACACGCTCAAGCAGGCGCTCCTCTTTACCGAAGAGGACACACAAGCCCTGCGGCGCGCCGGCCGGATCCTCGAACCGTACGTGGAAGAGATCCTCGACGTCTGGTACGGCTTCGTGGGCAGCCACGACTTTCTCCTGCGCTATTTCGCGAACGACCAGGGGCCAGTCGGGGAGTACCTCGACCGGGTGCGCCGGCGCTTCGGGCAGTGGATCCTCGACACGTGCCGCGCCGAGTACGACCAGGCGTGGCTCGACTACCAGTACGAGATCGGCCGTCGCCACTTCGACCGCAAGAACCAGACCGACGGCGTCTCCGGCACGCCGCCCTTCGTCCACTTCCGCTACGTCAACGCTCTGGTGTACCCAATCTATGCGACCATCCGGCCATTTCTCGAGCGCGGCGAGCCGGATCCGGTCAAGGTCGAGCAGATGCACCAGGCCTGGCTGAAGGCTGTCCTGCTCCAAGCGACGCTGTGGTCATATCCCTACCTCAAGGACGGCGTATTCTAGAAGCGGTTCGCTGACCGGTCGAACAGAGCAGGAGCTCCGTGCTGATACAATGCGGGATGGGCCTTGCCGCGAGCCGAACCCCGCCGGGTCGACCAGATCGAGTGGAGAGCAGGAGAACAGGCTACGTGACCATCTATCATCCGTTCTACCGGCGAGGTTCGCGTGCCGCTCGCGTCGGGATGGCGTTACTGCGCCTGAGCCAGGCGGTCAAGGCGCTCACCACGGCGGAGGCCGTCGAGTTGGGGCTCACGCCGGTGCAAGCGCAGGCGCTCCTGTTCGTCCGCTATACCAAGCCGTTTCTCGCGTCCGTCGGAAAGCTAGCGGAAGCGCTCGGCGTGACGCATGTGACTGCCATCGGCGTGCTCGACGGGCTGGTGCGGCATGGACTGGTGGAGAAGACGGCGAGCCCGCTCGACCGGCGGGTGACGCTGCTGCGCCTGACGCCGGCCGGCGAAGAGGTTTGCCAGCGACTCAGCCGCTTCGGGCACACGCTGGAGGAAGCGCTCGCCAAGCTCGGCGACGCCGATATGGAAGCGCTCGAGCGAGGGCTCGGTGCGCTCGTCTGGAGCCTCAGAGAGGCTGGCGTGCTCCAGGTGGCCGAGCCCTGCCGCGGCTGTGTCCACTTCCAGGAGAACGCGGCGCCGGGCAGCCCCGAGCCACACCGCTGCCAGTTGATCCAGCGCTATCTCAGCGAGGCTGAGTCTGAACTGGCCTGCCCCGACTATACCCCCTCGCGCCCAGCCCTCTAGCGTCGCTTCTCTCGGGTCTCTCGCCGTCGTGTGGAATTTCTGCCGTACCTGGGGCGCCACGGTGGCGCACTCCAGGGGCAGGCTGGCTACTCAGCGAGGCCCGTTCACGCTGCTCTAACCGTCTTCCAAGCAAGCGGTGCTTTACTCCACGCGGGTGGGAAGCCGCGGCGGAAGCTGGCGAGCGGCTCGGTTCTACGTCACGGTCGTCTCGATGGACGGCCTTTGGGCCAACGAGAGAGCGAGGGGCGAAGGGTGAAGAAGCGCGTGCTGGCTCTAGCGGTCGGTCTGCTGACAGTGGGATTCCTCGCGATCCAGCTCGTTCCGTACGGCCGCGCGCACGACAATCCGCCAGTGACCTCCGAGCCCCAGTGGGATAGCCCGCGCACGCGGGAACTCTTCTTCAGAGCCTGCGGTGACTGTCACAGTAACGAGACCCGCTGGCCCTGGTACTCGAACATCGCCCCGATCTCGTGGCTCGTGCAGCGCGACGTGGACGAGGGCCGGGCTGCCTGCAACGTGTCGGAGTGGGGCCAGGCCGAGCAGAACTGCGGTGATTCGGCAGAGACACTCGCCGAAGGATCGATGCCCCCACGCAGCTACGTGCTCCTGCACCCGAGCGCGCGCCTCGACGCGGCGGAACGCGATGCGCTCATTCAGGGGCTCCTCGCGACCTTCGGCGGAGAAGACGGAGAGCGCGAAGGCTTTTCCCGGCGATGACCCGCGTCCGAGTCGAGATACTTCCACGGCGACTTGACACCGCAGCACGACGCTCCTAGCATAAGGGAAATCCTCAACGCACTGCCGATCAGCGGCTCTCGCGCTCGGCCAGGATGGTTCACCCCGACGGAGGGAGGCTGCGGTGGCGACGGTCGTTGTCATGCCCAAGCTCGGCTTGACCATGACCGAGGGCAGGGTGGGCAGGTGGCTGAAGCAGCCGGGAGAGCCGGTGAGGCAGGGTGAGCCGCTCCTCGAAGTCGAGACCGAGAAGATCACTATCGAGGTCGAGGCTCCAGAGTCGGGCGTGCTGAAGCACGTGCTGGCAGAGGAAGGAGCCACGCTGCCGGTAGCGGCGCCCGTCGCCGTGGTGGCTGCCCCCGATGAGGAGGTTGACCTCTCGCAGGTCACTGCCGGGGTAACGGCCACAGCCGGGCAAGCCCCGGCGGAGACCGCTGCTGCTCCGGCTCCGTCCATGTCCACCCCGGCGGGCGGGGCGCAGGTGCTGGCAACGCCGGCTGCCCGCAAGCTGGCCCGCGAGCACGGGATCGACCTGGCGCGGATCCGCGGTACCGGCCCAGGCGGGCGGGTGACCTACGAGGATGTCGAGCGGGCGATCGCCCAGCGCGGAGAGGCGGCGGGCTTCCCGCGCGGCGAGCCGGTGACGTTCTACAGCGACGGCCTGCGGCTGGCCGGCGAGCTCTTTCTGCCCCGGGGCGAGGCTGGCGCGGCTCGACTGCCAGGCGTGGTGCTGTGCACAGGGATCCAGGGGATCAAGGAGCTGGGCATGGCACTCCTGGCGCAGGCGCTGGCCGACGCTGGCTTCGCGGCCCTCACCTTCGACTACCGCGGCTTCGGCGGCAGCGAGGGGCCTCGCTGGCGGCCGCTGCCGCACGAGCAGGTGCGCGACGCCCGTGCGGCCCTGACCTATCTTTGCCAGCACCCGCGAGTCGAAGCCAACCGTGTGGGGCTGCTGGGCATGAGCCTCGGTGGGGCCCACGCGCTCGTCGCCGCGGCCGAGGACGAGCGAGCCCGCTGCGTGGTCGCGCTCGAACCAGTGACGAATGGACGGCGCTGGCTGCGCAGCCTGCGCTCGGAGTGGGAGTGGCGAGTTTTCCTCGAGGAGCTGGGCCAGGATCGAGTTGCGCGGACACTGACCGGCAACTCGCGCCGTGTCTCGATCTACAAGATCATGCCGCCAGACCCCGAGACGAGGACTATTCTCCAGGAGGTGGGGAGCCAGTTCCCGGAGCTGGAAGTCCATCCTGACTTTCCGCTGGAGTCGGCTGAGGCGCTGGCCGAATTTCGGCCTGAGGCGGTGGTGGATCGAATCGCCCCGCGCCCCGTGCTGTTCCTGCACGGCGAGGTGGACGTGCTGGTCTCGCCCGAGGAATCGATCTCCGCCGCAGCTCGAGCGGGTGAGCCGAAGCGACTCGTGTTGCTACCGGGAATGGGGCACCTGAACTGGCTCAACCCGCAGCACCCGATCTTCACCCGGGTTATCGACGAAGTCGTCGGCTGGTTCCGACAGTTCCTCGCAGCAGCGTAGCGGCGTGCGGGTGCCGTGCGGGAGATGACTGGGAGCGATCGGCGCACTGGCTTCGACAGTGAGAGGAGAGGGCGAGAGCCTAGAAGGAGGGATCGGGGCCCGAGCGTTCGGGGAGGTGTGGCGATGGATATCCCGCAGGAGAAGCTGCGCTGGATCTACGAGCGGATGGTGACCATCCGCCGCTTCGAAGACCGGGTGGCGCAGGAGTTCGCGGCCGGGAAGCTCCCCGGCTTCGTCCACCTGTATGCCGGTGAGGAGGCGATCGCGGTCGGCGTCTGTGCGCACCTGACCGACCGCGACTACATCACCAGCACGCACCGGGGCCACGGGCACTGCATCGCCAAGGGCGTGGACGTCCGCAGCATGATGGCGGAGCTCTTCGGGCGGAGCACCGGCGCGTGCAAAGGCAAGGGTGGCTCCATGCACATCGCCGACGTCGATAAGGGCATGCTGGGGGCCAACGGGATCGTCGGCGGTGGGCCGCCGCTGGCCTGCGGAGCCGGGCTGATGGCGAAGGTGAAGGGCACCGACCAGGTGGCCGCCTGCTTCTTCGGGGACGGCGCGGCCGAGCAAGGCACCACGCACGAGGCCATGAACCTGGCGGCCATCTGGAAGCTCCCGGTCGTGTTCGTCTGCGAGAACAACCTTTACGCCGAGTCGACGCCGTGGACGTACCACTGCGCGGCCTCGGACATCGCCAGCCGGGCGGCAGCCTACGACATGCCCGGCGTGCTGGTCGACGGCGCCGATGTCTTCGCGGTCTACGAGGCGGCGGGGGAGGCTATTGCGCGCGCTCGCCGGGGCGAGGGGCCGAGCCTGCTGGAGTGTCGCGGCTTCCGCTATTACGGCCACTTCCAGGGTGACGCGGTCACCTACCGCACGAAGGAAGAAGAAGAGGAGTACCGCCGGCGCGACCCGATCGAACGCTTCCGAAAGACGGTGCTCTCACAGGGGCTCGTGACCGAGGACGAGCTGAACGCGATCGACGAGGCGGTCGCTCGTGAGATCGAGCAAGCGGTTCGGTTTGCTGAAGCGAGCCCGCTGCCGTCACCCGAGGAGTGCTTGACGGACGTCTATGTCGATTACCCGGTAGCGCAGCTCGCCTTCCGTCATTGAGCGGCGGGCCGGGTGGCGAGGACGAGAGGGAGGGCGGCGAGATGGTCGTCGCGACGCGTGTCATCAGCTACCGCGAGGCGCTCAACGAGGCGATCCGCCTGGAGATGCGCCGCGACCCCACGGTCGTGATCATGGGCGAAGACATTGCCGGGGGCGCCGGAATCGGGCATGTCGAGAACGTCGGCGCGTGGGGCGGCGTGCTCGGGGTGACCAAGAGCCTGGTCAGCGAGTTCGGGCGCCAGCGGGTGCTCGACACCCCGATCAGCGAAGCGGGCTTCATCGGCGCGGCGGTCGGTGCCGCGGTCACCGGCCTGCGGCCGATCGCCGAGCTCATGTTCGTCGATTTCTTCGGCGTCTGCATGGATCAGATCTTCAACCAGGGCGCCAAGCTGCGCTATATGTTCGGCGGCAAGGCCAAGGTGCCGCTGGTAATCCGGACGATGATCGGGGCCGGCTTCGGCGCAGCCGGTCAACATTCAGGTTGCCACTACGCGGTCTTCACCCACATGCCGGGGTTGAAGACGGTGGCCCCGGCGACGCCTTACGACGCCAAGGGGCTGCTGATCGCCGCCATCCGGGATGACGATCCGGTCATCTTCTTCGAGCACAAGCTGCTCTACGATACTACCGGCGAGGTACCGGAAGGGGAGTACGTCATCCCGCTGGGCAAGGCCGACGTCAAGCGCGAGGGCAGCGACGTGACGGTCGTCGCCATCGCCCGCATGGTGCACGTCGCCCTGGAGGCGGCCGCGCGTCTGGCCGGGGAGGGGATCGACGTCGAGGTGATCGACCTGCGCACGCTGTCGCCGCTCGACGAGGAGGCGATCCTGGAGTCGCTGGCCAAGACGCGGCGCCTGGTGGTAATCGACGAGGACAACCCGCGCTGCAGCGTGGCGGCCGACATCGCGGCGCTGGCGGTCGATAAGGGCTTCGACTACCTGGACGCGCCGGTGAAGATGGTGACGGCGCCACACACGCCTGTACCGTTCAGCCCGAGCATGGAGCAGTTCTACATCCCGAGCCCGCAGCGCGTGATCGACGCCATTCGGGAGGTCGTCTGATCGCCGGGGAAGAAGCCGTCGTCGGAATCATCGCCAACCCGGCTGCCGGCAAGGACATCCGGCGGCTGATCGCACCGGCGTCGGCTTTCGATAACAACGAGAAGGTCAAGATCGTCCGCCGGGTGCTGGCCGGGCTGGTAGTCGCTGGCGTCCGGCGGGTACGCTTCCTGCCTGACTCGCACGGGATCGTCGCGCGCGCGGTCGACGGCTTCCGGCCGGGGGTGGAGGTCGAGCCACTCCCGCTCATGGTCGACTACACCGTCGAGGACACCGTCCGGGCGGCCGAGCTGCTGGCGGAAAGCGAGGCCGCCTGCATCGTCACGCTCGGCGGAGATGGCACGAACCGCGCGGTAGCCAAGGCGTGCGGCGACGTGCCGCTGGTCGCCATCGCCACCGGCACGAACAACGTCTTTCCCCAGATGGTGGACGGCACGCTCGCCGGGATCGCGGCCGGGCTGATCGCCTCGGGGCACGTGCCGTCGACGCTGGCACGCCGCACGAAGCGGCTGGAGATCTGGCTCGACGGCGAGCTGGCCGAGATCGCGCTGGTGGACGTCGCTATCTCGCGGCAGCCGTTCATCGGGACGCGGGCGATCTGGGATCCGATGACGTTGCACGAGCTGGTGCTGGCTCGCGCCGAGCCGGGGTGCATCGGGCTGTCATCCATCGGCGCGCACCTGTGCCCGCTGGCTCGCGAGGACGAGCGGGGCCTGCACATCCTGCTCGGCGATGGCGGCGAGCCGGTCTCGGCCATCCTGGCTCCGGGCATGATCCGGACGGTTCTGATACGACGCTGGCGCGTGCTGCAGAGCGGCGACGCGGTCGAGATCGCGCTCCGCCCCTGCACGGTGGCGGTGGATGGCGAGCGCGAGCTGCACATCGAGCGCGCTGGATCGCTGGACGTGCGCCTCACCGACCGCGGGCCGCGCCTCGTCGATGTGCGCGAAGTGCTCTGGTACGCCGCGCGCAACGGCTTGCTCCGCTCGCCAGCCTGCCCTCAGGGGGAAGCCGACCGGTAGAGGCGCTGGTAGTTCAGGTAGTTGGCGTAGACGCGCTGGACATAGTCGTGCGTCTCCGGGAAAGGGATGCGCTCGACGAACAGATCTGGATCCCCGAGCCCGAAGTCGTGGAGCCAGGCGCGGGCGTTCCCGTCGCCGGCGTTGTAGCCCGCCAGGGCCGGGTAGAGCTGGTGCTCGTAGGCAGCCAGCCGCTGGGCGAGGTAGAAAGCGCCGAACTCGATGCTCACCGCCGGCTGGTAGAGGTCGTCCGGCTGCCAGCCGAACCGGCCGAGCGCCGTGGCGATGCTCTGACCGGTGCTCGGCAAGACCTGGGTGAGGCCGCGGGCGTCGGCGGGCGAGCGGGCCAAGGGATCGAACGCGCTCTCCTGCCGGATCAGCGCGGCCAGCAGGAGAGGGTCGATTCCTCGCGCGCTCGCCAGCGGGAGCAGCAGATCCGGGTAGGGGACGGGGTAGAGCAGCCGCTGGAGTGCCCGAGGCAGCTCGGTCGTACCCGAAGCTGATTGCAACCGGCCGGCAGCACGGTAGGCGTAGGCGACCTCACCTTGCTCACCGAGCAGCAGGGCGATCGCGGCCAGTATTGGCGGGTCGTTGGCGTATCGCTCCAGCAGGGCATCGACCTCCCAACCGGCCTCGGTTCGCAGCCCAAGGACGAGGAGTTCGCGGGCACGCCGGTAGCCGGGATCAGCCTCGACCTGCCGCCGGGCATCCTCGAAGTCGGAGCCGCGGGCGCTGAACCAGCGGGCGAGTTCTTGGTCTCCCGACGGGTTGCTTTCCAGCACGGCCGGCTCGAGCGTCGCCGGGACGGCTCTGACCTCCTGGCGCCTGGCCAGCAGCTCGCCAGCGCGCAGCCCGTAGAAGCCGGTCGGTTCCAGGCGGCGTGACGTCTCCCAGGCCGCGATCGCGTCGTCGCGGTTCCCGGCTGCCTCGAGCGCCTTGCCCAGCCAGAAGGAGGCGCGGGCCGGGTTACCGGTGGCTGCATCCGCTGTCGCCTCGCGCCAGCGGCGTTCGGCCTCAGCGAGATCCCCGTCCAGGTAGGCGAGGAGACCGAGCCGGAAGCGCGCCTCAGCGGCCTGAGGCGTTCCAGGGAACTGACCCAGGAGACGCTGGTAGGCGAGGCGCGCCGCGGCGAAGCGCCTGTCGTGCTCGTGCAACTTGCCGGCGGCCAGGAGCGCATCGGGGCCGAAGGGGCTGGCCGGGAACTGATCGACCAGGCTGGCAAGCTCCTGCGCGCTGCCGGCCGTATCGCCCGCGCGCAGCCGGGCGAGTGCCCGGTAATACCAGGCCAGGTCGCTGCCCGGATTGAGTGCGAGCGCCTGGGAGAAGGCGTCGACCGCGGCCGCGTACTGGCCGCTGTTGAAATAGACCAGACCGCGCTGCTCGCGGAGCACGGCGTCGCCACGACCGAGCTCGTCGAGCGCCGCCAGCGCCGGTGCCGCGTACGGGCTGTCAGGCGCGCTCGTCACCACCGCGAGGAAATCGTCGGCCGCCCCGGGCTCGCCGAGCGCGCGTCGGGCGGTTGCCCGGGCGTACAGCAGTTCGGCCCGATAGAGCCGGAGGGTCGCCAGGTCGAGCAGCCGTGAGGTGACCTGCACAACGCCGGTGTGGTCACCACGCTCCTGGGCGCTGGCCCGGATCACTTCTAGCGCGGCGATCACGGTTCGCCGGATGGGTGCGTTCTCAGCCCCCCTCTCGGCGAGAGCCGCTGCCGCGTTGAGATCACCGGCATGCTTCAGGCTGGACGCGGCTCGCAGCTCGAGGTAGGCCCCGATCTCGGGGTGGCGCGCCGCGTAGGCGCGGAAGAGGTCGGCAGCCTGCCGGCGATCGCCCAGCCTCTCCAGTGCGACAGCGGTGAAGAAGGCTGCCAGGTCTGCCGCCTCACTGCTGGGGTGACAAGACTGCAGTTCGCGCAACACATCGAGCGCCGCCTGCGCCTGGCCGCCCTCGAGTAGCGCGCGCCCGAGCGCGAGCCGCGCGGCGGCGTCCAGACCGGGGTCTTCGGCACCCAGCAAGGGGCCCAGCAGGCTGGCCGCGCCCGCACTGTCACCGCCCTGGAGCAACCGCTGGGCGCACGCGAGGCGCTCTCGGGGATCGAGCGATTCGGCCGTTGCCTCGGGGCTGGCCGGGGCCGCGGTCGGCGAGGCAAGCGGTGGCTCGCGCTGCCCGGCCAGCTCGACCCGGAGCTCGTCCTGGAGCCAGGCCCAGAAGGCGCTCGCCAGGACGACGAGTGCTAGCAGGAGGTGGAGCCAGCGGTTGGGAAAACCTCGCATCGCCTCGCTCGCACTGGCCTGAGGCGCATCACTTGGGCTCGTTCGCGGGTCGCTTGGCTAGCAGCACCGCTGGGAGACACTGGAACCGTAGCACGACAGGCTATGGAAAGCTGCCACAACACGGTGTCCCTAACCGTAGCAGATCCCCCTCGGCCGCCGCCAGCTCGCCAGCGGTAGTCGCACGGGGAGCAGCCCGCGCTGGAGTACACTTCCAGACGGCTCTGAAGATCGGCACGGCGCAGACCGGCGCACGACGTCTTGGTCGCCAAAGGAGGACTCGATGGCGGATCTCGCGCTTCTGATCCTGCGTCTCACGCTCGGCTCGCTGTTGACCGGGCACGGCTTCCAGAAGCTCTCCCGCCGGTTCGGAGGCGGCGGGTTGGCTGGCACGGCTGCCTGGCTGGATTCGATCGGCCTCCGTCCGGGCCAGCGCTGGGCGCCGCTCGCGGCCAGCGCCGAGTTCGGTGGTGGCCTGCTCACGCTGCTCGGCTTTCTGAACCCGCTCGGCCCGCTCGGGATCGTCAGCGCCATGACGATGGCGACGGCGACCGTCCACTGGGGCAAGCCGATCTGGGTAACCGCTGGCGGGGCCGAGCTGCCGGTGACGAACACAGCGATCGCGTCGGCGCTGGCACTGGCCGGGCCGGGCCGCTACTCGCTCGACCATGCGCTGGGCATCCGGCTGCCACGCTGGCTCTTCCCCCTCGGGATGGTGGTGATCGTCACCGTGGCCGCGCTGGCACGGGCCGGCGTGCCGCCGATCGTGACGCGGCCGGTATCCCCTCAGCGCTCAGCCGAGCAAGCTCCGGCCTAGCATCGCTGGTCGACTTGCTTACCGCCAGCTCAGACGTCGGTCTCTCGTTTGCCCAGTGTGGCCTGAGCCGCTGCCAGCCGGGCTATCGGTACCCGATAGGGCGAGGCGCTGACGTAGTCCAGGCCAGCTTCGTGACAGAACCAGACGCTCTGCGGGTCGCCGCCGTGCTCGCCGCAGATGCCGAGCTTGAGATCTGGGCGGGTCGAGCGACCGCCATCACGCGCGATCTCGATCAGGCGGCCAACACCCTTCCGATCGAGTGTCTGGAACGGGTCAGCCGGGAAGATCCCGTGCTCGATATAAAACGGCAAGAAGCGGCCAGAGTCGTCGCGACTGAGACCGAAGGTCGTCTGCGTCAGGTCGTTGGTGCCGAAGCTGAAGAACTCGGCTTCCTGCGCGATTTCGTCCGCCGTGAGTGCGGCGCGCGGCAGCTCGATCATCGTGCCGACAGCGTACTGGATCGTGCGTCCGGCTTCGGCGAAGAGCTCGCGCGCGACGCGGTCGATGATTGCCCGCTGGAGACGCAGCTCCTGGACATCAGCCACTAGCGGGATCATGATCTCCGGATGCACCTCGATCCCCTCGGCCGCGCACTGGAGCGCAGCGCTCAAAATGGCTCGCGCCTGCATCTCGGTGATTTCCGGCGCGGTGATGCCGAGCCGGCAACCACGATGACCGAGCATCGGGTTGGCCTCGTGCAGGGCTTCGACCTTCGCCCGGACAAGCTCAGGGCTCACGCCCAGATCGCGGGCGACTGCCTCGATCTCCTCGTCGGCACGCGGCAAAAACTCGTGCAGCGGCGGGTCGAGCGTGCGGATGGTGACCGGCAAGCCGGCCATCGCTTTGAAGATGCCGATGAAATCCTCGCGCTGCATCGGCTCCAGCTTGGCCAGGGCGGCTCGCCGCTCTTCGGCGGTCTGGGCGAGGATCATCTCGCGCATGGCAGTAATCCGGTTTCCCTGGAAGAACATGTGCTCAGTGCGGCACAGGCCGATGCCCTCCGCGCCCAGCTCGCGCGCCTTGGCGGCGTCCTCGGGGGTGTCAGCGTTGGCACGCACGCCGAGCCGGCGGAATTGGTCGGCCCAGCCGAGCAGAACCTGGAGATCGCCGCCGACCGCCGGCGCGACGGTGGGAATCTTGCCGAGCATGACCGCGCCGGTCGAGCCGTCGATGGTGATGAAGTCGCCCTTACGGACGACAACCGAGTCGACACGAAACTGCTGCCGCTCATAGTCGATTTCGAGCGCCGAGCAGCCGACGACCGCCGGCTTGCCGATGCCTCTGGCCACCACCGCGGCGTGCGAGGTCATGCCGCCGCGCGCGGTCAAGACAGCCTGGGCGGCCAGCATGCCGTGGAAATCGTCCGGCGAGGTCTCGAGCCGAACCAGAATGACCGGCTCGCCGCGCTCGGCCCACAGTTTCGCCTCGTCTGCGTCGAAGACGACTTTCCCGTAGGCTGCTCCAGGGCTTGCCGGGAGCCCGCGGGCGAGTGGCTCCCCCTTCCAGTCGGGATCGATCATCGGGTGCAGGAGCTGATCGACCTGGTCAGGCGAGACGCGCTGCACTGCCTCGCGGGGTTCGATCAGGCCCTCGCGCACCATGTCGACGGCGATCTTGACCGCAGCGCGGCCGGTGCGCTTGCCGGTGCGGGTCTGGAGCATGTAGAGCTTGCCGTGCTCGACGGTGAACTCCAGATCCTGCATGTCCCGGTAGTGGCGCTCCAGCAGGTCAGCGACCTCGAGAAGCTGCTCGTAGGCCGGGCGAAGCAGTGGGTCATCCCGCATCGCCTGGATCGGCTGGGGAGTGCGGATGCCGGCCACCACGTCCTCGCCCTGGGCGTTGGTCAGGTACTCCCCGAAGATGCCCTTCTCACCAGTGCTCGGGTTGCGGGTGAAGGCGACCCCGGTCGCGCAGTCGGGCCCCATGTTGCCGAAGACCATCGCTTGGATATTGACGGCGGTGCCCAGGTTGTGCGGGATTCCATGGGCAATGCGGTAGTTCACGGCCCGGCGGTTATTCCAGGAGTCGAACACCGCGACGATGGCCATCCGCAACTGCTCGTACGGATCCTGCGGGAAGGGGCGGCCCGTCTTCCGCTCGACGATCGCCTTGAATTCCTCGACGATCTGCTGCAGGTGTTCGGCCGGGATCTGGTGGTCATGCTCGATGCTGAGCGCACGCTTGTGCTCGTCGATCACGTCCTCGAACAGCTCCGGCTCGATGTTCAGCACGACCTTACCGAACATCTGGAGCAGGCGTCGGTAGCAGTCGTAGGCGAACCTCCGGTCGCCCGTCCGCGCGGCCAGACCCTCCACTGTCCGGTCGTTCAAACCGAGGTTCAGTACGGTGTCCATCATGCCGGGCATGGAGAACTTCGCGCCGGAGCGGACGGAGACCAGGAGGGGATTGCTGGCGTCGCCGAAGCGCCGTCCCATCTGCTGCTCGATGTCTCGGAGCCCTTCGAGCACCTCGTCCCACAATCCCTCGGGGAACTGCCGGCCGCCCTCGAGGAACGCAACGCAGGCCCGCGTGGTGATGGTGAAGCCGGGGGGAACCGGCAAGCCGATCCGGGTCATCTCGGCCAGGTTGGCTCCCTTGCCGCCGAGCAGGTCGCGCATCTGCGCGTTGCCGTCCCGGAAGCGATAGACCCATTTCGTGGCGATGACCATGACCCAACTCCTCTCCACTGACAGGGCCGGCGAGTGGGCGCGAGCGAACTGAACTCGCCTCACCCCACCGTCAAGTTCGCCAGACTGGCGAGCAGCGTCTTGCGTCCGTGACGTTTGAAGTCGACGGTGACCTCCTGGTCGTTCCGAGTCAAGCGGACGTCCACCACGACTCCGTCGCCGAAGCGGGCGTGGAAGACTCGCATCCCGACCGCGAGGCGCGACAGCGCCCTACCGTTGGTCGTGCCAGCAGGTGCACGCGCCATTTGCGGCGCCGACACTACGGGGCGCTGCGGCGCATGGCCCGGATCGATCAAGTGAGCGGGGATGTCGTCGACGAAGCGGGAGCGCAGGCTGAGGTCGCTGGCCCCGAAGCGCGCCCGGCGGAACGTATACGTGATGTACAGCCGCTGCTTGGCCCGCGTCATGCCGACATAGAAGAGGCGACGTTCCTCCTCGAGCTGGGCCTCGCTCTCGAGCGAGCGAGCGTGGGGTAACAACCCCTCCTCGACGCCGGTCAGGAAGACAACCGGGAACTCCAGGCCCTTAGCCGCGTGCAGGGTGATCAGCGTCACCTGATCGCCGCTCTCGTCGAGCGCGTCCACATCGGTCACCAGGGCTGACTCCTCCAGGAAGGCCCCGAGGGCACCCTCGGGCACGCTGTCGTAGCTCACGAGTACCGAGCGGAGCTGGAGCAGGTTCTCCCAGCGCTCGACCTGCTCCGGATCTCCGGCGTCATGATAGAGCTGGGCGATGCCACTGCGCTCGAGCGCCAGATCGAATAACTCGCTCAAGCGCAGCCGCTCGCTGGCTTCCCAGAGTTGCTGGAGCGTGGCCCACACCTCGGCCAGCAGCCGGGCGGGCCGCCCGGAGACCTGCGGTGGAGACACGTCGCTCTGGCCGGCCAGCGCGGCGATGCCCCGCGCGATAGGCTGGCGTGTGAGCGCTGCCCACCGCTCCAGTTCCTGCCAGGTGCGTTCACCGATGCCGGCGCCGAGCGGCGAGTTGGCCAGCACGCGCTGCAGGCTGACCGAGTCGTTGGGGTTGGCGATGACCCGGAGGAGGGCGAGCGCGTCCTTGATCTCTCTACGCTCGTAGAAGCGGACGCCGCCGATGAGCTGGTAGGGGATGTCGGCCCGGATGAGCGCCTCTTCGAGCGGCCGGCTCTGGGCGTTCGTGCGATACATCACCGCGATGTCGCGGTAGCGCAGGTCGCCCCGGAGGGTCAACCGCCGGATCTCGCTGGCCACGAACTGGGCCTCGTGCCCCTCGTCGTAGCATTCGCAGAGGCGGATCGGTTCCCCCAGTGGGTTCTCGGTGCGCAGCCGGCGCTCGATGCGCAGGCGGTTGGCGCGAATGACGGCGTCGGCAGCCTCGACGATGGAGCGGGTGGAGCGGTAGTTGAGCTCGAGGTGAATCTCGGTGGCGTCGGGGTAGTCCCGCTTGAAGTCGAGGATGTTGCGGATGTCGGCCTGGCGCCAGCCGTAGATCGACTGGTCGGGGTCGCCGACGACGCACAGGTTACGGTGGGCGGCGCTGAGCGCCCGGACGAGGAGGTATTGGACGCGGTTCGTGTCCTGGTACTCGTCGACGAGCACGTACCGGTACCAGTCCTGGTAGCGCGCGAGCACGTCGGGATGCTCATCGAAGAGCCGCAGCGTCTCGGTCAGCAGGTCGTCGAAGTCGAGGGCCTGGTTGCGGCGCAGGATCTCTTCGTAGCGCGGGTAGACGCGACTGACAACTTCGTCCCAGTAGCTCTGCACCTGCTCGGCGAACTGCTGCGGGCTCTGGAACTGGCTCTTGGCGGCGGAGATGCGGCTGAGGATAGAGCGCGGGCTGAACTGCTTCGGGTCGAGGCCGAGCGCCTTGAGCGCCTGGCGGACGGCCTCGAGCTGGTCGGCGTCGTCGTAGATGGTGAAGCGAGGGTCGATGCCGATGCGGCCGCCGTCTCGACGTAAGATGCGGGCGCAGGTGGCGTGGAAGGTGCCGACGGTGAGCCGCTGGGCCTGCTCGAGCCCGATCAGCGTCTCCAAGCGGGTACGCATCTCGCGAGCGGCTTTGTTGGTAAACGTGACGGCGAGGATGTGCCAGGGCGAGGCGTACCCGTCCTCGATCAGGTAGCCGACCCGGTGGGTGAGCACCCGGGTCTTGCCGCTGCCCGGGCCAGCGACGATCAGCACCGGGCCCACCACCGTGGTGACGGCCCGAACCTGCTCCTCGTTGAGCCCGGCGAGGATATCCCGCTTGCCGGGCTGGCGCTGCGCTGCCGTCAAGCCTGCCCTCCTGTCCTCTGTTACAGCGATTCTACACCGGCGAGCGGAGACTGCCGTGCGGGGATAGTACCTCGAGCGGCGATGGTGGGTGGGAACTTCCGG
>JADBJL010000028.1 GCA_014874455.1 Thermomicrobiaceae bacterium
AAAGCCCCAGTTCGACATGAAGCCGACCGCCGGGTGCAGCACCCGGACGTTGTAGACGTAATCCCCACCGGAGCGCGGCATGGCCGCGCCGAGGAGCCCGTACGTCAACCCATTGAAGAGGGAAAGAACGACGCCGAGTGTGAGCACGAGGAACATGTTGGCGCCCGGGAAGAGTGCCCCCGCGAAGAACGGGGTGACCGCGAGTACCAGCCCCAGGGCGTAGCCGATGACGTTGAAGGTGAACGTGTCGAAGAAGCCGAACTCCCGGATGAGGCCGGAGGCCTTGCGGACGAACA
The DNA here is from genome assembly GCA_014874455.1 of Thermomicrobiaceae bacterium. Classification (GTDB taxonomy): domain Bacteria; phylum Chloroflexota; class Chloroflexia; order Thermomicrobiales; family Thermomicrobiaceae; genus Thermalbibacter. Next base: position 297 of record JADBJL010000028.1, read on the forward strand.
GTTGCGGCCGTGTTTCCGCAGCAGCTTCACTGCGTTCCCTCGAAACCATTCTCCCCCCTTCCCAGTACGTCGGTTGGACTGAACCGCTTCCGCTCGGTACGCCAGCGAGGCCCGGACTCCGCCCGTCTCTGGCTGAATGATTGCCGAATCGGTCGATCCATGTATACGGAAGTCTATCTTTCGGCTTTGTCCGCTTCTTACCAGTCATGGTAGGGCGTACATCGGGCGCCGTCAAGGGGGTTTTCCACGTGGCGACGGTAGCGCCGTGGCGTTAGCTGGCCTCGATGGAATTCGAGACGCCGACGCGAGGGGCGCGGCGAGCATGTATGCTAAGAGCCGCACCGGTGTCCCAGGGTTCCGTGTCGGCTCGAGAGCGGGCAAGCGTGATCAGGTTGGAGCTGTTGACCGGTAACGAGCGGCGCGCTGGCGAGGTCTCGCTCGATGAGCTCGACGCGATCATCGCCGAGCCGCGCCATCTCCTCTGGATCGACCTCGAGGATCCCGCTGACCGAGACTTCATGCTCCTGCAACAGGAGTTCGGTTTCCATCCACTGGCGATCGAAGATGCTCGCCGGCGCCACGAGCGCCCCAAGCTCGACATCTATGAGGACTATCTCTTCCTGGTCTTCTACGCCGCGCGCTCCAGCGAGAGCGACCAGCTCTTCACTACCCAGGAGCTTTCGCTCTTCATCGGCAGGAACTACCTGGTCACCGTGCACCACGAACCGTGTCCGGAGATCGACGCGATCGCCGAGCGCTGGCGACAGCAGGCCGACCAGATGGCGGAGGCCAAGCAGCGCGTGGCGCTGCTGCTCTACACGCTGCTCGATACCGTCGTCGACAACTATTTCCCGATTCTCGATGCGCTCGCCGAGCGCACAGACCGGCTGGAGGAGGCGATCTTCGAGGGGCGAGACCGGGGTGCCCTGGAGGAGCTTTTCCGGCTGCGCAAGGGTTTGTTGGCGCTGCGCCGGGTGGTAGGCCCGGAGCGTGATGTGCTCAACCTCTTGACCCGCCGCGATATCGAGCTCTTGGGGCCGGAGACCGCAGTCTACTTCCAGGACGTCTACGACCACATCCTGCGTGTGACCGACGCGATCGATACTTACCGCGACCTGCTGGCCAGCGCGCTCGATGCCTACCTCTCGGTCGTCTCGAACAACCTCAACCAGGTGATGCGGACACTCACCGCCTGGAGCATCATCCTCATGTCGCTCGCGCTCATCGCCGGAATCTACGGGATGAACTTCGTCAACATGCCGGAACTACGCCTCTCATGGGGCTACTACGCAGCCCTGGCAGGCATGGCCGCGCTCGGGCTTGGGCTGTTCGCGCTGTTCAAGCGCATCGACTGGTTGTAGGTTCGTCAGGAGAAGGAGGGCCGTCCCGATGCCGCGCGACAGCTTGATCCCCACCGAGACCGTCATCGCGCTCGATTCCGTGCCCATCCGCTTCGGGCTCGGAGCCTCGCAGGAGCTGGGCTACGAGCTGAACCGGCTCGGCGTCCGCCGCGCCCTGCTGGTGGCCGATCGGAACCTGCGGCAGTTCGGCCTCGTCGAGAAACTGGAGCGGATCGTCCGCGATGCCGGGGTCGAGCTCGACGTGTACGACGACGTCCACGTGGAGCCGACCGACCGCTCGATGAACGACGCGATCGCCTATGCGCGCAAGACGCAGCCGGAGGCCTTCATCTCGCTGGGTGGCGGCAGCACCATCGACACCGCCAAGGCGATGAACCTCTTCTCCACCCATCCGGGTGAGCTGATGGACTATATCAACAAGCCGATCGGCCAGGGCAAGCCGGTACCTGGCCCGCTCAAGCCGCACATCGCCCTCCCGACGACGTCCGGCACCGGCAGCGAGACGACGGCTGTCATCGTGCTCGATCTCCTGCAGCTCAAGGTGAAGACTGGCATCTCCCACCGCTACATTCGCCCCACGCTCGCCATCATCGACCCGCTCAATACTGTTTCCTGCCCGCCGATGGTAACGGCCTGCGCCGGCTTCGACGTGCTCTGCCACGCGATCGAGTCGTACACCGCACGACCCTACAACGTGAGACCGGCGGTGGAGAACCCGGCCGAGCGACCGATCTACATCGGCTCGAACCCGATCTCGGATCTCTGGTGCCGCCAGGCGATCGAGTGGGGTGCGCAGTACTTGCGCCGGGCGGTCTTCAACCCGCTCGACCTCGAGGCCCGCAGCTACATGGCGCTGGCCAGCACCTTCGCCGGTATCGGCTTCGGGAACTCGGGCGTGCATATCCCGCACGCCATGTCCTATCCCGTGGCCGGTATGGTGCGGGATTACTTCCCTCCGGACTACAACGTGGACGAGCCGCTGGTGCCGCACGGGCTCTCGGTGATCATCAACGCCCCGGCCGCCTTCCGCTTCACCGCCCCGGCATGGCCGGAGCGCCATGCGGAAGTGGCGGCGATGCTCGGCATGGATACGCGCGGTATGCCGGTGCGCGAGGCGGCCGACGCGCTGGCGGACGCTATCCAGCAGCTCATGCGCGACCTCGGCATCCCCAACGGGCTGGAAGAGCTCGGCTACAGCGAGCGCGACCTGCCGGGGCTGGTCGAGGGCACGCTGAAGCAGCAGCGCATCCTGGTCGGCTCGCCACGGCCGGTGGGCGAAAAGGAGCTCGAGGGGATCTTCCGCGCCGCCATGCGCTACTGGTAGGCGCTTGTCGAGGTGCGGGCTCACATCGGATGCCGGGGCATCGATCGGGTCGGGCGACTGGCGCCGACCGGAGTGGGCGGCTGATTCCCCTGTAGCGGCAGCTACACGGCGTCGCGAGCACGCGACGCCGTTCACCGCCGAGTCGCCGGAGAAGGATCGGCAGCGCCTGCTCTGTTCTCCTGCGGCGTGCTGAGTACGCGTGGTAGCGGGTGAGGGGCGCGGCCAGCCGGAGCGACGCGGGCGCGACTTCCGGCTCCTCTTCAGGCCTTGCCGGCGGCCCGCGCGCTCGATGCTCGCCGTCCGCACGCCTGGCTGCAGCTCGTGGGCTCGAGCTCGTGCTCCTCTGCCGAGATGCCCAGTACATCTCGGCGAAGGGTCACTCGCTCCGGTGAGCTGGCGCCGGGGGCCCGAGCCATCGGGTTCCTGGCGGCTGACGTCGTGAGGCGACGCTGACCGGCCAGGACGCTGACCACCCTCAAGCTCGCTGTGGAGGCAGGGGGTCGGCTTCCGCGGGGCGAGTCGCAGCGCTCCAGAGCTCGATTGAACACCGGCTATCCAGGATCTTGTCACGGAACGGCCGCCGCGGTGTTCTGGGGTTTTCACCGCTGGTCGTGGCTCACCTGGTGCGCGACGGGGTGAGTGGCGGCCGGATCGCATGCGTACGGACAGTCTGTACGAACAGTGCCTAGTAGACATAAGGATGTTGCAGCCGGGGGTGTACGTATGTATCATTGTGGACAACGGTGGGGGAAGGTGGGGATAAGTGGGGGGCGCTGTGGATAACGAGCTGGTCGGGTGGGGAAGGGGCACCCTGCAGCCGTGCGGCTCCTCGCGTGACGCGTTCTTCTGCCGTTTCAGCGGGCAGCGCACGCCGGTTGCCTGAGGCGGGCCGGTGAGGGGGAACGGGGCCTGAGCGCGAATGTTTCTCGGCCGATATAGCCATACGATCGACGACAAGGGGCGCCTGGCCATCCCGGCGCGGTTCCGCGATCTTTTCGGCGGAGAAGCGGTGCTGACCCGTGGGATCGACCGCTGCTTGACGCTGTATCCGATGGCGGCATGGCGTCCGCTGGCGGAGAAGGTGTCGGCGCTGTCGATCAGCGATCCCGATGCTCGCACCTTCCGGCGCATGGTCTTCGCTGAGGCGACGATTGTCCAGTTCGACCGCCAGGGCCGCATCTTGCTCCCACCGGAGTTACGCGACTACGCTGGCCTGGAGCGGGATGCCGTGGTGGTGGGAGTCAACACCTACGTCGAGATCTGGAGCCCTGCCGCCTGGTCGGCCCAGGCGGAGATGATCGAGCGCGAGGGTGCCTCGATTGCCCAGCGCCTGGCGACGCTGATCTAGGGCACTGTGCAGGCCTGCTGGACGACGCCGTGGTACAGCGTCCTTTGCTCGTCACTACGTGGGGTGAACCATGCCTGAGCGAACCGCTATCGTGACCGACCCCGAGGGCTTCTCGGCTCGATCCGGCACTGAGCCACGTCACCGGCCGGTACTCCTGCGAGAATCAGTCGAGTTCCTGGCCGTGCGCCCGGGCGGCCGGTACATCGATGCGACCTTCGGTGGGGGTGGCCATACCCGGGCCATCCTCGAGGCGAGCGCGCCGGACGGCGTCGTCCTGGCGGTGGACGCCGACCCGGACGCGGTCGCCCGGGCAGAGGAGCTGGCACGCGAGTACCCCGGGCGACTGGTTCCCTGCCACGGTAACTTCGCCGCCCTGGCCGAGCTGGCTCGCGCGCGCGGCTTTGCCGAGGTCGACGGAGTCCTCTTCGACCTCGGCCTCTCCTCCTTCCAGCTTGCCGCTCCCGAGCGCGGGTTTTCCTTCCAGCTCAGTGGCCCGCTCGACATGCGTTTCGATCCGACGCGCGGACAACCAGCTTCGGTTCTGGTCAATACCTGGCCTGCTGAGCGGCTGGCCGAACTGATCGCCAGGTACGGCGAGGAGCCGCGTGCCAGGCAGATCGCTCGCGCGATCGTGGAGGCACGACAGCGGGCACCGATCGAGACCACCGAGCAGCTCGCAGAGATCGTGAGCCGGGTCGCCGGGCGTCGTCGCGGCATCCATCCGGCGACGCGGACGTTTCAGGCCTTGCGCATCGCCGTCAACCAGGAACTGGAAGCGCTGGAGAAAGGCCTCGCGGCCGCGGTCGAGCTGCTTCGCCCGGGTGGCCGGCTGGTCGTTATCTCCTTCCACTCCTTGGAGGATCGCAGTGTCAAGCGATTCCTGCGGGCGGAGTCGCAGCCATGCCGTTGTCCGCCGGGGACGCCCGTCTGTGTCTGTGGGCAGCGGGCCAGGCTCCGGATCCTGACGCCGAAGCCGGTCAGGCCGAGTCCCGAGGAGGTGGCAGCGAACCCGAGGAGCCGGAGCGCGCGCCTGCGTGCCGCGGAGCGACTGCCATGACCTCGACGCTGACCCACCGCCCGCGCGCCCATCTGGTATCGGCTTGGCCGGAGCAGCCTCCGCGCGCGACTCGCGCCGCGCGTGCGGCTGGGGGGCTGAGTACCGTGGCGATCGCGGTGATCGTCGCACTCGCACTGGGTGGCCTGAGCGTGCTCTATCTGGTTCAGACCAGCCAGGTCGTCCAGCTCGGGTACGAGCTCACGCACCTCCAGGAGCAGCACGACACGCTGGTTCTGGAGAACTCGCGCTTGCGCTATGAGATCGCTCGCTACCAGTCACTAGACACGGTGGAGCGGATCGCGCGCCACGAGCTCGGTATGACTCCGGTGCGGCGTACGGTGTTCCTGGAGGTCGAGCGGCCAGCGTCGACTGAGCTACCACCGGTTGCCGAGACAGGGCCTCAGCCGGTCTCGCGCTGGCAGCGGCTCTGGGAACTCGTCTGGGGAATCGGCCGGGCCGCTGACGAGAGCGACTCTGCCGACGCGAGTGGGCAAGGAACCGAGTGATGCAGCGGCCAGCAGGGATCTCGCCGAGACGGATCTACCTGCTCTATGCCTGTTTCGTGCTCTTCTCCGGGGCCGTGGGTTATCGCGTCTTCTCGTTCCAGGTGATGCAGGGGCCGGCGCTGGCCCAGCGAGCCGAACAGTTCCGCTACCGCGAAGATCTAGTGCCCGCGCACCGGGGCGACATCCTCGATGCGCGCGGCCGGGTGCTCGCGACCGACGTGCCGGCTGATCGCGTCTCGGCAATCATCCAGGAAGTGGAGGATCCCCGGCGGACGGCCGAGCTGCTCGCGCCGTTGATCGGTCGAAGCCAGGAGGAGATCTACGCCGCGCTGACACAGCCAGGCAAGGAGTGGGTCGTACTCCAGCGCCGGCTCTCTGCGGAGACGTCGCAGCGTATCCGCGATCTCGGCCTTCCCGGCATCGTGCTCGATCCGGAGCCTCGCCGGATCTACCCGATGGGAACGGTCGCAGCACAGGTGATCGGCTTCGTCAACTGGGAGTACACGGGGGCCTACGGGATCGAAGCGGCGTACGACAGCGTGGTCGGCGGCGTGCCCGGGCAGTTGATCGGGGAGCGCGACGCCGCGGGCAACGTGATCGCGCTCGGTCACAGTGTCTGGAACCCGCCGCGCGACGGCGCGACACTGGTGCTGACCATCGACCTGGCAGTGCAGCGGATAGCCGAACAAGCGCTCAAAGAAGCGGTCGAGCAGCAGGAGGCGGCCGGCGGCACGATCATCGTTCAGAACCCGAAGACCGGTGCGATCCTCGCCATGGCCAGCATGCCGTCGTTCGATCCCAACCATTTCGAAGACGTCACCGATGCGTCGTTGTTCGGCAATCCCGCGGTGTCGGCCGGCTATGAACCCGGCTCGACCTTCAAGGTCATCACGATGGCGCTCGGCCTCGATGCGGGCGTGGTCTCGCCCGGCACCACGGTCGACGGCGGCAGCTATCGCGAGCTGCCCGACGGTACCCGGATCTACAATGCGCTGCACCAGGAGTTCGGTACCGAGACGATGACGCAGGTGCTGGCGCACTCCAGCAACGTGGGCGCGATGTTCGTTGCTGACCGACTGGGGGCAGAGACCTTCTACCAGGGTGTGCGCCGGTTCGGGTTCGGGGAGCCCACTGGAATCGATCTCCCGGCCGAGGCGGACGGGATCGTGCACGCACCGGATAGCCCGCTCTGGTCGCTGACCACCTTTTATACGAACGCTTTCGGCCAGGGATTAGCGGTCACGCCGATCCAGCTTGTCAACGCCGTCTCCGCTATCGCGAACGGGGGAACTTTGATGCGCCCGCATGTGGTGCAAGAGATCCGTGGTGAGGGGACGACGGTCACGCAACCGCAACCGATCCGGCAGGTCGTTCGCCCGGAGACGGCACAGCGGCTCACGGATATGCTCGTGGAGGTCATGGAGACGGAGTATCGAGACAAGTTCGGGATCCCCGGGTACCGGGTCGCCGCCAAGACGGGCACGGCCGAGATACCGTCGCCGAACGGGGGCTATGAGTCCGGCCCCGGTTCGACGATCGCTTCAGTGGTCGGATTCGGCCCGGCCGAAGATCCTCAGTTCACCGTCCTGGTCAAGATCGACCGACCGGTGAAGTCGCCCTGGGGCGAGCGGGCAGCGGGGCCAGCCTTTCGGAAGGTGATGCAGGAACTCTTCCTGCTCTACGGCATCCCTCCCAGCGAGCCGGCCGAGCTCGACGCTGGATCGTGATGCCGCCGGGTGGCAATACTTTCCGGCTGGAGCGAGGTGAGCTTTCGATCATCGAGTCGCTGTGTGGCTCCGGGAATGGAGGGCCGAACCATGATCTCGCTCCGCGACGTCCTGGACGGTAGTGCTGGCGTCCTCCGCGGGAGCTCATCGACTGACCTCCTCCTACGACACGTCCGGCACGACTCACGCGAGGTGGAGCCGGGTGACCTCTTCGTCGCGGTCGTGGGGGAGCAGCGCGATGGCCACGACTTCGTCGCCGACGCGCTGGCCCGCGGCGCGGGCGCGGTGATGGTCGACCGGCACCACGCGCCGCGCTTCGAGGGGCTCTCCGTGCCGGTGGTCGTCGTCGAGGATACGGTTGCCGGGTTGCGGCGACTGGCGTCGTACTGGCGCTCGCTCTTCGACGTGCGGGCCATCGGGATCACCGGCAGCATCGGTAAGACGAGCACCAAGGAAGCCGTGGCCGCGGTCGCGTCCCAGCGCTATGCAGTGGTGCGCACCCGGCGGAGCTACAACACCGACATCGGCGTCTCCCTCGGGCTCCTGGAGATCTCGCCAGACACCGATGTCGTCGTGCTCGAACTCGGGGAGGCATACCGGCTGAACGAGGTGCGCGAGCTCTGCGAGCTCGGGCGCCCATCGATCGGCGTCGTGACCAACGTGAGCTACTCGCACCTGGGGCGGATGGGGTCGATCGAGGCGATTGCCGAGAGCATTGCCGAGTTGCCCGAATCGCTGCCGGAAGACGGCGTGGCGGTGCTCAACGGCGACGACTTTCGCGTCCGGGCCATGGCGGAACGGTGCCGCTGCCCGGTCGTATTCTACGGACTCGCTCACGACTGTGCTGTGCGGGCTCAGTCGGTCGAGAGTCACGGGCTGGCCGGCATCGCCTTCGACTTGCTCCTCGAGGGCCAGCGGAGCCGGGTGCGCTTACCGCTGCTGGGACGCCACAGCGTGCACACGGCGTTAGCCGCCATCGCGGTTGGCCATGTGCTCGGCATGACGCTGGATGAAATGCTGCCCGGCTTTAGCGACCCGACCGTGCAGGTGCGACTGCTCACCGTGCCGGGTATCAACGGCTCAACCATCCTCGACGACACGTACAACGCGAACCCGACCTCGTGCCTGGCGGCTTTGGCCCTGCTTGCAGAGATCCCAGCCAAACGGCATATTGCCGTCTTTGGGGACATGTACGAGCTCGGATGGTACGAGGACGAAGGACACCGGCTGGTCGGGCGACGAGCTGCAGCGGTGGTGGATCTGCTCTTCACGCTCGGGCCGCGCGCGCGGATGATCGCCGAGGAGGCGGTGAGTGCCGGCTTGCCGGCCGTGGCAGTGATTGCGACGGAGGATCGGCGCGAGCTGATCGAGTTCCTGCGCGAGATGCTCGAGCCAGGTGACTTCGTCCTGGTGAAGGGAGCGCGCGGGATGCGCATGGAGGAGATTGTCGAGGCGCTGCGCGCGCCCCGGCAGGTGGAAGAGAAGCAGTGAGAGAGCTGACAGAACTCGTCGCGGGAGTGGGGTCGTTCTTGAGCGAGCGGAGCGTACTCCCGCGCGATCCAGGAGAGAACCTCGCGCTCTCGCTCGCGCTTTCCGGGGTGGCCTTTCTGATCACGGTGCTGATCGGCGCACCCTACATCCGATGGCTACGCAAGCACAACATCGGCAAGCGCATCCGTATCGAAGGGCCAGAGGGGCATTTCTACAAGATGGGCACGCCGACGATGGGCGGCTTTATGATTACTGTGCCAGTGGTCCTGCTGACGCTGGCTTTCAACCTCGCGGGACGGCTCTCGATGCTTCTCCCGCTCGGCGTGCTGATCAGCACTGCGACCCTGGGCGCGGTCGATGACCGGATGAACCTGGTCGGAGGCTCGCGTACCGGGATGACCGCCCGCTTCAAGATGGCGTGGCTGCTGCTCTTCTCGATTGTCAGCGCGTTGATCCTGCACTTCCCGTTGGGCCTGCGGAGCATCTACATCCCGGTCTTGGGAAAGTACGATATCGGTTTGCTCTACGTGCCGATCGCGGTGGTTGCGATCGCCGGCACGGCCAATGCCGTCAACTTGACCGACGGACTCGATACCCTGGCCGGCGGAACCGCCGCCGTCGCTTTTACCGCCTACGGGATCATCGCCTTCCTTCAGGGTCAGATCCAGGTCGTGACCTTTTGCTTCACGATGGTTGGCTCGCTCCTCGGCTTCCTCTGGTACAACGCCCACCCGGCCCAAGTGTTCATGGGCGATACCGGCTCGCTCGCGCTCGGCGCGGCCTTGGCGACGGCCGCTTTCATGACCGGCCAGTGGCTCCTCTTACCGCTTATCGGCGTCGTCTTCGTCGCGGAAGCGATCTCGGTCATGCTCCAGGTGACCTACTTCAAGTTGACGGGTGGCAAGCGGCTCTTCCGGATGACACCGCTGCACCACCATTTCGAGCTGTTGGGCTGGTCGGAGACCCAGATCACGCTGCGCTTCTGGCTCGTCGCCATGATGGCGGGGCTCCTGGGCATGGCGCTGGCCCTGATCTAGAGGTGTGATATGGGCGCGTACTCGACGCCCCTCGAACTCCGCGGCAAGCGTGTCCTAGTGATGGGGCTGGGCACTCGCAGTGGTGGGCTCGGTGTGACCCGCTGGCTGGTCGACCAGGGGGCTGAGGTCACCGTGACCGACCTGCGAACGGCAGAGGCACTACGCCCGAGCCTCGATGCGCTGGCGGGCCTCCCCGTCCGCCTGGTGCTGGGAGAGCACCGCCGCGAGGAGTTCGAACGGGCCGACATCGTCGTCCGCAACCCGGCCGTACCGGTCGACTCCCCCTGGCTAGAGCTGGCGCGGGCGGCCGGGGCACGGATCGAAATGGAGATGACGCTGTTTTTCCGCGCGTGCCCGGCGCCGATCATCGGGGTGACGGGCACCAAGGGCAAGACCACGACGGCGACACTCTGTGCCGAGATCCTGAAGACCTGGCACCCAGGTACGGTGCTGGCGGGCAACCTGGGACGCTCTGCGCTGGAGGCGTTGCCGGTGATTACGCCGGCAACGCCTGTCGTCCTCGAGCTCTCGAGCTGGCAACTCGAGGGGCTGGCCGAGCACGAGCTGAGCCCGCACATCGCGGTGCTGACGATGATCAGCGAGGATCACCTCGACCGCTATCCCTCGATGGACGCCTACATCGAAGCGAAGCGGCACATCGCTCGCTTTCAGGGATCAGGCGATTGGTTCGTCGTCAACCGCGACGAGCCTCGTGCCTGGGGCTGTCGCGGGGCCGGCGCCGGCCGTGTGGTACCGTTCGGTCGCGATACCGGCGAGCCGACCGGGGCGTTCCTGATCGGTGATTGGCTGGTCTGGCGCTTCGAGGGCGAGGAACACCGGATCTGCCGACGAGACGAGCTCCGGCTTCCCGGCGACCACGTGGTCGCCAATGCGCTGGCGGCAGCAGCCGCCGCCTGCCTGCGGGGCGCCCGGAGCTGGCACGCGCGTGAAGGGTTGCTCCGGGCACAGCCCGTGCCTCACCGGCTCGAACCTGTTGCAACCGTGCGGGGTGTCGATTTCGTCAACGACAGCGCGGCGACCGCGCCGGCCGCAGTGCAGGCCGCGCTCGCTACCTATCGGAATCGCCCGGTCATCCTGATCGCTGGGGGTGCCGACAAGGGGGTCGACCTGCGCCCGCTGGCGCGGGAGATCGCGGCTAAGGCAAGCGCCGTCGTACTGCTGGCCGGTAGCGCGACGCCAGCACTGCACGAAGCGTTGCGGGAGACCGGCGTGCGCGTCCTCGGGCCGTGCGGCTCGATGGACGAGGCTGTGACGCTGGCGGCCGGTCTGGCGCGCCCAGGCGATCTCGTGCTGCTCTCGCCAGGCTGTGCCAGCTTCGGCCTGTTCCGGGACGAGTTCCATCGTGGAGAGGCGTTCCGCGAGGCTGTGCGCCGCCTTGCCGCGAGCGGAGCTGAGGGGGAGGAACCGTGAGCCTGCCTGCGCTGCTGGCTCAGCCGTTTTCGCTGCTCCTCACTCCACCTGGGGAGCGGCGTCGCCTGCACCAGCCTGACTTGTGGTTTCTGGCGACGCTGCTCGTGCTGGTGATGTTCGGCACGGTGATGGTCTTTAGTGCCAGCTTCGCGCTCGGCGTCCGCCAGTCCGGGAGCAACGGGTACAGCTATCTGGTGCGCCACCTGGTGTGGCTCGCGGTGGGACTCGCCGGTATGACGGTCGCTTATTGCATCGACTACCGGGTCTGGCGTCGTCTCTCCCTGCTGGGCATGCTCCTGGCACTCGGTCTCCTGGGGCTGGTGCTTGTGCCCGGCGTCGGCGTCGAGATCTGGGGCGCGCAGCGGTGGATCCGCTTCGGGCCGCTCTCGGTGCAACCTGCGGAACTCGCCAAACTGGCACTGGTCGTCTATCTGGCCGACTGGCTCGCTCAGAAAGGCGCACGCGTCCGGCAGTTCAGCTACGGGCTCGTTCCGTTCACCCTGTTGATCGGGCTGCTGGTCGGCCTGGTCATGCTCCAGCCCGACCTGGGAAGCTCGATCGTCCTGGTAGCTATCGGCGTCGGCATGCTCTTCGTCGCTGGCGTACCGCTGTTCCAGTTCGCCCTGCTGGTGCTCTCCGGGGCAGCGGCCTTCCTTCTATTAGCGCTCAGTGCCCCGTACCGGAGAGATCGGCTCTTGTTGTTTCTGAGCCCCGATCGCGACCTGCTCGATCCGGAGGGGAAGCTGCTCGGACTCGGCTGGCAGATTGCCCAGGCGCGGCTGGCCTTCGGTAGCGGAGGGCTGTTCGGCGTGGGGCTGGGCGCAAGCCGGCAGAAGTTCCTGTGGCTCTTCGCTGCCCACAGCGATGCCATCTATGCCGTCATCGGCGAGGAGCTCGGCTTGGCCGGCTGCCTTTTCGTCATCGGGCTCTATCTCTTTCTCGCCTGGCGGGGATACCGGATCGCCCGCCGGGCGCCGGACAGCTTCGGAGCGCTCTTGGCTGTCGGGATCACAACCTGGGTGATCGGGCAGGCCGCGATCAACATCGGTGGCATCACATCGACGATCCCCTTTACCGGCATCCCGTTGCCGTTCCTGAGCTACGGTGGCTCCTCGCTGGCGGTTACGCTCACGGCGATGGGTATCCTTTTGAACATCTCTCGGGCGACACTCCGTGCGCACGGGGTAGCGCTGGGCGAACAGGCTTCCCTCGTTGGGCGCGGGAGATTCCACTCCCGGGCCGAGGGCGGGCTGGCAGCGAGCGTGCTCTTGGCTCGACGCAAGCAGGTGCCGCAGGGTATGTTCGGTCGCGGCCGGCGACCCGGCCTGCGACGGTGGGTTCGGAGGGCAGGGCTGTGATTCAGCAGCGGCTGCCGACGCTCTCCTCGCTCGCGCCACCGGCTCATGTCCACTTCGTTGGCTTGGGCGGCATCGGCATGAGTGGACTCGCGCGGATGACGGCGCAGCTCGGCTACCGAGTGAGCGGCTGTGACGCGGTCGATGCGCCGCTGCTCCATGTGCTGCGCGCTGAAGGCATCGCGGTACAGGTGGGGCACGACCCGCGTCATGTCGAGGACGCTGACCTGGTGGTGGTCACCTCGGCCGTGCGCGCCCACCATCCGGAAGTCGCGGCAGCGGCCGAGAGGCGGCGACCGGTGGTCAAACGGGCCGCGCTTCTGGGTTGGATGACCACCGGAGCGACCTGCGTGGCGGTGGCGGGGACACACGGGAAGTCGACGACGGCGGGGATGATCGCTCTGATCCTGGAGCGAGCCGGCATGTCGCCCTCGTTCGCCGTCGGGGCGGAGGTGCGTGACCTGGGTACCAACGCGCGGCTGGGCACGGGGACAGCGTTCGTGGTCGAGGCCGATGAGTACGACTACAGCTTCCTGCACCTCGAACCAGCGGTCGCGGTCGTGCTGAACGTCGAGCATGACCATCCTGACCTGTATCCGACTCCTGCCTCCGTCGAGGCTGCCTTCCGCCGCTTCACCGAGCGCGTTCGACCGGGTGGCACGGTGGTGCTCTCAGGCGACGATCCCGGCTGCCAGCGACTGGCACGCTCGCTGGCCGAGCGCGGGCTGCGCGTCGTCACCTTCGGGATGGGCGGGCAGGTCGACTGGCGGGTAACGGGCGAGAGTGCTCCAGCCCTCCGGGGGCCAGCAGGAGAGTACTGGCACCTGGGCCTCCAGGTGCCCGGCTGGCACAATCGGTTGAACGCGGTAGCGGCCGTTGCTGCTGCTGCCGAGCTGGGTGTCGAGCCGGAGTCGAGCGTGAGGGCGCTGGAAGCATTTTCAGGTGTGGGGCGTCGCTTCGAACTCTGGGGGCAACCCAATGGGGTGACCGTGATCGTCGACTACGCGCATCACCCCAGCGAGATCCGTGCCACCATTTCCGCCGCGCGGGAGCGGTTTCCCGGCAGTCGGTTGTGGGTCATCTTCCAGCCCCATACCTACAGCCGGACGCGCGCGTTTTTCGGCGAGTTCGCGCGTGCCCTGGGGCTGGCCGATGAGGTGATCCTGACCCCGGTCTACGCCGCTCGTGAGGTCGACCCGGGCGACGTTTCGCTGGAGCGCCTGGCGCGCCGTGTCGAGCCGGCCCCAGCTCGCTTGGTGGCCGATGGGCGCGCGGCTGCCGAGTTCGTCGCGGAGCGCGTGGCGCCGGGCGATGTCGTGCTGGTGCTGGGCGCCGGTGATATCTGGCAAGCCGCTCCCGTCTTGCTCGACTATCTGGGAGGCAATGCGTGACCACAGCGCGGGTGATCGCTATCCCGACCGAAGAAGGGGTGTTGACCATCAGGCGTGACCAGCCGATGTCGCTGCACACCACCTTTCGGATCGGTGGGCCCGCCGACTTTCTGACCCGTGCCGGGTCGGAGACGGAGCTGCGGGCGGCGTTGGACTGGGCCGAGCGGCACGCCCTTCCGGTCACGGTCATCGGAGGCGGCAGCAACCTGTTGGTCGGTGACCGCGGGATCCGCGGGCTGGTGATCCTGATGCGCGCGCCCGGCAGTTCCCTCGATGGCCGGGTCGAACTCGTGGAGGGGGACGAAGGTGCCAGGCTGACCGTCCCGGCTCAGGCGCCGATCTCGTGGCTGGGCCACTTCACCGCTTCCCGCGGGTGGGCAGGGCTCGAGTGGGCAGCCGGTCTTCCCGGAGTCGTCGGCGGTGCGGTCGTCAATAACGCCGGGGCGCACGGCGGCGAGATGGCCGCTCACCTGGCCCGCGTCGAGTTGCTCGATCTGGTCGAGAAGCGGGTGGTGCAGTGGAGTGGTGACCGGCTCGAAGCGCGCTACCGCTACACGGTGCTCAAGTTCGAGCCGCGCCCGCGGCGCTGGATCGTGCTCCGTGCGACCTTCGAGCTCCCGCGCGGGCAGCCAGAGCAGCTCATTGCCCGAGCAGCGGCGTACGCGCAGTGGCGCCGCCGGGCCCAGCCGACCGGTGCCTGCGCCGGATCGGTGTTCACGAATCCCCCTGGGACATTTGCTGGCTACCTGATCGAGCAGGCGGGGCTCAAAGGTCGCCAGGTCGGCGGCGTGCGCGTGTCGGAGTTGCATGGGAACTTTTTCATCAACACCGGCAACGCGACGGCGGCCGACGTGCGTGCGCTGATTACCCTCATCCAGGAGGAGATCCTCCGTCGCTACGGCATCGAGCTCGTCCCCGAGATCGAAGAGATAGGAGATGACTGACATGTCGCGCAGGATTCGGGTCGGTGTCCTCTTCGGTGGCCGGTCGGGTGAGCACGATGTCTCGCTGCGCTCGGCGCAGGCGATCATGCGCGCGATCGACCGCGAGCGGTTCGAGGTGGTGCCGATCGGCATCACGCGCGACGGGCGCTGGATGGTCGGCGGCGATCCGCTGCGGGCGCTGGCCGAACAGTCACGACTGCCGCTGGAACTCGACTCCGGCGCAGAGGATGGATCGGGTCAAGCCGGACTGCCTGTGCAGCCGGGCTCCCGAGCGCTCGCAGTCACCGAGCCGGCGTGGACGGGGGCCGTCGACGTCGTCTTCCCGGTGCTGCACGGCCCGAACGGCGAGGACGGCACAGTTCAGGGGCTCTTGGAGCTGGCGGATATCCCGTACGTCGGTTGCGGAGTGCTGGCCTCGGCAGTCGCGATGGACAAGCCGACGGCCAAGCGGCTCTTCGCTCAGGCTGGCCTGCCGATGGCACGCTGGTTCGCCTTCACCTGGGGTGAATGGGTTCGTGACCGAGCGGCCATCGAGCGTCGAGTCGCGTGCGAGCTCGGTTACCCGTGCTTCGTCAAACCCGCGAATCTCGGCTCGAGCGTCGGTGTGAGCAAGGTGCGTCGCCCCGCTGATCTCCCGGCAGCGGTCGAGGCCGCGAACCGCCACGACCGGAAGATCGTGATCGAGGAGGCGATCGACGCACGCGAGCTCGAGGTCAGCGTGCTCGGCAACGACGAACCGGTCGCTTCGGTCGTCGGCGAGATTGTGCCGGCTCGGGAGTTCTACGACTACGAAGCGAAGTACGTCGATGACCGATCGCAACTCTTGATTCCGGCACCGATCTCCGACGAGCAGGCTGCGACGGCGCGGGCGATGGCGATCGCCGCGTTCAAGGCGATCGACGGGGCGGGAATGGCGCGGGTCGACTTTTTCCTCGAACGCTCGACAGGACGGATCCTGATCAATGAGGTCAACACGATTCCCGGATTCACCGCGATCAGCATGTATCCCAAGCTGTGGGAAGCCAGCGGGTTGTCGTTCCGCGACCTCGTGACCCGTCTGATCGAGCTGGCGTTGGAGCGCCACGAGGAGCGGGCTCTCAGATGCCGGTCGTGGACGTAGAGAAACCCACCATTGTGACCCTCTCGCACCAGCGATCGAGAGGACGGGTCGGCCGGTTCTTGCGGTACGGGACGGTCACCGGGCGGCTGCCAGCCTTCGGCCTGGCGGTCGGCCTGAGCGTCCTGCTGGCTGGGTTTCTCAGCGCCGAGGACTACACGGTGCAGTCTGTGGTGGTGTACGGCAACCAGCTTGCGTTCGTCGACACCATCGTGGCCAGTAGCGGGGCGCTCGGGCAACCACTCTTCTGGCTCGACACGCAGGCCGTGGCACGGCGCGTCGCCGACCATCCGGCCGTCGCTGCAGCCGAGGTGCAGGCCGTGTTTCCCGACACCGTCGTCATCGAGCTGCGTGAGCGGGTGCCGATCGTCGTCTGGCAGCAGGGCGCGCAAGCAGTGCTCGTGGATCGCTCGGGATGGGTGATTGCTCTGACCGATCGACCCGACTTGCCGCATGTGGAGCAGGTCGAAGGGGCGCTGCCGATGCCGGGAAGCAGGCTGCCGGCGTCTGTGGTGCAAGGGGCCGTCGTGTTGAGCCAGCGGCTCGGCCAGCGGGTCAGGGCACTGGAATACGAGCCCCGAACCGGGATCAGTGTCCGCCTCGACGACGGCCGGGTCGTCCACGTCGGCACGGCTGAGCGGCTGCCGGAACAGCTCCGCGTGCTGGACGCGATCGACCAGGCCGGGATGAAGTGGACGAACCTCGACGTGCGCGATCCGGATCGGCCGGTTCTGTGGTGAGCGCGTGGCGGAAGGGCAGCACCCCGACGACTACGTCACTGGAGGAGAGGGATTCACACCCGGAGGAACTGTGCTATACTGCGACATATACCAGAGCGGGGGGATTGGGATACCTGAGGAACCGGGCGTCTCGTTGTCAGTGCACCCAGCAAAGCTGGTTCCTGGATTCGGGAGTAGGCATATACAGGGCCTACTCCCCACGAGACGATCTTTCCCGAGATGAGCAGGGGATCTGGCTACGCGCGATGCGGCTGGTACCGGGTCGCCGGGTGTGGAGAGGCTGTGAGCGAGGGCGGAGCCGCAGTGGCGTGGGGCAGGAGTTGGAGGCGGGTTCGAGGGTAGTGGAGGTTGGGCATGTTCAGCGCGCACGACGATGAGTTCACGCCGAACAACTTTGCGCGAATCAAGGTCATCGGTGTTGGTGGCGCGGGAGGGAACGCCATCAACCGGATGATCGATGCCGGTGTCGATGGCGTCGAGTTCATCGCTGTCAATACCGACGCACAGGCGCTCCTGAACTCGTTGAGTCCGTTGACCATCCGCATCGGTGACAAGCTAACCAAAGGGCTGGGAGCAGGCGGACGACCGGAGGTCGGCGAGCGGGCCGCTGAAGAGAGTGCCGAGACGCTGGCGGAAGCGGTTCGCGGCGCAGACATGGTCTTCATTACCGCTGGCATGGGCGGTGGAACAGGGACAGGCGCCTCTCCGATCATCGCTCGCCTGGCGCGCGAGGCCGGCGCGCTCACTGTCGGCATCGTGACCAAACCGTTCGACTTCGAGGGGGCCAAGCGGCGGCGGATTGCCGACGAGGGGATCGCGGTACTGCGCGAGCATGTCGACGCGCTCATCACGATCCCGAATCAGCGGTTGGTCACGTTCGTCGATCCGAAGACGCCGTTTTCCGAGGCGTTCCGGATCGCCGATGACGTGCTGCGTCAGGGTATCCAGGGAATCTCCGAGTTGATCACGAAACCCGGGCTGATTAACTTGGACTTCGCCGATGTCAAGACCATCCTTCGCGACGCCGGTTCGGCGCTGATGGCGATCGGCCGGGGAAGCGGCGAGAACCGCTGTGTCGATGCGGCCCGTGCTGCCATCGAAAGCCCGCTGCTGGAACTGGGCATCGATGGGGCGACGCGGGTTCTGTATAACATAACCGGAGGCCCGGACTTGTCGATGGCCGAGGTCAGCGAGGCCGCCGAGGTGATCCGTGCGACGGTCGACGAAGAAGCGGAGATCATTTTCGGGGCGAGCCCGGACGAGGCGATGGGGCGCGATGTGACGATCACGCTGATCGCTGCCGGGTTTACCGGTACCGGTCAGCAGCGGCGCGCACGGCCCGCCGAGCGGCGTTTCCGTGCCGAGGCAGCCCGCACGTCGGCTCCGCCTCGCACCCCGATCCTGCCGGACGACGAGTGGTCGGAGCCGTCGATCCTCCGCTTCCTGCGCGAGCGGTAGCTCATCGCCCGCTGCACTCGACGACCGCTGCGTCGATCGGAAGGCTGGCCGCTCGCCGGGAATCGAAGAGGGAGAAGCGTGCGCTGCCCGTTCTGTGGTGCTCGAGACAGCCGCGTCATCGACTCGCGCGAACTCGGGGCCGGTGACAGCATCCGACGTCGGCGGGAGTGCCCTGCCTGCGGCCGGCGATTTACGACGTACGAGCGCATCGAGGCTGGCGGGTTGATGGTCATCAAGCGCGATGGGCGGCGAGAGGAGTTCGACAGCCGCAAGCTGCGCGATAAGCTGCGCTTAGCCCTGACCAAACGACCCGTCTCGCAGGACGAGGTAGATCGGATCGTCGCCACCGTCGAGCGCGAGCTTTTAGCGATGGGGACGACGGAGGTTCCGAGCACGGTCATCGGCGAGATCGTGCTGAGGGAACTCAAGGAGCTCGACGAGGTCGCGTACATCCGCTTCGCCTCGGTCTACCGGCGCTTCGCTGACCTCGAGGATCTCCGGCGTGAGATGGAGGCGCTCGGCGGACGGCGCAGTGAGAACCTCGGCGCATGAACACATGTTGGCTGTCCACCTGGTGACCGAGGACGGGCGCCTGCTGGAACGGCTCACGTTCCGCAACGAGCGAGGAGGACGATTCCAGTATCGCCCCGCACGGTTCCAGGTCGTGGCGGAGTGGGGCGACCTCTCGCACAATCATGCCGTAGAGTGGCGGCTGTCCCTGCCTGCGAGCTGGCTGGCACTGCCAGACCGGCGGCTCTCCGCGCTCGGAGCGAGGCGAGTCGCTTGGCTGGTTTTCCCACAGGGACGGCCGCGCTGCTTCGAGTACCCCATTTCGGTGACGGTGTTCGATCGGGGGCGGCAGGTCGCCAGGGCAGAGCAGATGCTCCGCATCGAGCTACGCGGCGAGAGCCCGTTCGACCCGGCACGTGACCGGCTGCCCTGGGTCAACCGCGCGAGCGAATTCGGGCCGGTCGAACCGGAAGATCGTCACTTCCGGGCCACGTTTCGGCTGGCGCTGTTCCCGAACGCGTTCCGTCGCGGCCTCTATCGCATGGTAGTGCGACTGTCGGACGACGCGGGCGACTCACCGGGAGGGGTGTGTACCGGCATGGCCCGGGTGGCCCTGGCACGGAGCCTGGGAGCACTGCGGGCCGAAGGGGAGGCGTTGCGAGACGCTGTGATCGTCCTCCACGGGCGGCAACTGACCGACCGGGCCCTGCTGGCGGGCGTGCCCTGGTTCTTCTGGCCTAGCCCCGCACGGGCCTACCGGCGCTTCGCTCGCGACCTCCTGCGGCGCGGCTGGAGCGACGTCTGCTTCGACGTCAATGTGCCCAAACCGTGGCGGCGGGATGTCGTCCGAGCGCTGCTCGGGCAGGGCCACACGGTGGTGCCATACGCGTTCCACCAGCGCAGCGCGGACGAGGCCGAGGTGCTGGTCTGGGATCCGAATCGCCCGGAAGCTGCAGGAGAGACGGCGATCTCCTTCGATCTTCAGCGTGACCGGTATCGCTACCCACCTCTCGTGGAGAACGACGACCGCGTGACCATTGTGGCAGTTCGGCAGCGCGCGTATTTCGCGGGCAGGACAGCGCTGCTCAGTAGTTTCGCCAGCCTGGTGCTGTACTCGCCTGCGGCGCGCCGCGCTCTGGTCGGTGTGGCGGCGGGTCTGCTCGCCGGCATAGGACTCCTCAGGCTCGCTCGCCGATAGAGGAGCCGAGATTGTCCAGGTTGGGATCCTGGATGGGCAGATGCGGAGAGCTGACCTCTAGCTCAGATGCTTTTCGATCTGCTGGAGCAAGCGCTGCTTCGGTTGCGCACCGATGATCCGCTCCACCGGCTGGCCGTTCTTGTACAGGATCAGCGTGGGGATACTGCTGATCCCGAGCTGCATCGCGACACGCATGTTCTCATCGACGTTGACCTTGGCGACCTTGAGCGATTTCCCCTTCTCTTCAGCGATCTCTTCGAGAATCGGGGCAATCATCCGGCAGGGGCCACACCAGGCGGCCCAGAAGTCGACGAGCACTGGTACATCGGACTGAAGCACTTCTTCCTCGAACGTCTCGTCACTGACGTTTACAGGCTTAGGCATCTCCGTGCTCCCTCCATCCGCCTCCCCGTCGAGGCTTGACCTTCACTATACGTGACGCTCGGAGCCGTCGGCAATCTTCCTCCTCACCTCCTGCGTGCTCGACGACCTCGCGAATTTCTCTTGGCTACCGTCTCATCCAGCTCAGAGGAGGAACGCCCTACCGGTACGCGACCACGTCCTCAATCGACGCCGCAGTGTGCAGCACAGCCTGCTGGCGTGTCCTGACGCTGGTTCCGTGACCGGTGTGCTCGGCTGCTATACTCCCGCTCTGGCATGGAGCCGGGTATGGAGCAAGAGCCGATCATAGCGCTCGACGGCGCGTTTAGCCGGGAACCCCTGACCGGGAGCGGGCAGTACACGCTCGGCCTTTGGAGGCAGTTCTCGAGCGGGGCGCCCTGCCACCGGTTCGTGCTGCTCCTTCCTGACTCGGGCCAGACCAAGGCGCTCCTGCCCCACATGGCGCGGGGCGGCAAGGTCTCGAAGATCTGGTGGGAGCAGCGTGGCGTGATCGAGGCTGCGCGCGCCGCCAGGGCCGCGCTGCTCCACGTCCCGTATTTTGCGGGGCCGCTCACGTCGCCGCTGCCGCTCGTCGTCACCGTGCACGACGTCATCCCGCTGCTCTTTCCCGAATACCGGGCGAGCCTGGCGATGCGACTCTACCTGCGACTGGTCAGCCTTGTCGCGCGCCGGGCCGAGGCGGTCATCACCGACTCCGAGCACTCCAAGCGGGACATCGTGCGCGTGCTCGGCATTGCGGAGGATCGGATCACGGTCATTCCACTGGCGGCTGATTCACGGTTCCAACCGGCAACTGATCTGGCACGCCTGGCTGAGCTGCGGCAACGCTTCGCTCTACGCGGCCCGGTCATCTTCAACGTGGGCGGACTGGACGCGCGGAAGAACCTGCCGGCGCTGATCGAGGCCTTCGCGGGTGCGTTCCCCCGGCTCGATCCTGAGACACGGCTGGTGATCGCCGGCCGGCCGCATGCCGAGAACCCGCGGCTCTACCCTCCACTGGAGCCGGTGACGCGCCGCTTCGGGCTCGAGCGACAGGTCGTCCTGACGGGTGCCATCAGCGAGGAAGACAAGCTCGGGCTGTACCAGCTCGCTGATCTCTACGTCTATCCGTCGCTCTACGAAGGGTTCGGCCTCTCGCCGCTGGAGGCGATGGCCTGCGGCACTCCGGTGATCGCGGCGAACCGGTCGAGCTTGCCGGAGGTCGTGGGCGACGGTGGGATATTGGTCGAGCCGGAGCCTGACGCGCTGGCGCGGGCGATCGAGGAGGTACTGGTTGACGATCGGCTGCGAGCCGAGCTCGCGAGACGAGCGAGGAAGCGTGCCGCGCAGTTCTCATGGGAGCGCACCGCGCGCGAGACGGTAGCGGTGTACCATCAGGTGTTGGGACGACAGGCGGCTGCGCGGAGGGCTGGTGCCCGGTGAAGGTGTTGATGCTTTCGAAGGCCCTGGTCAACGGGGTCTACCAGAAGAAGCTCGAAGAGCTCGCGAAGCTGCCGGGGATCGAGCTGCTGGCCATCGTCCCACCGTACTGGCACGAGTCACGTGTCGGGGTGGTTCAGCTCGAGCGGCGCTACACGGATGGCTACGAGCTGGCGGTAGAGCCGATGTGGTTCAACGGGCACCACCACATTCACTGGTATCCCGGCCTAGTGCGGCACGTGCGGCGTTTCCGGCCAGACGTCCTGCACGTCGACGAGGAGCCGTACAACCTGGTGACATTCCACGCGGCGCTGCTCGGCCGGCTCTACGGGGCACGCGTCGTCTTCTTCACCTGGCAGAACCTCTATCGCCGCTACCCGCCCCCGTTCTCCTGGTTCGAGCGCGTCAACTACCGGCTCGCGGCGGCCGCCGTCGCCGGCAGCCAAGAGGCGGCTGCCGTCCTCCGCCGTAAAGGCTACCGCGGGCCGCTCGAGGTCATTCCCCAGTTCGGCGTCGATCCCGACCTCTTCCGCCCGATGCCGGTGGAACGATCGCTGTTGCCGACGGTCGGTTTCGTCGGCCGGCTCGTACCGGAGAAGGGCGCCGACCTGCTCCTGCAGGCGCTCGCGCGCATGCGCGTCCGAGCCGTGGCCCAGATCGTCGGGAGCGGGAGCGAGCGCGCCCGGCTGGAACTGCTGGCGACAAGCCTGGGTGTACGCGATCGCGTGACCTTCCGTGGCAGCGTGGCGCCAGCGCTGATGCCACAGGCGCTGAACATGTTCGATGTGCTGGTCGTGCCCTCGCGCACGCGCCGGAACTGGAAGGAGCAGTTCGGGCGCGTCATCATCGAGGCGATGGCCTGCGGCGTGCCGGTCGTCGGATCCGACTCCGGCGAGATCCCGCAGGTGATCGGTGATGCAGGCGTAGTCTTTCCAGAAGACGATGCCGAGGCGCTGGCTCGAGCGCTGGATGCCTTGCTCGAGAACCCGGCACGCCGGCAGGAGCTGGGTCGCCGTGGGCGGCAGCGGGTGCTGGAGCTGTTCACCCAGGCCCGCGTGGCCGAACGGTACTACGAGCTGTATCGGTCGCTCGGATCGGCTGACCGGTCGTACGTCACCGCTGGCAGGTTCGGGTGCTGACAGTGCTGCCAGAGGTAGGTGGGGTGCGGAGATGGCGAGCAAGTCGCCGCGTGATCCTCGGCAGGCCGCCCGGCTGCTGGAACCTGGCCCGGTCGTGCTGGTGACGGCGCAGTTCCGCTCGCAGCCGAACGTGATGACGGCCGCCTGGGTCATGCCGCTCAGCCTCGACCCGCCACGGGTAGGCGTGGCGATCCATCCCTCGCGCTTCACGCACGAGCTGGTGACGCGCAGTGAGCTCTTCGTCCTCAACCTGCCGACGCTCGAGCTGCTGGACGCGGTGCACCGCTGCGGGATCGTCTCTGGTCGCGATGTCGACAAGTTCGTCCAGGCCGGCCTCCACCCGGCCGACGCGCTGGAGGTCGACGTGCCGGTTATCGAGGAGTGCGTGGCTCACATCGAGTGTGGCCTCGCCGAACGGCTGACACTGGGCGATCACGACCTGTTCGTGGGCCAGGTGCTGGCGGTCTCCGCAGACGACGAGCTGTTCACCGACCGCTGGCAGATCGCGGAAGACTCACCGTTGATCCACCACGTGGCCTTCGACGTCTACGCCGGCTTGTCGAGACCCTACGTGGCCCGCCTGGAGCGGGGAGAGGAAGCGACCTAACGGGCAGATGCTCGTCTTCTGCTCACGCCGTTCTGAGCGCACCCGCTAGCACCTGCCGTGCCCGGTTATGACCTCCTCGTGAGCCTCTGGGCCGGCGACCTCTTCGCCGGGTGGCCCCGCAACGCGAAGGTCAGGCAGAAGCGAGTCGTCGAGGACGAGCAACGAGAGGGTTCTAGCTCAAGGCCGCGATCTCGACCCGATCCAGGCTAGGCACGCCGAGATCGCGGCCAGTGCGGTGGAGCAGCTCGCGCCAGCCGGAGCGCGCGCGCTGGGTCAGCCGGTAACTCTGGTCTGAAAGCACGGCTTCGACCCGCTCTCTGTTCAACATGTGCTCGCGGGCAAGCTGCGTGACGAGTTCCCGCCGCCGTGCCAGCGCCGCCTCGCGCGCCGCGTGCAGTTCCGCGACGAGGTGTCGGAGCGCCTCGGCCTGCTCAGCGAGCATCCTTCGGGGCACGACCAGGACATGGCTGGGGAAGGGCAGCGAGGAGAGGACGAACCAGGCCCGCCCCAGGTCATGAAAGCGCTCGGAGAGTGGCTGGGCCAGTGCTGCGGCGTCTTCCAGGACGACAAGCGGGCCGACGGACACGCCCCGATCCCAGCCCGTTACGCTGATACCGTAGAAAGCCGTTACCGTGGCTCGGGCCAAGGCCTCGGCTGTCAGGCTCACGTCGTCGAGGGCGACGCTCACCTGATCCAGCGCGTCCGGTCGCTCGCTGGTCTGCATCGCCACGCTGCTGCTGTGCTGGCTGACCAGCGCGACATCGGCGAGGACGACGAACTCGTCGGCGAGCCTCGCGGCTTCGACCGCGCCCAGCAGTGCAGGCATTCCACGCGAGCGCACCCGCTCGGCGGTCAGTCGCTCCTCGAGCCTGTAGCTCGCGGCCGCCTCCAGCCACCCCAGCGCGATGGGCAAGGAGTACACGGCGGTCGTGAGGTTCTGCTCGATGAGACAATCCGGCATCTCATGCGCCTTTCGAGGATTCTGAGCTCGTCCGTCCCTGGGGAGCACGATCGCCCTGCTGGCTGGATCACGGTAACAGTCGGGCCTTCGCGCCGGATCAGCTCAGGTCGCCTGCACCAGTCTCCCAAAACCGACGCACCTGCTCGCGCAACAGCCGGTGCTCCGGCTGGCGAAGCTCGGGATCTGCCTCCGTGATCCGTTCGGCCTCCTGCCGGGCGTGTTGCAGCGTGACGACGTCTGCCAGGCTGGCAAAGCGGAGGTTCGGCATGCCGCTCTGGCGTGTGCCGAGGAACTCGCCGGGGCCACGCATCTGCAAATCGATCTCGGCCAACCGAAAGCCATCGTAGGTATGAACCAGCGCCTCGAGCCGCTCGCGGGCCTCCTGGCCGTCCGAATCCGAGATCAGGATGCAGTACGACTGCGCCGCGCCACGGCCCACCCGGCCGCGGAACTGGTGGAGCTGGGCCAGACCGAAGCGATCGGCTCCTTCGATGAGCATGACGGTCGCGTTCGGCACATCGATCCCGACCTCGACCACGGCTGTCGAGACCAGGATATCGAGCTTCCGTTCTCGGAACGCGGTCATGACGGCATCCTTCTCGGCCGGGCGCATCCGGCCGTGGAGCAGGCCGAGCCTCAGGTCAGGGAAGACCTCCCGTTGCAGCCGCTCGAACTCGGCGGTCGCGGCGCGGGCGTCGATGGCCTCGGACTCCTCCACCAGCGGGTAGATAATGAACGCCTGAAAGCCCTCGGCCACTTGCTTGCGGATGAACTGGTAGACGCGCTGGCGTACGCCGCTCTCGACGGCGTAGGTCTTGACCGTCTGCCGTCCAGGCGGCAGCTCGTCGATGATCGAGACGTCGAGGTCGCCGTGCAGGACGAGCGCCAGGCTGCGCGGGATCGGCGTGGCCGTCATGACCAGCACGTGGGGGTTCTGGCCCTTGGCCCGCAGGGCGGCCCGCTGGAGCACGCCGAAGCGGTGCTGCTCGTCGATGACCGCGAAGCCGAGTCGCTGGAACTGCACCCAGTCCTCCAGGACGGCATGCGTGCCGATCAGGAGCTGGATGCTCCCCTCATGGAGCCCGCGCTCGATCTCCTGCCGCTCGCGCTCCGGCGTGCTTCCGGTCAACAGCGCGGCGATGGGGCGCTCGGCCTCCGGGAGCCCCGCGTAGAGGCTCCGGAAACTGTGGAAGTGCTGCTCCGCCAGGATCTCGGTCGGCGCCAGCACGGCCACCTGGTAGCCAGCGGCACTGGCCGCCAGCGCGGCGGCCGCGGCCACCACGGTCTTGCCCGACCCAACGTCGCCCTGGAGCAAGCGGCTCATCGGCCTCGGCTGGGCCATGTCCTCGAGGATCTCGTCGAGTGCTCGGGCCTGTGCCGCCGTGAGCGTGAAGGGCAGGCTGCGCAGAAAGGCGTCGATCCTCGGACGGTCGATGGGGATAGCGTTGCCCGGCTGGGCCTGCCACTCGGCCTTGCGCCGCACCAGACCGAGCTGCAAGGCGAGGAACTCGTCGAACGCCAGGCGGCGGAGCGCAGCTTCGGCCCGCTCGCTCGAGTCCGGAAAGTGGAGCTGCTGGATCGCTTCGGGCAGTGGTGGCAGCCCGTGTCGCTGGCGGATGGCTTCAGGCAGGGGATCGACGACCAGGCGCAGGCCGGCGTCGAGCGCGGTGCGGGTGAGCTGGCGGAGCTGCTTCTGGTACAGGTTGCGAGTCAGCGGGTAGATCGGTACGATGCGGCCGGTGTGCAGCAGATCCTCGTCGGCCGGCTCCCACTCCGGGTTGCGGAAGCAGACGACGGCCCGCTGGCGCTCCAGCCGCCCGCTCAGGGCGATGCGCATGCCAGGACGAAGCTGCCGGGCCACGTACGGATTGAACCAGATGGCCGGGATGCTGCCCGTCGGATCACTGATCTCGGCCTGCACCAGACGTCGCCCGCTGGCGGTCTCGCGCTCGGTCAGCGCGGTGACCTCGCCGATGACTGTGCAGCGGATCTCCTCACTCCCGGTGCGATAGAAGAGGTGGGCGATGCGACCGATCGGCTGCAGGCGCGTGTAGTCCTCGTAGCGGCGTGGGAGCAGGTAGAGGAGGTCGCGCACAGTGTACACCCCCAGCGCCTCGAGCTGGCGGGCTCGCTGGGCGCCGACGCCTGGTAAGACGGTCACCGGGTCGTCGAGCGAGGTGACCACGGGAGCGCGGGTGGCCCTTGCCGGGCGGTCAGCCGCCTGTGCATCCCGGCGGGAGGACAGGGTGCGACGCTCGGGAGCCGCCTGATCGAGCCCTGGGCGCGGCGACGTCACCGCGGGAACCCCCAGGAGCTTGCGAGCAGCTTCGATCCGCCGGGCACGCTCGACGGGAGACAGCGACGCATAGTCGTCGAGTAGCTCCGAGAGGCGTCGCAGCGTGGCCTTCAGCGACGGTTGAGTTGCGATCCAGGTGGCCGAGTTGCGGGCAAGGAGCGCGGCCAACCCGCCGGTGACCGCGGTGTCCTGGAAGCCCTTGCGCTCCTCCAGCGCGAAGACCTTTTCGAGGAGCGCCACCGGCTCTTGCCTGGCCAGATCGGATGAGCGCACCAGCATCCCCGTCCTCGACCGAACGTGCCGCCACCAAGTGAACCGGCAGGCCTGACCGGTGTCAAGCGCGAGTAGTCCGCTTTCCTCTCCCAAAGGTTCGGGAGGCAGGCGAGGGAATAAGGTGATGCCAGTGCGCGTCAGCCGGCGCTCCGGTGCGAGCGCGAGGCTGATGCGGATCCCCAGGTGAATCGGGTCGCCTGGAGCGCGCTTCATCTCTGCGCGATACCCTGCCCCGTTGCTGCCGGACGCGGACGAAAAACCGGAGGCCAGGAGGCCGCCGAAGATGATGAGGGCACCACGCTCCGCGTCGTTGCGCTGTCGGCTAGCATTGGGCTAGCGCGTATCGGCGTCTTCCCTAGGCTCGATCTCGGCCGTTCGACAGAAACGAAGGAAAGGAGCGCTGGCGTGTACCGTCAAGCACCCTTCTCGCGATTCGCCAAGTGGACGGCCCATGCCGCCGGGCATCCCGCCGCGTTTGGGGCCGCCGTGCTCATCATCGTCGTCTGGGCACTGACCGGCCCCCTCTTCGGCTTCAGCGATACCTGGCAACTGGTCATTAACACCGGTACCACGATCGTAACATTCTTGATGGTCTTCCTCATCCAGAACACCCAGAATCGGGACAGCACCGCGATACAACTCAAGCTGGACGAGCTGATCCGGGCGCTGGAAGGGGCGCAGAACGCTCTGCTCGACCTCGAGGAGCTAGAAGAGCAGGAACTGGAGCGGATCCGAAAGGAATACGAGGCTCTAGCCCGGCGAGCACGGCTAGAGATGCGCCGCGGCCACAAGGGCAACGTTGTGCAAGAGATCGAAATCGGCGAGCATGCCTGAGCGAGGGAGCCCCGCTAGCCGGAAGCAGGTGTCATCCATTCGTGAGAGCCACAGCGCGCCGGGGGTGAAGACGCATCGCCCGAACTCCAGGGCCGATATCCACCTGCTTGGGTTTGCCGGTCGCCCGTGCTCCCTCTACTCGGTCAGGCGGACGATCGCGAGGGCGACCTTGGGTAGGGCCAGTTCGGAGCGATAGATCAGGTAGCGCGGTTCCCAGTCCGGCTTGAACTTGTCCTTGAAGCTTCTCAATCCCTTGTAGGAGAAGAGCATGTTCAGGTGTTCGTATGCCTGTCGCAGCATGCGCTCGACGAACGGCGCATCCGGGTCGACGCCGACGTTGGCCAAGGGCGCCATTCCGAGCGAGAAGGCGTGAAACCCCTGCTCTTTCAGGCTCTGGAACATCTTGACGAACAGGTACTCCATCACCCCGGATGGCTCGCGGCGTCGGCGCATCAGGTCGATGGTGGCTTCACCCTGCTTCCCATCCGGGATCAGGTTGGCGAAAGCGACGATTTCGCCCTCTGGCGACTCGACGGCGAAGATCGGCGAGGCGCGGATGTAGTCGTCTTCGAAGCGCCCGAGTGTGAACCGGCGCTCACGGTGGCCGCCGATTGAGAGCCACTCATCTGAGACAGCGCGGAGCCGCTGGATCATGTCGTCTGGCTGCGGGGGCGCGGAGAAGACGACGCGGTAGCCCTCGCGCTCCAGTCGACGGACAAGGTAGCGTACGTCTTTCATCGCACCGCCCTGCAGCGTGAAGCGGTCGAGGTCGACGCTCGCCTCCTCGCCGATCTTCGCCGCGGAGAGGCCGGCGGCTCGGTAGGCCTCCAGCCGCTTCGGGGTCGCCTGCAGGAACGCTGGTTCCCAGTCGTTGGTCTCGCACAGGTCGAGGAACTCGCGTAAGGTCAGTGCGAAGTCGTCGTCGGAGGCGGCGACTGGATCGCCGAGTACCACCGCCACGCCATTGGCGAGCCCGAAAGAGGCCACGCCCCTCCCGTTGGAGGCGAAGAAGAACAGCTTGTCTTCCGCGTACTTGAAGTAGTCGAGCGACGAGTCACCGTAGGTGGTGACGAGCGCGCGCGCCCGTTCTCGCTCGCGCTGGTGCGTCGTTCGTCGCCACACGACCGGTCTTGCGAGCGAAAGCACCGCGTAGGTCATCGATACCGCGCCGAGAACCTGGAGCGAATCGAGGAACCAGCGAGCGTGGCGGGTCTGCGGTATCAGCCCGCTCTCGCCGAGGTTGAAGAACGTGCGGAGCGTGACCGTCACCGCGGCTCGGGCATCGAACTCGTGGCCGAAGGCCCGCTCCTCGCTCAGGTAGAATCCGACGGTACCGTAGATGAGCGCGAACAGCAGGCTGAGTCCGAAGCGGAGCAAGCCCTGCCGCAATGTCGGCGTGTCCTGGCGGACGGTGAACCACCGGCGCTGCCAGAGCAGGATCGCCAGGTTGACGGCGGTCACGGCTGAGAAGATCTCGTCATGTCGCTTCAACAGGTGCGCGACGACGAGGCTGGCCAGCAGCACAACGGCGACCACCCAGGCCACCCGCTTGCGTCGCCAGAGGTTGTAGGCCAGAAAAAGCAGGAAAAACCCGGCGAGGAGCGTAAACGTCCGGGAGAAGGCCGGGATCGAGAAGAGCCAGAACGGCTCGATCCGGTTGAAACGGTGTTGTCCCCGCGGCAGGAGGAGCGAGACGACGGCGAGCAGGCCGGTCAGGCCGGTGAAGACGGCGGGGATGCGGTAGGCTGCCCGGTGCGTGAGCGAGCGGTCGCTGAGGTGACTCAGGAGGCCGACCGCAGCCGGGAGCCAGAGGGTCACGAGACGAGCCAGGAGGGTGGCTGCCACCGCGGTCTCGTGCGGCAGCCCGAATGTCGCCAGGGTGGCGGCCGTGCCCAGCTCGACCGGCCCGGTACCCGAGAACCCGGGCGCGAGGATGACCGCGAGCGTCCCGATGCTGTCTGCGACCAGGGCGGTCGCCAGGCTCGGGTGTGCCCCTGCCGCTCGGAGGCTGGCATACAGGACTGCTGCGCCGAGCACGTCGATGCCGAGCGCGAGGAGGAAAGGCAGCACGAAGTCGTTGGGTCTCAGGCCGTGTCGACGGGCGCGCTCGGCGAACGAGCGGAGTCGGTGGGGCAGGTAGCCCTGGAGCCGGCCGGGCAAAGCGGCGCCGCGGAGCAGCAGCCAGAAGAGCGTGCTCATGAGGACGACGAGCGCGGCGAGCAGGAAGGCCCACACGAGGAGCAGCGGCGTGACCTGGTGCTGCAGCTCGAGGACGATCAGCACCAGGACGATGAAAGCAAGGAACGAGACGAGCCCGAGCCCGTTGTTGAGCGCGAAAGCCAGAAGCGCGTCGTCCACCGGGACGCCGTGCTGTCCCAGGACACGCGCGAAGCCATAGGCGGCTGCCGGTGTGCTAATCGGCGAGATCGCTCCGGCCAGCACGCCCTCGGTGTAGGCTCGTCCCGTGGCTCGCCAGCCGAGCGGGTGACCGAGGCGTGCCAGAAGCAGCCGGTAGGTCAGCGCGGCATCGAGCAGCATGACCACCCCGAGCGCCAGTGCGAGAGCGAACCAGGGCCCCAGCGACTGCTGAACGACCCAGACGGCGCGGCCGACTGCCGCCCGCTCGCGCACGATGAAGACAGCGACCAGCGAGATGACGGTCAATGTCCACAGCGTCGCGCTGTGGCTCGCCGCCCAGCGGCGTACCCGTGGTAGCGGCGACCGGCTGATCAGGCCGGCTGCGGCCAGGTGGTGCTTGGCCATCGCTGACCCGTCCTCTGCTGCGCCGTCATGCCGGGGTCGGTGAGGTGACAGCCTGCGCGGCCTCGCGATGCGCCTCGCGGATGCGGCGGATCAAAAGCGCCAAGCTCAAGAGGGCAACGAGGAAGCTGAGCAACTCAAGCCCCAGGAACTCGACGAACGTCACGCCCCTGAAACCGTTGATCGTGTCCCACAGCGCGTGGAGGACGACGACGAGCACGAAGGTGCCTGCGATACGCAGGTTGAGTACCGGGTGCCCGGCACGCAGCCGCTCTCGCCACAGCACGGCGCAGACGATGCCAGTCCAGGCCGCATGGCCGGCCGGGGCGAGAAGCCCGCGCACCAGCAGGGTTTCCTCGAGTGTCCCGATGCTCCCTCGCGAGGCCAGCAGGGCGACGAACCCGTAGCCCATCGTCTCCAAGGCGGCGAAGCCCATACCGGACGCGACGCCGAAGAGCAGCCCGTCCGTCTCCGAACGGTAGCGGCCACGTGCGTAGATCACGAGCGGGACGGCCAGCTTGGCGCTTTCCTCGATCAGCCCGACGCCGAGCAAGGGCAGCACACCCAGGCTGCGCAGCGTCTGGTACTCCAGAAACCCGGCGATGATGACGCCGATGATCCCACCCCACAGAAAGCTGACGCCCAGGGACGGCAGTGGGATATCGCGCACCGGACTACTCTCGTAGAGGTACATGACCATGGTCACCGGAACCAGGAACGCACCGAGGAGCAAGACCGAAGGAACGAAGTTGGGGTTGTGGGTACTGCGGAGGAGCTTCTCCAGGGCATAAAAGAGCACAAGGCCGCTCACGAGGATCTGAAACCAGGCCCGGCGCGGGACGCCGACCAATCGCTGCCACCTCCGCATTCTCCTACCCTCCAGGACAGTGAGCGTGCTGGCCATGCAGGGCTCGACGTGGTGACGATTCTACTCCTAGCCCGGCACCTCGGCCTCCCTAACCGGCGTGGCGCACCAGCCCGGCGAAGCCCAGTGTGCCGGGGCCGACGTAGGTGCCAACAACGGTGCCGATTTGGGAGAAGGGGATCCGGAGTCCCGGCTGCAGGGCCTGGAGCCGGTCGCGCAGCTCGCCCGCTGGCCCCTCGGCACCGAGGTGCAGCACCGCGAGCCGGTCGAACGGCATATGCAGTTGAGCCAGCTCGACCAAGCGCTCGACGCCCCGCTTGAATGTGCGCACGCGTTCGACTGGCTCGACGACGCCCTCATGCACGGTAATGAGCGGCTTAATCTGCAGCGCCGAGCCGAGAAACGCCGCAGCTCGGCCGATGCGGCCTCCCTTGTGCAGGTACTCGAGCGTTTCCAGGATGGCGAAGAGCCGGATATCCCGGCGCCGCCGATCGAGGTAGTCGAGGATGGCTTGGGGCGACTGCCCGGCTGCCGCGAGTTCCGCCGCCTCGATAACGAGCCAGCCCAACCCCATCGAGACCGAGCCGGAATCGAAGAGGTGCACGCGCTGGGGATCGACGGCCTGGGCGGCGACACGCGCGGAGTTGAGCGTGCCCGAGAGCGTGGCCGCGATGTGGATCGAGACGATGTCGTAGCCCTGTTCGAGCAGTTCCTGGTAGACGTGTTGAAACGCTCCGGCCGACGGCTGTGACGTGCGAGGCAGCGCCCCTTCGCGCAGCCTCGCAAGGAACTCTTCCGGGCTCAGGTCGACCCGATCGCGGTAGCTGCGTCCCTCGATCTCCACGATGAGCGGCACGACGCTGATCGGCAGCCCATCAGTCAGGCCCGGTGGAAAGTCTGCAGTGCTATCGGTGACGATCCAGACCGGACGCAGTGTCCCCTCTGCCGCCACTGATCTCCTCCTCTCGCACGACGATGCCAGTATCGAGGGTCAGCGCGCGTCGTCGTGCCCTTCACTCCAAAGCCATGAGAAGCGGGTAATGTGGTTGGCCGCCTGCCACGACCTCGATTTCCAGGTGAGGCCAGCGCTTCCGGATCGTCTCCGCGAGCGCCTGCACGGTGTCAGTGGCGATTCCCTTACCGGTGAAGATCGTCAGGAGCTCGGCTGACGACGGATCGGCCGCCTCAAGGAGCGCGATCGCCGTGCCCGCAAGGTCGTCGGTCGCGACGACGACGTGGTCGTCGAGCAAGCCGATAAACTGACCCTTCTTGACCGCGACGCTGTTCACGGTGGCGTCGCGTGTGGCTTGAGTGAGCGCCAACGAGCGGACGTGTTCCAAGGCCTGGCTCATCGCCGCAGCGTTCTCGTCGAGACCTGCCGCGAAGTTGAACGCGGCCAGGGCCGCGATACCCTGCTGCACGCTTCGCGACGGCACCACTCGAACCCGCTTGTGGGCCAGCCGGGCGGCCTGCTGGGCTGTCGGCACGATGTTGGAATCGTTCGGGAGGACGATAACTTCTTCCTGCGGCAGTCGCTCGATGGCTGACAGAATGTCCTCGGTGCTCGGGTTCATCGTGGCACCGCCTGGAACGACCGTCGCGCCCAGGCCCTCGAAGACTCGGATCAGGCCCTCGCCGTTCGCAACTGCGACGATGCCGATCGGGATCTCCGGGCGGTGCGCGCGTGCGGCCTCGCGTTCGGCTACGAGTTTGCGCGTCTGCGCGGCCATGTTGTCGATGCGGACGTCGTAGAGCTCGCCGAAAGCGAGCGCTGTCTCCAGTACTAGGCCGGGATGCTGAGTGTGGAGGTGTACTTTGACCATGTGGCGATCGCCGACGACGACCGCCGATGCTCCCAGTTCCTGGATCTGGCGCTTGAACTCTTCGACCGGGATGTCCTCGCCGCTCAGGACGAAGTTGGTGCAGTAGCCAAACGCCTCCTCGCCGTGCAGCTCGTGTAGGCGGTCGAGGAACTCCATCGCTTCGGCAACGTGCCCTTCGGCGACTTGCACCGCCGGTGCCTCGATCACCGGAGCGGTTCCGGTCGCGGACGCAGCGAGTGCGTCGATGAGGACGGCGACGCCTTGCCCACCAGCGTCCACAACGCCCGCTTGCTTGAGGATGGGCAGCATCTCCGGCGTGCGCCGGACGGTCTCGATCGCCGCGTGCCGCGCAGCCACCAGCGCGGCGGCGATCCGCGGATCGGACTCCACCGCCTCGGTCGCCGCCTGCGCCACTTCACGCAGGACGGTCAGCATCGTTCCTTCCACCGGGTTCAGCACGGCCTGGTATGCCAGTTGCGCTGCCCTGGTCAGGCCCCGTGCCAGCGCAGCGCCGTCGAGAATGGTTTGGTCGTTGGCCGCCTCGGAGAGGCCAGCGAAGAGCTGGTACAGGATGACGCCGGAGTTGCCGCGCGCTCCCATCAACGCCCCGCGTGTCGCCTCACGCAGCAGCGTTCCCACGGTTTCGGCTCTGGCACTCTGGGCTGCACGAATGGCTGACTCTAGAGTCAGGAGCATGTTCGTCCCCGTGTCGCCGTCCGGTACCGGAAAGACGTTCAGGGCATTGATGCTGGCGACGTGGGGACGAAAGCGCTCGACCGCCGTCTCGAGCGCGCACAAGAGGAACGGGGCTGTCCAAATGATGTCGGCATGGCTTTCGATCGGCTCCGACCGCTGACCCGCCAGTTCAGTCGCCGGTTCACAGTGCTCCACAGTCTGCCTTTCCAATCGTCACCTTCGTCGCGCCTCCGGCTTGATCTCGGCTGATAGCGCTTGCCGTCCGGGGCTACTATACCCGGGTAGCGGCTGTAAGGTACGCGTGGCACCGGGCCTTTTGCACCACTGCGACGCGTATGTTAGGCTTGACACG
>JADBJL010000112.1 GCA_014874455.1 Thermomicrobiaceae bacterium
GGCGCTGCCGGCCAGCCAGGCGCGCGGCATGGCCCGCGGGTTCTCCCAGAGCGTCAAGCCTTCCGGGGTGGTCAGCAGCAGCCGGAAGCGCGCGCCGGGCGACCCGGCGTCGGCCCGGCTGATCAGGTAGCGCGCGCTCAGGAGGTCGAAAGCCCCGTAGTCGCGGTTGTTGCGGGCGAAGTCGAGCACGCTGGCGTAGCCGGCCGGCTGCATCGGGTCGTAGAGCCCGCCGGCGTCGTCGAGCCCGACCACGGCGGCCGCGCTCGGCTGCCAGCGGATAGTCAGCGAGACCATGCGGGTCGGCCCCTCGGCCGCGGCGCGTTCCCGGAGGTAGGCGACGATCTGCGGGTGGCGGAAGTCGACGTTCAGGTCGTCGAGCGTCGGGTTGAAGGTGGCGTTGGCGCTGAAGAGGTCGACCACGACCAGCCCGAGCGCCAGCAGGCCGGCTGCCGGGCCCGGCAGCCGCGCGCGCTCGACCGCCCAGAGCCAGAGGAGCGCCAGGCCGAGCAGCAGCGCCAGCAGGTTCAGCCCGTCGAGCGCGATCACCGCGCGCTCGGGTAGCTCCGGGCCGCCGAGGACGACCCGGTAGAAGAGGGGAATGATCAAGAGAACGAGCGCGCCGAGCGCGATCGCCAGCAGCCGCCGGGCCGACCGCAGCACGAGGCGCGCGAAGCGGGTCTGCCCGGTTCGCGTGGCCGCCAGCACGTCGTCCAGGCCGACCGCGGCCAGCAGCGCGACCGCCAGGTCGAGGTACAGGAGCGAGCGGGCCGGCACCCGGAGCAGGTCGGCGTAGGGAAGGAAGCGGTAGGCCCAGCCGTGCACCGGCGTGTAGGGCCCCATCGCGTGCAGCAGCGCGACCAGACCGGCCGCCGCCAGGAACCAGCGCAGGGGCTCGCGGCGGAGCGCCAGGCCCAGCCCGGCCAGAAGCAGCGGGATCACCCCGGCGTAGAACCAGACCTCGCCGCTGGAGAACGGCCCCCAGTAGTCGGTCGGGTTGCTGCCGAACAGCTTGGGCAAGAGGGCGTGGACGAGCATGACCGGCTGGAGGCTGAACTCGGTCGCCTGCTCGTAGGTCAGCCGGCCGGCCCGCACCGAGCGCCGCGCCAGCTCCAGCGAGGGCAGCAGCACCGGCATCGCCAGCGCCAGCCCGCTCCCCACCGCCAGCCCGGCCCGCAGCGCGTCGGCCAGGGCCGGCCGGAGCGTGCGCCAGAGTGGCGCGAGCCCGGCCCGCAGCTCGCGGAAGGCCGCGAAATGGCGCACGGCCGTCCAGAAGAGCCACCAGGCCGCCGAGGCGGTCAGCGCGTAGAGCACCGTCTGCTGGTGCCCGCCGGTCGCCAGCAGGAAGACGAAGCCGGCCGTCGCGGCCGCCCAGAGCCAGGAGGCGCGCCGCGCCGCCTCTGCCAGGCCGAGCCAGATCCAGGGCACCCAGGCGGCCGCCGAGAGCATCGAGTAGTGACCCAGGTGGGCCACCAGGAAGCCGCTGTAGGGGAAGACGACACCAGCCACCAGCGCCGGGATCCGGCTGGCGCCGAGCGTGGCCCGCGCCAGCGCGTAGGCGCCGAGGCTGGCGATCAGGTAGTGGCCCAGGGCCATCAGCTCGAGCGTGCCGTAGGTGAAGGGGCGAGCCAGGAGGTAAGCGATCCAGTTCGGTGGGTAGAGCAGGCCGGCCTGGTAGTTGGCGAAGTGGGGCATGCCGCTGAAGAGGTGAGGGTTCCAGAGCGGGAGATCCCCCTGCTGCACAGTGCGGGCGCTGAAGGCGTGCAGGGGGAAGAAGAAGGAGTTGAGGTCACCGCCGCCCTTGGGTACCTGAGCGGGTGTGAGCAGGGGGCGCCAGAAGAACAGGACGTGCGCGAGCACAAGCCCGCCGAGCGCGGCCAGTTCGCCGGCCAGCCACGGCCAGCGCTGCCGGAGCGGCCCAGCGGCCAGCAGCAGCCCACTGGCCCACAGCCCGGCCAGGACCGGCAGGGCCCAGAACGGGATCAGCCCGCCCGTCCGAACCGCCAGCTCTGGGGCCAAGGCACGCTCTCCTCGGCCTCACACGTTGAACAGGATGTGCAGCACGTCGCCGTCCTGCACGACGTACTGCTTCCCCTCGAGCCGCAACACGCCAGCTCGCCGGGCCTCGGCCAAGCTCCCCGTCCGCACCAGGTCGTCGTAGGAGACGACCTCAGCGCGGATGAAGCCTTGCTGCATGTCGCTGTGGATCGTCCCCGCTGCTTCCACCGCCGTGGTGCCCCGCCGGATCGTCCAGGCCCGCACTTCGTCCGGGCCGACGGTGAAGAACGAGATCAGCCCGAGCAGTGTATAGGAGAGGCGGATCACCCGGTCGCGTCCCGGCTCCTGGATCCCCAGCTCCTCCATGAAGGCCCGGGCGTCCTCGTCCGGAAGCTGCGCGATCTCCGCTTCCAGCTTCCCCGGCAGGGCATCCACCGCGACTCCCGGCCGACCATAGCGCTCACTCGCCTCCGCCAGCAGGCGCTCGGCCGGCTCGCCGAGCAGCTCTTCGCCGAGGTTGAGCAGGATCAGCAGCGGCTTGGCGGTCAGGAAGCCGAAGCCGCGGAGCGCCTTCTCCTCCTCGGCCGAGAGCTCGACCTGGCGGATCGGCGTCCCGCCGGTCAAGGCGGCCTGGAGCCGGCCCAGCAGCTCGGCCTCACGCTCCTGCGCCTCACGCTCGGCCCCGCGCACCTTGCCGAGCATCGACCGGATGCGAGCTAACCGCTTCTCGATGATGGCCAGGTCGGAGAAGGCCAGCTCGAGGTCGATCGTCTCGATGTCTCGCAAAGGATCGACCGACCCCTCGGGGTGAGGCACGGCCGGGTCGTCGAAGGCACGTACCACGTGCACCAGCGCGTCGGCCTGGCTGAGGTAGCCCAGCAGCCGCCCGCTCAGGCCACGCTCGTGCACGCCTCTGGCCAGCCCGGCCACGTCGTAGTACTGCACTTCGGCGGGTACTGTGCGGCGCGGGTTGAACATGCGAGTGAGGACATCGAGCCGCGGGTCGGGCACCTTCACGGTCGCCAGGTTGGGCTCTTCCTCGGCGCCGCTGAAGCCACCGGTCGTGGCCTGCGCTCGAGTCAGCGCGTTGAAGACGGTCGTCTTGCCACTCCGCGGCAGGCCGATGAGGACAAGCTGCACTGCCATCGTGCCTCCAGGGCCGGTCGTCTCTCCCGGCCTGGCTCCCGGCCTGCGGGCCGGAAGCGGCCGAGCCCTGTTGTACCACGTCTCACAGCGTGAGCTACATGGCCCGAGCGCTGCTCCGGCTACGTCTCAGCCCGCGCCTGAGCGCTCAGGCGAGAGGAGCGGGTCGGGTACTCCCGCTTCGGCGAACGCTTTCGCCCGCAGCCGGCAGGAATCGCAGGCGCCGCACGGCTGCGCGCCGCCCTGGTAGCACGACCAGGTGAGGCTGTAGTCCACGCCGAGCGCCAGGCCCAGCCGGATGATCCCCGCCTTGGGCAGGTGGAGGAACGGCGCCAGCACCGGGATCCGCTTGCCCTCCTCGACGAACTGCTTGCTGGCCAGGTCGGCGGCGCGCTGGTAGGCCTCGAGAAACTCGCCGCGGCAGTCGGGGTAACCCGAGTAGTCGACCTGGCTGACACCGATGACGATCGCGCTCGCGCCGATCACTTCAGCGTAACCGGAAGCCACGGCGAGGAAGATCAGGTTGCGGGCCGGCACCCAGGTCGACGGGATGCCCACCGTCGGCTCAGTTGGAATGGGCCCGGCGCCCGTCAGCGACGAGCCACCCCACTGGGCCAGGTCGATGGTAACGATCCGGTGCTCGACGGCACCGACCGCGCGAGCGACGGCCGCCGCCGACTCCAGCTCGCGCCGGTGGCGCTGCCCGTAGTCGAACGAGAGCGCGTAGAGCTCGTACCCCTCGGCGCGGGCGAGGTAGGCGGCTGTGGTGCTATCCAGCCCGCCCGAGAGCAGGACGACGGCCCTCCCCACTGCCTGTCGTCGCCTCTCGCTCACGTCGTCAGCACCTCCGCGACGTTCTCGCGAGCCACCACGTTTATCAGTACCCTAGCACAACGCCGATGCCTAGCGACGTCACGGGCGACAGCGCGCCAGCAGGTTCGCGACTGCCAGCGAGGTGCGCTCACGCCAGCTCCCTGCCAGGATCGCGGCACGGCTGGCTATCCTCCGGAGGCCACCGCCGGTGCCAGCGGCGCAGTCGCCTGGACGACCTCGCCGCCCTTCATGACCAGGGCCGGCGAGCGGAGGGCGCGGAGATCCCGCAGCGGGTCTCCCTCGACCGCGATCAGATCCGCCCAGGCCCCAGGGGCGATCACGCCGACACGTCCGGTGAGCCCACAGAGCTCGGCGGCGTTGCAGGTGATCGCCGCCAGCGCCTCGCGATTCGTCAGCCCGGCCGCCGCGGCGTAGATCGCCTCTTCTGCCACTCTGCCGTGGATGGCGTCGGTGCCCAGCGCCAGCTTGACACCAGCGCGCTTCGCTTCGGCGATGACGCGCGGTGTCGCCTCGCGGGCGCGAAGGAACTTCTGGCGAACTGGCTCCGGCCAGCTCGGGTTCTCGGCTGGGCCTGGCTCGGTCAGGAAGACGCCGAGCGTGCCCACCAGCCAGCGTCCCAGCTCGGCCAGGCGGTCGAACTGATCCGGGCGCATGTAAGTGCCGTGCTCGATGTGGTCGACGCCGGCATCGAGGCAGAAGTCGACTCCCGCCCCACCGTAGGCATGCGCACAGACCGGTTTGCCCGCCTGGTGGGCGACCGCAACGGCCGCCGCGATCTCCTCCCGGCTGAAGCAAGGGGTCACTGGATCGGTCGTCGGCGTCGCCACTCCACCGGTGACAAAGAGTTTGACCAAGTCGGCCCCGCGAAACAGGTTCTCCCGCACGGCGCGGACGACGGCCTCGACCCCGTCCACCGTCACAGCAGTCACGCTGTGGCCGTTGCTCGGGCGTAAGCCGCGCGTGGCTGTCACCAGGCGTGGGCCAGGCAGGTGGCCAGCGTCGATCATCTGGCGCAGTGGCACGTCGATGAAGTTCTTCTCCCCTACCAGCCGCATCGTGGTCACGCCGTGGCGCAGGTTCACGGCGGCGTGCGCGGCGGCACGCAGCGCCAGAGCGGCATCCGATGCCTGTACCTGGAGGGCTTCGTTTCCTGCCATCACGTCCAGCTCCAGGTGGCTGTGCGCGTCGATGAGGCCGGGCAGCACGGTAAAGCGCGAGAGGTCGAGCATCGCGGGCAGGCGCTCGGGCGCGACCTCGCGCAGCGGGCGCACAACCTCGATCTGCCCCTCGACGATCTCGACGACCTGCGGGCCTTCGGGCTCCCGTCCGGTCATCGTGAGCACGCGCCCACACAGTAGCGCCAAGCGATGCCCCATGCTTGTCCTCCTTCGTGCCCGTGCATTCCGGGCAGCGCTCTCCTTGCGGATACAGTACGACCTCGCGTGCGGGAAGAGAAGGCCTGGTTCGCGAGCTGGTCACCACGAGAGCGTCGCCCGCGTATCCTTAGCAAGACGCCGGCACAGCCGGGAGACAGCCGGTATCGTTCGAGGGGGACGGCGATGTGGCTCTCTGCGCGGTCAGGACGTCACCGTACCAAGGTCACAGCAGCACCGGCCGTACGCCCGGCGGCGTGTGTCCTCGCCGCTGGCCTCGCCGGAGCTGTGCACCTGCTCTGCCACCGCGCCTGGACACGGGCCGGAAACGGCTCCCCCCGGCGCGCGCTGTTCGATGGGCTCAGCCACGGCAGCGCGGCCCTCGCCGTCACGCTGCCAGCAGCGCCGCTCGTGCCAGACCCTCGCTGGTTCGTCCTGGCCGGGCTGGCCGGGAGCCTCGCCCTCGACCTCGACCACATCGTGGCAGCACAGTCAATACGGCTGGAGCGCTGCATGACGATGCCCGTCCGGCCTCCTACCCACTCGTTCCTGTTCATCCTGCTCGCCTCGCTCGGGCTAGCCGGGCTGAGGCCCTGGCGTGGGCTGGGGCTGGGACTGTTCCTCGGCCTTGCATCTCACCTGCTGCGCGACCTGGGCACCGGGGGCGCGCCCGCCCTGCACCCACGCCGGGTCAACGAGCTCGCCTATCCGGCGTGTTTCCTGCTCACCGCCGGCCTGGCGGTCTGCGGCCGTCTCCTCGCGGCCAGCTCGCCGCTGCCGTTCGCCAGCTCAACCGCGGCGGAGGCTGATTGCTGATCACCGGTCGGCGATGTCATCGCCGAACTGTTAACCCTCGGACTTCGTTCGCCGAAATCCAGGGAAACACGAAGCCGGAAGCAGAGCATTCTGAGGTAGAGATGAATGGGAAGGCAAAGTTCCGCATTTTTGCAACCCTCAGTCTGATTGCAGCCATGGTCGCGCTGGTCATTGCTGCTTATGCCTTCCTTGTGACAAAGGCATGGACGTCCTTGATCGGCGTGGCAATTGGCGCTTCCTTTGTCCTCGGTGGCTTTGCAGAACGAGAGCGGGCTCAGAAGTGGAGCCGATATGCTATCTTTTCCGTAATCTTCGGCCTCCTGCTTCTCACCGCGAGTACGGCGCTGCTCTACTTCGCAGGTCAGTGACGATGGACTTTCTACTAAGGAGTGAGTGATGATTTTGAGTTCATTGATTCTTGCTCATCTGCTGTTTGCCTACACCGTCCTGATCGAACCCCTCCTCGGGGTTCGACAATATCGGGAACTCCGACAGCGTCTGCGGACAGACCCAGATGCCCGCCAGCGCTTTTACCGCCGCATCCTCCTCATCGAATGGGCCTGGGTGGCGGTGATCGGGCTGATCCTTCCCCTTGCGCCTTCTCCTCTGCAAGCCATCGGACTGGTCATCCCACAGTTCAACGGTCCGGAGCAGGAATTCATGCTCGTTCTCGTCTTGGCTGGAGCTTTGGGGCTGCTCGTCCCCATCCTGGGCTTGCTCGTCCTGAGCAGGAAATCTCCGCACCTTGCGCGGAGACTGCAGCATAAGCTCTTGGAATCCGGCGCGGCCCTGCTTCCGGCGACGAGCAGCGAGCGCCGAACCTGGGTAGCTGTCGCTCTCACTGCAGGAATCTGCGAGGAACTCCTCTTTCGTGGCTTTCTGCTGCTGTACCTGGCGCATTTCTTTTCAGCTCTTCCCCGGTGGGGCGCAATGGTGATTTCAGCGGCAGTTTTCGGTCTGGCGCACGCCTACCAGGGATGGAAGGGCGTGGTAGGCACCGGGCTGTTGGGCCTGGGGCTGGCGTTCGTGTATGTGGTGACGGGCAGTCTCTTGCCGTCCATGGCCTTGCACGCGCTGGTTGATCTGCGGATCCTGGTTTTGTGGCGACCAACTGCCCACCCGGAACCTGTGGAAGGTTAGAACTGTTCCTGGGTGCCCCGTCCGCACTTTCAGCCAGCACGTTCCCATGCGGCTGAAGCGCGGCTGTTCGACTACCCGAAGGGAGCTGGATTGAAATGGGACGGATACTTGTAGCATTATGAGCGATTACGCTATTTGCACAGACAATCTGATACGCGATTTTGGCACGGTGCGAGCGGTGGACCACCTGACACTGCAAGTGCCCAGAGGGATCATCTTCGGCTTCTTGGGGCCCAATGGTGCCGGGAAGACGACAACTATTCGTCTGCTGCTGGGGCTGTTGGAACCGACAGAAGGGCGAGCCGAAGTATTGGGTTTTGACACCCAAACACAGGCCGACGAAATCCGTTCTCGAAGCGGAGCGCTGCTTGAGCATCCAGGACTTTACGAGCGACTCAGCGCCGAAGATAACCTGGAATTCTATGGGCGAATCTGGCGTATGCCTAGCCCTGCGCGCCAGGCCCGCATTAAGGAACTCCTTACGCACCTGGGGTTGTGGGAACGGCGGAAAGAAACGGTTGGCACCTGGAGCCGGGGGATGAAGCAGAAGTTGGCCATCGCCCGGGTTCTCCTTCACCGCCCGTCGTTGATCTTCCTCGATGAGCCGACGGCCGGCCTCGATCCCATCGCCGCTGCGGCGCTGCGGGAGGATTTGGCCACGTTAGCTACGCGCGAGGGAGCGACCGTCTTCCTTACCACCCACAATCTGGCGGAAGCCGAGAAGCTGTGCCAAGAGGTGGGTGTCATTCGGAAGGGGCAGTTGCTCGCAGTGGGCAGTCCAAGTGAGTTGCGCACCAGGCTGGGGACGCCACGGGTGGAGATCATTGGTCGTGGCTTCTCAGAGAATGTGCTGACGTCCTTACGGGCGCGGCCCGAGGTGGGCAAGGTTGAACACCAGGAGAATCGCTTGCTGATTGAACTGCGTCGCGCTGTGGACACGGCGCCGCTGGTCAGTCTAGTGGTAGCCGCCGGCGCCCAGGTGGAGGAGGTGCGCCGGGGCAACCCCAGCCTGGAAGAAGTGTTCCTCACCTTGATGGAGGAAGAGAAATGATGGCCGACATTGGAACGGTTATGTGGAAGGAGTGGAAGGAAATCCTGAGCTGGGGAGGCGGTCGCGGCAAGATGACCCTCTTGGTCTTTGTTGGGGTCTTTGGCATTTTTCTCCCCTTTCAGATGGGGCGCGCCTGGGTTGAATCACCGATGGTGCTGGCCTACTGGGCCTGGGTGCCACTGTTCCTGGTGACCTCGGTGATTGCCGACGCGTTTGCTGGAGAGCGTGAGCGGCATACGCTGGAAACGCTGTTGGCCAGTCGCCTCCCCGACCGGGCGATCTTGTTCGGCAAGGTTGGCGCGGCAGTGGGGTATGGAGTGGGCGTAACCTGGCTCAGCCTGCTCTTGGGGTTAGTAACCGCCAACCTTATTCATGGACAGGGTATATTGTTGCTTTATTCTCCAGTAGTGGGTTTGGGTATTGTTGGGCTCAGCCTATTGGGGGCTGGCCTGGCCGCGAGTGCAGGGGTG
Source organism: Thermomicrobiaceae bacterium (assembly GCA_014874455.1). Taxonomy (GTDB): domain Bacteria; phylum Chloroflexota; class Chloroflexia; order Thermomicrobiales; family Thermomicrobiaceae; genus Thermalbibacter. Next base: position 8,823 of record JADBJL010000112.1, read on the forward strand.
CTGGTCTCTTTACGATCCGCTACGGTGCGCCAGGCACAGCAGACGCTGAGTATAGCGATTATGGTGCTGCTCTTCGTGCCGGTCTTCGGCATTCAAGCGTTGCCAGCGGAGTGGAAGGCGCGTCTGGGCGAGGCATTTATGGCGCTGGATATAACGCGCTTGGTTGTGATCGCGGTAGCGATTCTCGCCGCGCTCAATGCCGGCTTGCTCGTTGCAGCCATGGCCCGCTTCCGGCGAGCGCAGTTGCTCTCGGAGTGACACTGCTTCAATCAAGCAACCTGGTATGCGTAATGGAGGGGCATTCATGCAGGAAGAGCCTGATGTCCAGATCAAATCTTCATAGAGCCATCCGGCCAGCGTTCGTTGTCATTCCTCTGCTTTCATTGTGCCTTGCTTGCCGTTCACCTGTTATGCCGGCACACCAAGCGGCAGCCACCCCAACAGCGCTGCCGTTGCCAACGGGAGCCGCGCCCAGTCCACCTTCTTCAGGCAATCCAAACCCTTTCGGCGTGATGCTTCCGTCTCAGCTTGTGCGCTCGGCCCGGGGGATGCAGATCGCCAAGACGCTGGGAGCTGTCTATTTCCGGCCTGCTTCGGTCTTCCTGGATCAGTGGAACGGAACCTGCCTGGAGTGCGACATCGCTCTGAATGCCGGTTTGCAACTCGTTTTGACCGTGCGGAACAGCGGCCCGCTGCCCACCGCCCCGCCCCGCGACTTGGCGGCCTATCAACGCACCCTGAGCCAGGTGCTGGACACATACCGCCCGGTGGTCCTGGCGGTGGAAAACGAGGAGAACTCCGCCCTGTTCTACACCGGCACACCGGAGGACTACGCCGCCGAGTTGCAGGCCGCCTGCGAGGTGGCGCACCAAAAGGGCATTCCCTGCACCAACGGTGGGCTGGTCAGCGCGCTGGTGGCCCTTCTAGTCTATGACCATTACCGGGAAAGCGGGCAAACAGCCAAAGCTCAAGACTTTGCCGCCCGAGCCTTTACGCCAGATCTGCAACGACAGTTGAACTCGCCCCAGGCTCAGGAGCAGATCGACAAGGGCAAAGCGCTTCTTTCAGCCTATCGCACCGCCGGGGCGGATTACGTGAATTTTCACTGGTATATCGCTGATACGCAGGCGCTGGAAGAAGCAGTTACGTTCCTTCAGGCGCAGACGGGCCTGCCGGTCATCACCAACGAGGTGGGCCAGACGACCGATGACCCCGGCCAGACCAGCGCCGTCATGGGCAAGATCGTGGAGCTGGGCCTGCCCATTGCGGTATGGTTCGGCCTGGATGGGCCAAAGGCGCGGGGCCTGGTCAACCCTGACGGCACGCTGCGGCCCACCGGCGAGGCATTCCGCCGCTTCATCGAAACTCATTTTCGAGGGACTTAAAGAAGCGATGTAGCCCGACGTGCAGGAACGGTTGATCGCTTCTGTCAGTTCATAACCGTTCTGCCCGAGAATGCGCTGGTCGAGCAGGATTGGGGGCTGAAGGAAGTGCTCGTCCACCTGGTGTATCACCGTGAGCATCTGGCGTGAGTGGGCGTGGCATTTCGCTTCGGCGACAGGCGTGATTTGCCGATGCCAGCCTCGCCGGCCAGCACGACTGTCTGCCCGTGTCCGGTGCATGCCCCCTCAGCGCCTGCTCCAGCGTGCGCAGCGGCGCCTCCCGCCCGATGACGACGGGCATTCTATGCGGAAAGTTGGCGGTGCCGAAGGGCCCATCGTTCTTGCCTCCTGTCGCCTTCGGCGACATTCTCGTTGTGGAATAATTCGTTGAGTTCCATTCCATTGGTGACCGGGAGGGTTATCACTATCCTATATCCTCTTATCGCAGGGCGGCAGGGGTGCAATCAGTAGAATCGGTTTGAGCGCGCTTGCCACCCTCTCCCTGAGGTCAAAACCGAGACTCGTGGGGCCGCAATGCGTTGTGCCCTTATGCCGCCAGCTACGGATGCCCTTGCGGATGGCGTCTTTCACCAGTTCGGTGTGCGAGTACAGGTGGAGCTTGCACATGCTCATCCTGCAAGGCCAGCGCTACCAGCCGGATCGCGTGCTGCCTTACGCCCCACTCCTGGGCCTGTTGCGCGCGCGCTTCACCGCCCGTTCCGTAGCGGACATCGCCGATGACCTGGGGCCTGCCGCCCACGAACTCGTCAAGCTGTTCCCCGAACTGGCTACCCACCTCCCCGACCTGACGCCCACACCGGCCCTCAACCCCGAACAAGAGAAAAGCCGTCTCTTCCAGGCGATGATAGAGTTCTTCGCCCGCCTGGCAGCGCGGACGCCGCTGTTGGTTATCCTGGAGGACCTGCGGGCCGGAGGGCAAAGTCCTGCCGCTATGGCGCGGGGCGCCGGTCACGGGGGCGGGCCGGTTGGTAGGGAAAGTCGGCTTGCCTGCAGTCGCTTTGCTGGCGTGGTTGTGGAAAGGCGGCGGTGTCCAGGCGGTTGCATCTTGCCTGCCGTGGTGCGAAAATCGCTAGCCTTGCAGTGGCGGGTTGCTTTGCCCGCAGAGAGAACAGGTGCGTGAAGGTCAGCGGGTGTTGCGGTGGCCGGTGTCTGCGCCCAATCGGCGCTTGCAGGCGACTGCTTCGCCTCGCTGCGCTCGGCTCGCCGCCGCTGAAGCGCAGGCTGTTATGCCGTCGTCCAAAGCTGAAAAATCACGTCAGCAACCTGCGGCGTGAGAGTAGCGAGGATTCTAATGGCGAGACAACATGCCGTATTTTGGATCTTGATGATTCTATCATTTGCTACACTCCTATATGGCGTGTCTTCACTGGCCTTCTTCGGACAGACGATAGAAGGGGCCACCATGTACTACCCTGCCCCAGTGTTTTTCGCCATTCTTGCCCTTTTTGTCCGGGTCGAGGCTACAACACGCCTCTTCCCTTCCAGGATTTTGCTGGTGGTTTCTATCGCCCTTTTTGTAGCCGCGTATGGCGGGCTTGTCTACTATAGATGGATTGCTCCCCACCAGACGGTGACGCAGGCTTGGAATGATGCGCTTGCGTTCATCAGCATAGTTTCGCCATTCGCAATCCTCTTCGGCGTGATGGCTGTCTTGATAAAATCGTAAGCACGGCAAGGCCCGGAAAGGAACGGTATGAACGACAAGACTCTGCTGAAGATCGGCGGGGCTTGCGGCCTCCTCAGTGTCGCGGGCGAGGCAGCCGGCTATGCCTGGGCCGCGAGCGTTTTGGGCATCGCTGCGGACGTGTTCGATCTAGAACCGGGCCAGGCTTTGCCCTTGATCAGGCTGTACTGCCGCGAATTACAGTTCTTTCTCAGTGGGCTGATCCTGGGCTCAATCATCGCGATTCTGTTCTGGCTGGCACTCTATGACGCCCTCAAGGAGAGCAAGACGGCCTACGCGGTCCTGGGCGTGGTGGCCGGGGTCTTATCCGCTGCCGTGACCATTGTCTTCACGCTCCCGCAGGCTTCTGTGCTGCCAGTCCTGGCCCGAATGTATCCGGCCGCGGATGAATCCAGCCGCGCCGCTGCGGAGGCTCTGTTTTACGCGGTCAGCCGCACGGGCTCCGGGTTCCTGCTTACGGCTCTCAGAATCCCGAGGATCGGTTTCATCAGCCTGGCTCTGCCACGCAGTCGAAAGTTTTCGCAGACGATGGCCTGGCTAGGGATTGCCACGGCAGCACTGACTCTCGTGGAGATGGGCTTGTGGATCACCCGAGGTTCGCCAAATGACCCCTTACCTGTGGGCTGGGTCGCCGCGACGCTGGGCCGCATTTGGGTCATCCTCGCCGGAGTTTGGCTGTTGCGCCTCAAGTGATGCCCTGACTGCTAGACCTTGAGGTCAGGGCACGACGGCTGGGCAGTTGGTGACCGTGCCCGCGAAAGGAGGTCATCATGTTCGTATTCATAGGCCAAATCCTCGTCATCGTGCACATACTGTTCGCCATCGCCGCATTCGGGCCGCTCTTCGCCTACCTGCCTTGGACGAGTTGGGCGCGCAGAAACCCCAAATCGCTGGCCTATACCTTTGGCGCGCAACTGTTCATCTTGAATCGCTAGGTAATTCCGGCTACGTTTATCGTGCTGGTTGCAGGTCTTCTGCTCTCGATCACCCGTTTTACGCAGGGTTGGATACTCACCTCGCTCATCCTGTACATTATTGTCTTGGTCATCGGTCTGGGAATTCTGCGCCCAAACCTGGCTCGACTGATGGCTCTGGCCGAGCAATTAGGCGAGGCATCTCAGGATCAGCTCCAGTCAGAATTCACGGCCCGAAGTCGGCGCCAAACCCAGGGTATCCTAGTCCTGGGGCTTCTGGTCATCATCATCCTGATCCTGATGGTGCTCAAGCCCTTCTAAGCCAGATTTCTACGCACCCTAGATCTACAGTTATCGGTCCGGGCCAGCGGTTGCCTGTCGGCCATTCAAGGCTTGAGGCGGCATACCACCGTGTTGCATCCGACTGGCGTTCCGCTTCGCTCCGCGCTGCGACTGTCCCCCGCCGCTGGATGAACAGGTGCCCTGAATGCCAAAGGAATTCCAAAAGGAGTACCGGCCACGATGCTAGAACGACGCTTCAGGCTCATTCTCTCTGCCTTTCTCGTTTTCTCTGTGCTGCTGGCCAGCGGCATCAGCACGGCGCTCTCGGGGGGACAATACACCGATCTATCTCCCATATTCTTGTTGGCTCTCATGCTGCTTCCGCTTCTGGCGCGGCGCAATCCCTTTGAGTTCTACGGCCTCACCTGGGGCAAGTTCCGAGAAGTGAGTCTGTGGAAGATGTTGGGGATCATGCTTGCCTTGTTTTTGGTCGTGCAATCCACGGCGTTCCTGTTTGCAGAGGATCTGGCAAGGTTTACGCGGCAATTCCCATCCCGAGCACCTGGGGTGATGAGTCGTGAGATCGTTGCCTCCTTCTCCCCCTGGTTGGCCATCCTCGTTTCCTTTTTTCAAACTGCCGCCGGCACCTTCCTGGAAGAGGCAGGATTCAGGGGACTGATCCAAAAGGTGCTCTCCTGGCCACGCTTCTTGCGACGGTTGAATCCCTGGCTGGCGATCGTAACGCAAGCAGTGCTCTTCGGTGCCGTGCACGCCGCCATGGTAGTAGGGTCGCCAGCGCCGCCGAGTGTGGCGATCTGGGTCTTGCTCTACCCAACCATCGCCGGCCTGGTGCTGGGGTATGTTTGCTATCACTACAACTCCATTCTCCCCGCTTGGTACATTCACTGGGGTAGCAACTTCCTGGCGGCCATCCTGGCCGTGGTGGGGCTAAACCCAATGGTAGCCCGCTGAACCTGTAGCAGGGAACGACAGCGGTGTCGGCTATGGCTCGAAGAATTCTTGATCAGGGGGTATCCACGGGCGTGCTTGCCCGGGCTGCCGGCCAGTCAGGGAAGGGGGTGTCGATGAGCGCGATCCATGGGATGCTGGGAGAGTCGCTGGCGTTGCTGTACCTTCTGGTCGCGGCTGGTTCCTACCTGCGACGCCGGCGAGGCGGCCTGCCGGGCTGGCTGACCGGCATCGCGCATGCCCTGCTCGCGGCCCAGGTACTCATCGGCGTGACGCTCTTCGTTCGGGCGCCTGGCGCCATTACCTGGTGGCACCCGGTTACCGGGCTGCTCGCCCTGGCAGCGCTCGGGCTGACTGTCCTGCTTCGCCCGCGCCTGGGCCGGGCCGACGCCACCGCGGTAACTGGACTGGTCGTCGCCGTCCTCGTCCTGACCGCCGTCGTCATCGCCCGCTCCCGTTGAGCGCACCGCGATCTGCCGTCGACGAGAGGCGCGAGCTGGGTCAAGGCACCTACAGCTCGCTGATGATCGGCAGGATCAACGGGCGGGTCTTGGCCCGGCGGTAGATCTGCCGCCCCAGCACGTTCTTGGTTCGGCTCACTAAGTAGCCGTGGCTGAAGCCGCCCTTCTGGCGCTTTTGCAGGAAGCGGCGGAACTCGTCTGTCACCTTCTCCAGCACCTCATCGCTGATCTGCCCGTTGAGTCCCTGGGCGCTGACCTCGGGCCCGGCGATCAGCCCACCGGTCTCGCGGTCGATGACGAAGGTCGCGATGATCACGCCGCTCGTGGCGATCTCGTCACGGCGCCGGAGGATAGCCTGCTGGCTGGTGACGAAGTCGACCAGGATCGGCCCGGTATCGACCGTGCCTTCGCGCCGGGCATCGTCGCGACCGAAGCTCAGCACGCTGCCCAGTTCCGGGATCAGCACACGGTCGGGGGGATAGCCGAGCTCCCCCGCCAGCTCGCGGTAGAGCGCCAGGTGCCGGTACTCCCCGTGGATCGGCACGCAGAAGCGCGGGCGCACCAGCCGGAGCATCAGCTTCAGCTCGTCGCGGCTGGCATGGCCGGAGACGTGGACGGTCGGCTCGATCTCGGGATAGATGACGCGCACGCCTTGCCGGAAGAGCTGGTCGATCGTCTGGCTGACTGTTTCCTCGTTCCCCGGGATCGGTGTAGCCGAGAAGATGACCGTGTCGCCCTCGGCAAGCTTGATGTGCGGGTGGTCGCCGCTGGCGATGCGGGCCAGCGCGGCGGTCGCCTCGCCCTGGCTCCCGGTGGTGAGGATCATCGACTGCTTGCGCGGCAGCGCGGTGGCGATCTCCAGCGGGACGACCACCCCATCGGGCGGGCGAAGGTAGCCCAGCTCCATTGCGATCCGGGTGCTCTGCTCCATGCTCCGGCCGGAAATCGCCACCTTGCGCCCGTGGCGGTGAGCAGCGCGGATCGCCTGGTCAAGCCGGGTGATATTCGAGGCGAAGGTGGTCAGGATCACCCGCCCCTGGGCCGAGCCGATGATCCGGTCGAGCGTCTCGCTGACGACCGCCTCGGACGGCGTATGACCCGGTCGCTCGACTCGTACGGCATCCGAGAGGAGCACCAGGACACCTTCGCGGCCGATCGCGCGAAGGCGCTCCTGGTCAGTCGTCGGCCCGAGCGGTGGGGTCGGGTCGAACTTGTAGTCCCCGGTGTGCACGGCCCAGCCGAGCGGCGTCTTGAGCGCGACCGCGTAGCTCCCGGGGATGCTGTGGGTCACCGGGATGAACTCGGCCTCGAAGTTGTGACCCAGCCGGTACCGGGTGCGCGGCTTGACGACCCGAAAGTCGGCCAGCTTCGGGTTGCCGAGTTCCTCGATCTTCGTGCGGGCGTACGCGACGGCCAACTCGGAGCCGTAGACGGGAATCGGGGCGATCGGCCGGAGCTCGGAGAGCAGGAACGGGATGCCCCCGATGTGGTCTTCATGTCCATGCGTCAGCAGGATCCCCCGCAGTTTCGATAATCGCTCCTTGACGTACCGGACGTCCGGGATGATCAGGTCGACGCCGCGCAAGTCTTCTCCGGGAAACTTGGCGCCGGCATCGACGATGACCATGTCTCCCCGGTACTCGTAGACCGTCAGGCTCTTTCCGATCTCGCCGACGCCACCGAGAGGAATGACACGCAGCCGCGGTCGTGCCATAGACGATAACTCCCTTGAATAGCGGCCCCTGATATGAGGCCGCATTGCAGTCATCTCAATCATACATAGCCGATGGCCCTTCCCCGTTTCGTCGCGGCAGAGGCGAGATCTGGCGGGGCTGAGGTAGAATACGTTCGGCATTCCACAGGCGACGCCGAGAGCGCGCACGCCGCGCACATTACCTCTGCCGGTTACCCGCCCGTATCAGGAACTCGACGAGGTGGCACATGTGGCGAGGACGCTTCGACGAGATGGCTGGGGTACGTTTTCGAGACCGGTTCGAGGCCGGGCGGTTGCTCGCCGAGCGGTTGAAGGATCTAGTTGTCCAGGACGGAATCGTGCTAGCGTTGCCGCGCGGCGGCGTGCTGGTCGGTTACGAGATCGCTCGCGCCCTTCACCTGCCGCTCGACGTCATTTTGACGCGCAAGATCGGCGCGCCGTTCAACCCGGAGTATGCGATCGGCGTGGTGGCCGAGAACGGCTTCGTGTCGGTCAACCGGCGAGAGATCGAACTGGGGGTCGCAACCGAGGAGTACCTGCAACAAGCGATCAAGGAGAACTTGCAAGAGCTGACGCGGCGCCGCCAGCTCTATCGCGGCGGCCGTCCACTGCCGCCCTTGAGCGGGCGGACGGTCATCCTGGTGGACGATGGCGTCGCCACCGGGTTCACGATGCTGGGTGCGATCGCCGCCGTCAAAGACCAGCAGCCAGCCTCGGTCATCGTCGCGTTACCGGTGGCGCCTCCACAGGCGGTACGCCTCCTGGAAGAGAAGGTGGATCGCATCGTCGTCCTCCTGGAGCCGGAGCACCTCGACGGTGTCGGCGCCTGGTACGAGGACTTCCACCAGGTGGACGACGAGGAGGTACTCGACCTGCTCCGCAAGGCCGCGGAGGAGCACGCCGGTTCGGCGCCCGCGGAGGAGACGACCGCAACGTAGCCGGGTGACGACCGCACGGCCTTCTGGAACGGGGCACGCGAGCCGAGAGCAGGCCGGGCGCGTCCGGCTGCGAACCGCTTCTGCCGCGATTTCGTGCTTTAATCAGAGAAAGCCGGGGTGTGGCGGCTACCGGCTTGCTGGACGAACGACGAGAGGACGACACACGACTATGGCTGAACGGATCGGCGTCTTCGTTGCCTGGCCGTACGCCAACGGCGATCTCCACCTGGGCCACGTAGCCGGAGTCTACATCCCGGCTGATATCTTCGCCCGCTACCACCGCCTGCGCGGCAACCAGGTGCTGATGGTCAGCGGCAGCGACGCCCACGGTACACCGATCACCGTGGCGGCCGACCGCGAGGGCGTTTCGCCGGAGGAGATCTTCCGGCGCTATCACCACCGTTTCCTGGAGACCTACCGGCGACTGGGGATCACGTTCGACCTCTTTACCCATACCCATACGGAGAATCACTTCGCCGTCTCACAGGAAATCTTCCGCACGCTCAACCAGCGGGGGTACCTCTTCACCCGGACACAGACGCAGTTCTACTGCGAGTACGACCGCCGCTTCTTGCCCGACCGCTACGTCGAGGGCACCTGCCCCTACTGCGGCTACCCCAGCGCCCGAGGAGACCAGTGCGACAACTGCGGGCGCACCCTCGACGCGATCGAGCTGATCGACCCACGCTGCCGTCTCTGCGGCCGACCACCGGTGCTGCGCGAGACCGAGCACTTCTTCTTCGACCTGCCGGCCTTCAGTGACCAGCTCCTGGCCTACATCGAGCGACAGACGCACTGGCGTCCCAACGTGCAGAACTTCGTCCGCAACTTCATCCAGGAGGGGCTGAAGCCGCGGCCGGTCTCCCGCGACCTCGACTGGGGCATCCCGATCCCTGTTCCGGGCTACGAGCACAAAGTCATGTACGTCTGGTTCGAGGCGGTCATCGGATACCTCTCGGCCAGCATCGAGTGGGCGCGCCACCACGGCGACCCCGAGTCCTGGCAGGCCTGGTGGCGCGACCCGGCCGCGCGGGGGTACTACTTCATCGGCAAAGACAACATTCCCTTCCATGCCCTCATCTGGCCCGCCGAGCTGATGGGCTACGACCCGTCGCTCAACTTGCCCTACGATATCCCGGCGAGCGAGTTCCTCAACCTCGAAGGGCAACAGTTCAGCACCAGCCGCAACTGGGCTGTCTGGGTGCCCGACTTCCTCGACCGCTACGCGCCTGACCCCCTGCGCGACTACCTGACCAGCATCGCGCCGGAGACGCGCGACAGCGAGTTCACCTGGCAGGGATTCGTCGAGCGCAACAACAACGAGCTGCTGGCTACCTGGGGCAACCTCGTCAACCGGGTCGTCAGCTTTGCCTACCGGAACTTCGAGGGGCGTGTGCCGGTGCCGGGCCCGCTCTCGGAGCGCGACCATGAGCTGCTCGCCCGGATCGGCGAGGGGTTCGAGGCGGTCGGTGCCCTCTACGAGCGGGTCGAGCTGAAGGCCGCCCAGCGCGAGGCGATGGCCCTGGCCCGGGAGGTCAACCGCTACCTCGATGAGAAGGCGCCCTGGTTCCAGATCCGCGAAAACCGGGAAGCGGCCGCAACGACCATCTTCGTTGCGCTGCGGGCGATCGACTCGCTCAAGCTCCTGCTGGCGCCGGTGCTCCCCTTCAGCAGTGAGCAGGTACACCGCTTCCTCGGCTACGAGTCACCACTGTTCGGCGAGCAGGTCATCGAGCCCGGCACCGCGAGCGGCGGCCACGAGGTGCTGACTTACCGGCCGGCAGCAGCGGAGGGCGAAGACTGCTGGCGGCCGAGCGAGTTGGAGCCGGGGCGACCGCTGAGCCAGCCGGTCGTGCTCTACCAGAAGCTCGACGAGTCGGTGGTCGAAGCGGAGCGCCAGCGGCTCCTCGTGCAAGCGCGCAGGTAGCTGGCAGCGCTCGCCTGGCAGTGGTGCAGAAGCAGGCTCTTCCCAGCGGCCAGACCGGTGAGCCGGCACGCCTGACCCTGAGCGAACGGCGGAGTCGGCTCCCTGCTGGTCACGGGGAATCGCGCGCTACTTCACCTTCCCGCGCCCGGCAACCGGCCAGATGACCTCGATCTTCCCATCCCGCATGCCGACCAGCTCGTCGTGCAGGTTCAGGCACATCTCCTGGTGGAGCGGGATGAAGGTCAGCCGCTCACCCACCCGGAAGCGGTGGTCAGATGCGCTGGTGTCGACGTGGCCGTGCTCGACGGACATCGCGTAGATCTGGATCTCCGGGTACTCGACGCAGTAGCCGTAGGGCACCGGCGGGTAGCTGGCGAAGGTCTTCATGCCGCCGTCGATGATGATTCGCCCCGGCGCCGGGGTGCTGACGACGGTGCAGACCACCCGGAGCGGGCAGCGATCAGGGTGTAAGTCCTCCCGGCTGCGCACTCGCGTGCGCCCTTCCCAGACGTACGAGCCGCTGCGATGCTCGGTGCAGCCGATCTCCTTGGAGACCGCTTCCAGCCCGGTGCCCCCACCGCTGATCACGCTGACCGGGATCCCGTCCGCCTCGAGCAGCCGGATCGTCTCCTCCAGGAACGGCCTGGCCTCCAGCCGGCTCGGGTACGTCATGATCCCCTGGAAGTCGATACCGGGGAGGCGAACCAGCGTCCGCGCCAGCGCCCGCGCCTCCTCCGGTGACTGCACTCCACAGCGCCGGGCACCGGTATCCAGCTCGATGATCGTGCGCACGCGCACGCCGTCGGCCTGGGCCTGCTCAGCGATACCGCGCGCGGTCGCCTCGGAGTCCACCGCCACCGTGATGGTGGCGCGCCGCGCCAGCCGCGTCAGGCGCTCGAGCTTGGCCTGGCCGACAATGTTATAGGGAATCAGGATGTCGCGGATGCCAGCCGCGACCATCACCTCAGCCTCGCCGAGCTTCTGGCAGCAGATGCCGATGGCGCCGGAGGCGAGCTGCCAGTGGGCAATCTCCGGGATCTTGTGCGACTTCGTATGGGAGCGCAGCGAGATGCCCAGGTCACGGCAGTAGGCGGCCATCTCGCGGATATTGCGCTCCAGCACGTCCAGGTCGCAGACCACCGCTGGCGTATCCAGGTCATCGACCAGCACAGCGCACCCTCCCTTCCATCCTGTCGCCTCTTATCCGGTGCAGCCTTCACTCGCGGTCGAGCAGCTCCAGCACCGGAGCCAGCCGCTCGATCCCGGCCAGCGTATTCGGCTCCACCCGTACCTGGAGGTGGGTGATGCCGGCTCGCGCGTAGGCGCGGAATTCATCGGCCAGCCGTTCGGGCGGCCCGGTGAGCGGCTCGGCCACCACGCCGTAGATCGGGCCGTGCCCTTCGAAGCCGACCAGCACCGTCGCCGACCGCTCGAGCGTGCGGGGGTCGCGGCCTACCTCGGCGCAGGCCTCGTCGACCTGGGCCTGGAGTGGCGGCACCCCGTCTACCCGGTTGCCGGTTCCGGAGTAGTAGGTATTCCAGATGTCGGCGTAGCGCGCGGCTAGGCGGAGCATCTTGTGGCCGGTCGAGCCGATCAGGATCGGCGGGCCCTGCGGGCGCGGGCCGCGCGGCCGCAGCTCGCACTCCCGCATCTGGTAGAAGCGGCCGCCGAAGGAATCGATGCTCCCCTCGCGCAGCAGCCGGTGGATGATCGCCAGCGCCTCCTCGAAGCGGCTATAGCGGTGGTCGTAGGGGAAGCCGAAGGCCCGGAACTCCGGCTCGTGGTAGCCGGCGCCCAGGCCGAGGATCAGGCGGCCGCCGCTGATCTCGTCGATGGTGTCCGCCATCTTGGCGATCAGGCCCGGGTTGCGCCAGGCGGTGCAGACGACGAGCGTGCCCAGCTCCACCCGGCTGGTCGCGGCCGCCAGGGCGGAGAGCAGCGTCAGGCACTCCCAGAAGCCCTCCGTCGGCTGATCCGGCTGGCGGAACAGGACGTGGTCGACGACCCAGACCGAGTCGAACCCCACGTCCTCGATCAGCCGCGCCATCGCCTCCAGGTCGCTCCAGCGCGGCGTCCGGCCATTCCAGCGGTACTCAGCCTGGGGCAGGAGGATGCCCACCTTCAGCGGTCGCGTGCCGGGCTGGCTCATCGAACTCCTCCGCTTCCCTCACTCGCCGTTCACCTGAAGCGTGCGAGGTTGCCTTGTATAAGCACACAGGCCGGCCGATCGGTCAAGAGCAGCGGCAAGCCCGCACCTCCCCGGCGGGTGAGGGTGGCCGCGCCAGCGGGCTTGTGCCAGGAGACCGGCGCCTGCTGGGGGTCGCGATCCCTGCCATGGATGGCCGTGCGAAAACGTATCGCTCCCCGGCCCTCGGCCGGGGAGCGCGTCCAGCCACCTGGCGGCGACGACCGCGGGGGCAGGCGAAGACTGAGCCCCGCGCGAGGTCAGCGCTCGGCCCGGCTCCGGGCGGCTACCATCGCCGCGGCGAGCCGGGCAGCGGCCCACTCGAGCAGCTCCTGGTCTGCCGGGCCGAAGGCGTCGACCTGGTTACCGTCGACGTCGATCTCGCCCAGCACCTCATCACTGTGCTTGATCGGCACCACGATCTCGGAGCGAGTCTCGAGGAAGCACTGCAGGTAGCGAGGGTCGGCGTTGACGTCCGGCACGACGATCGTCTCGCCCTGGGCAGCGGCCGCGCCGCAGATGCCGGTGCCGATCGGGATGCGCACGTGCTCGGTCGGCGCCGGCCCGCGCCAGGCAGCCAGCACGAGATCCGGCCCCTCGACGAGATAGATGCCGACCCAGTTGTGTGTGGGCAGCGTCTCGTTCAGTATCCGGCAGACACCGTCGTAGAGCGTGTCCAGGTCACTGGTCGACGCGAACAGCTGGGCCAGCTTTGCCCGCGCAGCCTCGATCGCGCCCCTCTCTGCCTGGCTCGTCATGCCTTCCGTCGCTCCCTCTAAGGTAGCCTCGTTCTCCCGGGAATTCTACTCCTCAGGCGGCGGCTGGCCGTACCGCCACTCGTAGTAATGGCGGCCGACGTTGCCCAGCTCGACCTGCCAGCCGGCCGGGTTCGCCGGGTTATAAGTCAGCAGGCGGCGCTCGAACGCCTGCACCAGCACCCACCGCTCCACCCCGCCGACGCGCGCTCGGATCCAGTAAGGCTCGCTGATCGGGTGCCCGAGCACATAGAGCCAGTCCCAGGGCTGTGCCTGTGTCCACTCCCAAAAGACAGCCGCCACGTTCACTCCGGTCACCGGGTCGTACCAGCCGTACGTCGTTGTGCCCAGGCTCGGATCGAGCGTGACCGTGCCGTCCTTCGCCAGCACCTCGACGACCGGCTGGCCGGCGCGGTCGGGTCGCGCCCGGCCGGGGGCGATCGCTGCCAGGCCGTGCAGGCTGGCGTAGGTCGGCGCGTCGGGGTTGAGCGCGGCGGGGTCGCCGGCCAGGGGGATCTGTGCCGGCCCGAGGGGCTGGAACGCGTGGGCGCCCACCTGGGCCGCGCCCAGGATCATGTCGCGCACCAGCAGGCCGCTGGTGACGAACCACGGCGATGCGGGGTCGCTGCCCTGATCGGTGATCTCCAGCCGCGCCTTGTCGAGGTAGAAGGCTGGCCGCTGCCCGCCCGGCGACTCCGCGTACGGCTCCTGAATCGCCGCCCAGATATCCGGCCCCCAGATCCAGGAGCGGTCTTCGAGCTCCAGCCAGACGGCGGCATCGGCCGACCACCAGACACGCTGCACGGCCGGTGGCGCACCGGCCAGGCCCGCCGGGAGCTGGGCGGCCGCGCTCGACCCGTCGCGCGCGAGCGGCTCATCCGGCGATGATGCGGTCTGAAAGCTCGCCTGGTGGGTGAAGGGCTGGCCGTTGGCCATGCCGGTGATGATGTAGGTGTAGGTGACACCCGGCTGAAGCGGTGTGGTCGCCGCCACGAGAGCGGTGCGGCGGCTCAGCCAGCCGTTGCCGGTGGTGAACAGCGTCTCGACCGGCTGCCCGTCGGCCAGCAGCGTCGCGCTGGTGAAGACGACGTCCCCCGGGCCGAAGTACTTCAGCGTGATCGGGTAGCCGAGCGGGAACGACGCCCCCGCGAAGGGATTTGGCGCTTCGCCCCAGAAGTGCGTGTCGACGCCGGTCGTGCCGTCCGCTGGCCAGGCGACCCACTCCGGGCTGGCGCTCTCGCTCCAGCTCGGCGTACCCACCATGATGACCTCGATGCGGACGTCGCCCTCGCTCACCCAGCCGAACCCGATGTCGGTATAGCGCGGATCGATCAGCGGCAGGCGATGGTTCACCGTCCCCATGAACATGCGGACTGAGGTGGTCAGCGAACCGGAGAGGCCGATGTTCTCGTTCACCGAGCCGCTGTAGCCCTGCGCCTGGGCGCGGTCGCCGATGCTGGCCCCGGTGAAGCCCGGCTTGCCTTGCTGCTCCTGGTGCAGCCCCATCCCGGCGAGGCTAGGGTCGCCGTAGTTGAGCTGGTAGTAGCGCGCGTGCGCCTGGGCCGCCGCCTCCAACGCCGGGTGGCGAGTCAACGGGGGCAGCCCCAGCCAGGCCCGGTAGGTGTTGATCATCGCCAGCGCCTGCTCGGCCGTGTCGCCGGGTTCGGATGCCGAGGCCGGCCGCGCCGCGGCCGCCAGCGGCACGGCGAGCAACACCAGAGCGAGCACGGTCGAGACTACTCGGCGGGTACGGAGAACCTGTCCCCCTAGAGGTACCCTCACCCCTCGCTCCTTCCCTCGAGCCAGCCCGCCTCGTCGACCCTCTCGGGTCACCGGCGAGCTCTGGAGCGGTCTCCCTTCCCGGCTCAACTATGCCACACCGGCGACAGCGTACGACTACCGAACGTACAATGGAATCGTCGCCAGGAGAGGGTCGGAACGACGTTTGCTCGCACAGAGAGGAAGGACGCATGATCAAGCTGGTCATCCTCGTGCTGATCCTGCTGGTACTGCTGGTCGCGGTCTGGGTCACGTTCCAGCTCGTCGGCCTGCTGGTCACGCTCGTGGTCGCCGCGGTCATCGGCTGGGTGGCCGACCAGATCGTGCCGGGCAGCCTGCCCTACGGCTGGTTGGGCGCGACCGTCTTCGGGCTGCTGGGAAGCTGGCTGGGCAGCCTGCTGCTGGGCAACCTCGGCCCCCGGCTGGGCGGCATCGCGATCGTCCCGGCCCTGGTGGGTGCGGTTATCCTCGCCTTCCTCTACAACGTCGTCGCCAAGCAGGCGCGAGGGCGGCGCCTGTGAAGAGGCAGGCACCCGCTCAGCCCGGCCGCGTTTGACGATCGGCGGTGCCGTTGCTAGGGTTATACGAGGACACAAGCGAGCATCGCAGCGGCGATGACGGAACCGAGTACGCCGCAGCCTGCGCGCAGCGAGTCCGGGAGCGGTGCGAGCCGGATGCGCACCTGCGGCGGAAGATCCTTCCCGAGCCGCTACCCGAACCCGGGCGAGACCCGTGAAGTAGGCGTAGCCGGGTTGCCGCCCGTTATTGCGGCGAGGACAGGCGCGAGCGTGCCTGTCCGCTGAGTGGGCCCGGTCGATCCCGGGCCAAGCGAGGTGGTACCGCGGGTATCCCCCGTCCTCGGTCGAGGGCGGGGGATCGGTCGTATCAGAGGGTCACGAACGAGCGTGTTACCGAGACAGAAGGAGGTCGACCGGTGTTCAAGCCTGTGCCGACGCGAGATGTCGACTTCCCCGCGATGGAGCGCGAACTCCTGCGCTGGTGGTACGAGAGCGGGATCGTCCAGAAGTACCTGAAGAAGAACGAGAAGAGCGAGAAGCGCTGGTCGTTCCTCGACGGCCCGATCACCGCCAACAACCCGATGGGGGTGCACCACGCCTGGGGTCGCACCTACAAGGACTTCTACCAGCGCTTCCACACGATGCTCGGCTATCGCCAGCGCTACCAGAACGGGTTCGACTGCCAGGGGCTGTGGGTCGAGGTCGAAGTCGAGAAGGAACTCGGCTTCACCTCCAAGCAGGACATCGAAGCCTACGGCATCGACCGCTTCGTCGAGAAGTGCAAGGAGCGGGTGTTCAGGTTCGCCGCCATCCAGACCGAGCAGTCGAAGCGGCTCGGCTACTTCATGGACTGGGACAACTCCTACTACACCCTCTCCGACGAGAACAACTACATGATCTGGTATTTCCTCAAGGTGTGCCACCAGAACGGGTGGATCTACCACGGCTTCGACGTGATGCCGTGGTGCCCGCGCTGCGCGACCGGCCTCTCGGAGATGGAGGTCAGCGAGGGCTACCAGGAGATCACGCACCTGAGCCTCTACGTCCGCTTTCCCCTCGAGGGCCGGGAGAACGAGTCGCTGCTGGTCTGGACGACGACGCCGTGGACGCTGGCGGCGAACGTCGCGGCCGCGGTGCATCCCGAGCTCACCTACGTGAAAGTGCGCCAGGGTGACCACGTCTACTTCCTCGCCAAGGAGGCAGTGAAGACGGCACTGCGCGGCCGCTACGAGGTGTTGGAGGAGCTGCCCGGCAGCGCGCTCGTCGGCCTCGCCTACCGCGGGCCGTTCGACGAGCTGCCGGCCAACCAGGGCGTGGTGCACCGCGTGATCCCCTGGGACGAGGTGAACGCCGAGGAGGGAACGGGTATCGTCCACATCGCCCCCGGTGCCGGGCGGGAAGACTACCAGCTCGGCAAGGAGTTCGACCTGGCGGTGGTGGCCCCGCTCGACGAGAACGGCGTCTACCTCGACGGCTTCGGCTGGCTGACCGGGATGCGGGTCGCCGAGGTGGCGGAGCCGATCGCGCGCGACCTGGAGGCCAAAGGGCTGCTCTACCGCACGGAGCACTATACCCACCGTTACCCCACCTGCTGGCGCTGCGGCACCGAGTTGGTCTTCCGGCTCGTCGACGAGTGGTATATCGACGTCGATCCCTGGCGCGAGCGGGTAATGGCGGCGGCCAAGACCGTCCGCTGGATCCCCGAGTTCGGGCTGGAGCGCGAGCTCGACTGGCTGCGCAACATGGACGACTGGATGATCTCCAAGAAACGCTACTGGGGCCTCGCGCTCCCGATCTGGAAGTGCCCGGACTGCGGCTGGTTCGACGTGATCGGCAGTGAGGTGGAACTGGAAGAGCGCGCCATCGAGGGCTGGGAGGAGTTCCGGGGGCACTCGCCGCACCGGCCCTGGATCGACAAGGTGAAGATCCGCTGCGAGCAGTGCGGCGGCGTCGCCTCGCGCATCCCCGACGTCGGCAACCCGTGGCTCGACGCCGGCATCGTACCCTTCTCGACGCTGAACTACCGGCACGACCGCGCCTACTGGCAGCAGTGGTTCCCGGCCGACTTCATCACCGAGTCGTTCCCCGGCCAGTTCCGCAACTGGTTCTACTCGCTGCTCGCCCAGAGCACGGTGCTGGTCAACCAGGCGCCTTTCAAGACCGTGCTCGGCTTCGCCAGCCTGCGCGACGAGCACGGCGAGGAGATGCACAAGAGCAAGGGGAACGCGATCTGGTTCGACGAGGCGGCCGAGCGCGTCGGCGTCGACGTCATGCGCTGGCTCTACCTCAAGCACAACCCGGCGCAGAACCTCAACTTCGGCTACCGCCTGTGCGACGAGACGCGCCGGCAGTTCCTGCTGCCGCTCTGGAACTCCTATGCCTTCTTCGCCAACTACGCGGCGCTCGACGGCTTCCACCCGGCCCAGCACGAGGTGCCGCTGGCCGAGCGCACCCTGCTCGACCGCTGGATCCTCTCGCGCTTGCAGGAGGTCGTCGCAGTCGCCCGCGAGCGGATCGCCGACTACGACTCGGCCAGCGCCTGCCGGGCTATCCAGGACTTCGTGGTCGAGGAGCTGTCCAACTGGTACATCCGCCGCAACCGGCGTCGCTTCTGGAAGACCGAGAGCGACCGCGACAAGGCGGCCGCCTACCTGACCCTCTACGAGGTGCTGGTGACGCTGGCGAAGCTGCTGGCACCCTTCATCCCGTTCACTGCCGAGGCGATGTACCAGAACCTGGTGCGCTCGGTCGACCCCGCGGCCCCGGAGTCGGTGCACCTGACCGATTATCCGGAGCCGGACGAGGGGAAAGTGGATCCGGAGCTCACCGCGGACATGGCCTGGCTGCTGCGCGCGGTGGAGCTGGGCCGGGCGGCGCGCAACAAGGCCAACGTCAAGGTGCGCCAGCCGCTGCCGCGGGTGCTGGTCGGTGCCCGCGTGCCCGAGGCGCTGGAGGCGATCCGCCGGCTGCAGGATCAGCTCCTCGATGAGCTGAACGTCAAGGCCTTCGACGTGATCGAGCGGCCGGAGGAGTACCTCACCTACCGCGTCCGGCCGAACCTGCCGGTGCTCGGGCCGCGCCTCGGCCCCAAGCTGCCAGCGCTCCAGCGGGCGCTCGCCCAGGCCGACCCGGCGCAGATCGCCCGGACGGTGCGCGCCAACCGCCCGGTGACGCTGGCGGTCGACGGCGAGGCGATCGAGCTCGGCCCCGACGACCTGCTAGTGGAGGCCATCGACCGCGAGGGCTTCGCCGCCTTCGAAGACCGCGACCTGATCGTGGCTGTCGACCTGGCGATCACCCCGGAGCTCCGACTGGAGGGCCTGGCGCGCGACTTCGTCCGCGGGGTGCAGGAGGCGCGCAAGAACGCCGGCTTCGAGATCGACGACACCATCGCCATCGTCTACGAGGCACACGGCGAGCTGGCCGAGGCGGTCGAGCGCTTCGCCGACTACATCAAGAGCGAGACGCTCGCCGTCGAGCTACGGCCGGGCCGGCCGCAGGAGCAGGACGGCTACGTGGAGGAAGTCCGGATCGGCAAGGAGCGGTTCGTGGTCGGCCTGCGGCGGGTGGGCCGGCTGGCCAAGGCCGCGGCGGACGGGTCGTGAGCCGCACGTGCGGTGCACGTGGCGAATGATCATGCACCCCTACAGATCGTTAGGATAGGGGGTATGAGCCCGATCTGCCCTGGGTGAGGAGTAGAGGAGTGGCGTCTCGCGGCATCGCCGGATGTGGGCCACGTCACGAGTGGGACAGGCGACATGGGCAACCCGCGGCGCAATCCATCCGCAGATGACGCGTCGGGGTTCGGTTGCGCGCTGGCCGAAGGGCACCCAGCTCAGCTCACCCGGCTGCGGCGGCGGCTGGGTCACCTCGAGCCGCTGGCCGAGGTCGCGGTGACGCTCCCCAGGAGCGGCGAGACCTACGGGATCCTCCGCCCGCTCGATGTCGATCGCCTGCTCGAGGAGGCCGAGCGCGACCCCGAGGAGCAGCTCCCTTACTGGGCCGAGCTCTGGCCGAGCGGCATCGCGCTCGCCGACGCCCTCTCGCTGGAGCCAGAGGTCGTGCGCGGTGTCTCCGCGCTGGAGCTCGGCTGCGGGCTGGGACTGACCGCCGCCGCGGCGCTGCGGGCCGGCGCCGAGCTGCTGGCGACCGACTACGCGCCGGAGGCGCTGCTCCTGACCCGGCTCAACTGCCTCGCGAACGCGGGCCGCGAGCCGGCGACGCTCCGGCTCAACTGGCGCCGTCCATCCCCCAAGCTCCTGGCCACCCACGGCGGGGCCGGCTTCCCGGTCGTCCTGGCGGCCGATGTGCTCTACGAGGAGCGGGACGTGGAGCCGCTGTTCCGGCTGGCCGGACAGGTTGTCGCTCCAGGAGGACTGCTCTGGCTGGCCGAACCGGGCCGGCGCGCCGCGGCGCGGTTCCTGGCGCTCGCGCGCGCGGCCGGCTGGGACGGCTCCGCCGAGGCCTGGGACGGCCCCTGGCCCGACCCGCTCGACCAGCGCGTGCGCGTCACTGTCCACCGCCTCCGCCGGCCCTGAGCCCTCAGCGCACCGAATCGCGGTCGCAGGCTGGATACCCTAACCCCCTCTCCCGCGCCGTGCGGGAGAGGGGGTAGGGGGGTGAGGGCGACGCCTAGTTCGCGGTGATCCCCTGCAGCCGCGCCACGCCCAGCTCGGAGAACACCGCCAGGCTCACGTACCACTTGACCCGCCAGCGGCTCGCGTCCTTCGTCTCCAGATCCCCCACGCGCACCACCTGGATCCCACCGTTCTCCAGTCCCATCACCCCGGCCGAGCCGAACTTCACCGCGTAGATCGAAGACAGGTTGGTGCCCGTCCCCAGCGTCTCGTTGTCCGGCACGAAGTCGTCGACCAGGATCGGGATCCCGTCGTAGAACAGCGCTCGCCGACCGAACTGGTCGACGTCCGTTTCCAGGAGGTTCCCAGAAGAACGCCGCAGGCTGGAGAGCTTGCGCCGCGTCCGCTTGCTCATCAGGAGCGCATCCGGCTTCCCCGGCGTCACCAGGTCGATGAGCTGATCCATCAGATCCAGCGTCAGGCTGCCGCCGTTCGCGCCCGCGCTGATCGTCTGCCCCGCCGACACCAGCTTCCTGAGCCCGTCGAAGCTCTTCGGGTCGACCGACGTATCGCCCACGTAGAAGCTCTCGGTGAACTTGTGCGCCACCGCCTTGGCCCGGCTCTCCAGCACCACCGCTTCCAGGTCGTTGGGGTCGGCGTAGGTCTGCTGCAGGAAGTTGTCCACGTCCGCATCCCCACCCAGGATCCGCAGCGGCACCGTCACCTGGGTGAAGGTCGGCGTCGCCTCCGTCCAGGTGTCCCCCACGTCGTAGAAGCTGGCCGCCGGCATCGTCGCCTCGCGGTTGTAGGTCAGCGCCGTCCCGGTCACCTCCATGAACGGCAGCATCAAGAGGACTGAGGATTCCTTCACGATCGTCTCGATCACCCCGCGAAGCAGGAGGTCGTTCGTCAGCTTCGCGGCCTCCACCTTGGTCATCGCCACGGCTCAGTTCCCCTCTCGCTTACCCGGGCAACCAGGGGGTTGCCCCTACCCCCGCTGGGCAACCACGGGGGGTTGCCCCTACCCCCTGCTATCCGCGCTTCACCCGCCGCAGGCCCTCGGCGATCTTCGCCGCAGGAGACAGCGCCTCGATGTTCACCAGGTACGTCTGCCGCCCCGGCTGCCCCGCCGGCACCGACGCCGCAGCTTCCCGCGCCACCGCCTCACGCACGCTGTCCGCGATCCGCCGGTACACCTCGGTCGCCAGCCGCGCCGAGGTCTCCAGCTCCTCCAGGGTCTCCCCCTGCACCAGCTCGGGGATCGCCTCCGGATGCGCCCGCAGCACCAGCTCCCGCAGCCTGGCACGCTCCGCTCCCACCGGGCCCTCGGTCTCGGCCTGCGCTCCGGCCAGCTCGCTCCCGCCGCTCGCCACCGCATTCGCCTCGCCGTCCGTCACCGTCGCGCCTCCTTCCCGTGCGTTCCCACGTCTCGCCCCATGCCTGCGCCCGTCAGCCCAGCCCGGTGAGCCGCAGCAGCACCTCCAGCGTGATGGCGCCGACGATCAGCGAGGTGAGCTGGTTCAGCCGCGCCCGGATCTCGGCCACGTCCCGCGCCAGCCCTTCGACGATCTGCCTGGTCACGACCTCGTACGCGCTGCTCGGTTCAAGATCCACCCCGCGCTGCCGCGCGCGGGCCAGCGCCTCGCGCAGCGCGGTGCCGTCGCGGTAGGCCACCCGCCGCTCGTCCCCAGCCATCGCTACTCCTCTCCGAGCCCCAGCTCGACCAGCACCTGGGTGAGCGCTTCGGTCAGATGCTCGGCCATCGCGCCGCTCAGCGCGTGCTGCGCCCGCATTGCCCGCACCACCGTGTCGACGATCCGCGGAATGCTCGTCGCCAGCCGCTCGGGGTCGTCCTGCTCGGCCAGCACCCGCGCCAGCACCAGCCGCAACGCGCCGATCTCCTCGGCCAGCGGCTGGGCGCTCCCGGCCTGCTCCAGGACGGCCGCGACCCGCTCCTCGATCCGCGCCCGCAGCGCCTCGCTGGCGCCTGGCGGCTCGCGCTCACCGGGCCGGTGCGCCCAGCAGTAGTCGTGCCCCCGCATGGCCCAGGCTCGACAACCTGGACGGGCACAGCGCCGCCCCTCTCCCATCGCCCGACTCCTCCGCTTCTCTTCGCACTCAGACGGAGAGCGCGGGGAACCAGGAAAAGGACATGCGCTGTCTTTGGTTACGGATGGAGACGATGAAGATAACGGCGTATTCCGGAATCCGCGAAGCTGGGGGAAGGAAATCGGCCGCGGGTGGCGAGTCGACCAGCTCAGCCGGGCTGGGTACCGGCCGGGCTTCCAGCTTCTCTACGGCGCGACCGCGTAGCGCGCCTTGCCCCCGCGCTTGGCCGCGTAGAGCGCCTGGTCGGCGGCCAGCAGCAGTGCGCCGGGGTCAGTCAACCCAGGCCGGCTGTCGGCGATGCCGATACTGGCCGAGACCGTCACTGTCCGCCCCGCGACGACGAACGGTTCCTCGAGCACGCGAATCATCCGCTCGGCCACGGTGACCGCCTCCTCCAGCGACTGGAGATCTTCGAGCAGGACAGTGAACTCGTCGCCAGCGAAGCGGGCCACCGTATCGCCAGCGCGCACGGAACCCTGCAGCCGTCGTGCGACCTGAGCCAGGAGGTCGTCACCGGCCTGGTGACCGAGCGCGTCGTTGACCTGCTTGAAACCGTCCAGGTCGATGAACAGGACGGCGACCCGGCGCGGGTCGCGGGCTGCGCGCGCCAGCGCGTGCTCCAGGCGGTCGAGGAACAGCGACCGGTTGGGGAGCCCGGTCAGCAGGTCGTGGCCCGCCCGGTAGCGGAGCTGCTCCTGCTCCTGCCAGCGCTCGATCGCTAGCCCGGCCAGGTGTGCCGCCAGCTCGACCAGCCTCCACTCGCGGTCTTCAGGCCCACGCGGTTCGCCCGCGTAGAGCGCGAAGGTGGCGAGCACCTCACCGGTGCTCCCGATGACCGGCGCTGACCAGCAGGCACGGAAGCCGTACTCCTGGGCGAGGTGACGGTACTTGGCCCACAGGGGATCGGACAGCGTGTCGCTGACAACGACCGGCCGGCCCAGGTAGGCGGCTGTCCCGCAGCTCCCCTGCTCGGGGCCGATCGGCAGGCCCTCGATCGCCCTGATGTACTCCGACGGCAACCCCGGCGCAGCACCGTGGCGCAGCCGCCCCTCCTGGTCGACGAGCAGGACGGAGGCGAGCAGGCCGGGTTCCTGCTCCTCGATCAGCCGGCAGATCTCGTGGAGTACCTCGCTGAGCGGCGCCTGCTGGGCGATCCGCTCCAGGATCATCGCCTGCCCGCTCATCAGCGTCTCCACCCGCTTGCGCTCTGAGATGTCGATGAACAGGCCGTGCCAGTACTGTGGCCTGCCTTCCGCATCGCGCACCAGCAGCGCGTGGTTCTTCAGCCAAACCCAACGCCCGTCCTTGCGCTGGAAACGGTACTCCACCTGGAACGGCTCCCCCGTCTCGTCGGTGCGGAGGGCCTCCTGCCGGACGCGCTCGCGGTCGAGCGGGTGGATGCGCTGGAACCAGAGTCCCGGCGTCGACCGAAACTCGTCGGGGGTGAACCCGGTCACGTCGGTGATGCGCGAGCTGATATAGACGATCGCGTAATCGAGTTCACCGCTACCCAAAACGACCGGCTGGGCGGCGGTGACGATCACCGCCGCCGGGAGCTGCTCCACCAGCGTCCGGTAGCGGATCTCCGCCTCCTGGCGCGCCAGCTCGGCGAGCTTCTGCTCGGTGACGTCCAGCATCAAGCAGTGCCAGTACTGTGGCTTGCCCTCGGCGTCGCGCACCAGAACTGCGCGCTCCTGGAGCCAGATCCACTCCCCGTCTTTGCGGCGGAAGCGGTACTCGGCGTGGAACGGCTCACCCGTCTCGTCGGTGTGTAGCGAGGCAGCCGTGACCCATGCTCGGTCGTCAGGGTGAATGTTTCTGCACCACAGCGCCGGGGAGGCCCGGTACTCCTCGGCAGAGTAGCCGGTCAGTACCTCGAACTGCGGGCTGACGTAGATCGGTGGGTAAGCGATCTCCCCGGTCGGCAGGAGTACGGGTCGCACTTTGGTGGCGACGACCGCCCCTGGCATCTGCTCGATCAGCGCACGGTAGCGCGCCTCCGCCTCCTTGAGCGCCGCCTCGACTCGCTTCTGCTGGGTGATGTCGACGATGATGCCCTGCCAGTAGAGCGGTCGGCCGGACTCGTCCCGCTCCAGTTCGGCCTGGGTGAGCACACAGACGAC
>JADBJL010000064.1 GCA_014874455.1 Thermomicrobiaceae bacterium
GCGAGGGTGGCCGCCTGATCGCCTCGCGCCAGACCGGCCGCTAGCTCGTCGACAGCCGCGGCGAGCCGCCCGGCAACGAGGGCGAGGTCGAGACCGACGCGCGACGCGCCAGCAACGGCCGGTGGCTCCGGCACGCGAAGGAGCCGGAGCCAGTCCGGCGCGTGGTGCTCGCCCTCGCTGCCGATGAGGATCGCCGCCAGATGTCGCACGCCAGCGGCCAGCGTGGCTGCTTCGACCTTGCCGACATGGAAAGACAGCGATGGCTCCCACTCCTCCGCGTCCGCGGCAGCGATGCGCACGCCGGACTGCGGGAAGACGATCTCGCCACCACCGATCCTGGCGTGCTGGCCACGGCGCAACCCGAGCAGGGTCGGCCAGCCCTCGGGACAGGCGAGCGAGATCCCGTTGGGAACTGTCGGTGCTGCCGGGCAGGTCAGCGCCAGGAGCCGCTGCCCGAGCTCGAGGTTGACTGCCCGCGAAAACGCGCTGTGCACGCGCGCGGCGCGACGAGGCCCCCCGAGGAGATCCAGCACCGGCCGGGCGACCGCCACGGCAGGGATCACGGCGAGTCGTCCGCCCAATGGATTACCCCGGCTCACCTCGTCATGGAAGGCCACTGCTGCCACTGGCTCCCTCGCGCTTCCCTCATCGGGCGGTCTCGCTCGTTCGGCCAAGCGGCCGGCTGGCATCTCATCCTTGCATGCCACACCGCTCGTCGCCAGCGGCACGCAGCCCGCGCGCCGCTGATCATGCAATCCGGACGCGACTCGCGATCCGGAGCGTGCCCGCGGCGCGCCCGGCTGGCCGCTAGCCGCTGGCCTGTGCCATAATGCCAGCAGTCGGCGAATCCTGGCGCAACTCATCCGCCTCGGCTCCTGTGCGGTTGTGCCGGGAGCGGTGTCAGTAGTCAAGGGAGGGTTCCATGGCGTACGAACTTCCGCCGCTGCCGTATCCGTACGACGCGCTCGAGCCGTACATCGATGCCAGGACAATGGAGATCCATCACACCGGTCACCACGGCGCCTACGTGCGCAACGTCAACGCCGCGCTGGAGAAGCACCCCGAGCTCCCGGCCTGGAGTATCGAGGATCTCCTTCGCAACATCAGCCAGGTGCCGGAAGACATCCGGACGGCTGTGCGCAACAACGGCGGCGGGCACGCGAACCACAGCATCTTCTGGACGATCATGGGGCCGAACGCTGGTGGTGAGCCCAGCGGCGAGCTGGCCCAGGTGATCAACCAGACCTTCGGCAGCTTCGCCACCTTCAAGGAGCAGTTCTCGGCGGCGGCCGCCGGAGTCTTCGGCAGCGGTTGGGCCTGGCTGGTGCTGAACGGCGGGCGCCTCGAGATTATCACCCGGCCCAACCAGGACAGCCCGTACATGGATGGGCTCTATCCGGTGATGGGGCTGGACGTCTGGGAACACGCCTACTACCTCAAGTACCAGAACCGGCGGCCCGAGTACATCGCCAACTGGTGGAACGTGGTTAACTGGGACGCAGTGGCGCAGCGCTACCGCGACGGGCTCAAGTAGCAGCCGTCGTCTTCGCACCTCGAGCACGAGCACGAGGCCCCACTCGAAAGTGGGGCCTCGTGCCTGACGTTCGGCGTTTTGGCGAGTGCCGGGGAGTACCGGGAATCGGCCTCGACGCGCCGGGTGGCCGGGGCAGGCTGCCCCTCGCTCGAAGGGCGGAACAGCCGCATTCCCGATCTGTGGCAGGGGCGACCGGGTGGTCGCCCCTACCAGGCGTTGGCCCGCTTTCGTGCCTCAGTTGCGCTCGCGGCGGATGAAGGCGCGCTCGTTGAACCACGCTGTCCGCGTGCCATCGGAGGCGGTCAGGCTCACCTCGAAGGAGAGATCGGTCGTCTCGCTACCGATGGCGGTCTGGAAGTGGTTGGCGGTACCGTAGTCGTTCACCGCGGTGAGCACGCGCTGCTCGCCGGCCGCGAGCTCCAGCCGCTGACGCAGCACGACGATGTTGCGGTGGTTCCGGTGATCCATGATCATGACGCGCACGTACACTGTCTGCGGCGTCTCGCCGTTGGTGACGACGAGCTGGTAGTGATCACCGGCATGCGTGGCCGGCGAGGTGGCCGTCCAGACGTAGTGAACCTCCGGTGGGAGCTTGCCCGGGTTCATACTCTCTGGCCTCGGCTCCCCGCTCTCCTGCGCACGCGCGGCCGGGTGTTCATGCAGACCGACCGCTGCCGCCCCCTCATGGGCGAGCAGGAGCATCGCTCCGAAGCCGAACACTGCTCCGCCGACCACCGCCCAGCGCCAGAGGCCCAGGCGCGCGAACCATGAAAGGAACCGGCTCATGATCTCTCTCCTTTCTCCTGCCCGAGGGGCCTATCCACTCGCCCCACCGCTGCCCGATTCCTGGGAAAGAGCGTAGGCGGTGCATGTAACCGCTCTGTTACCATCCAGCTTGAGAATGCGCCGGAAGGAGCTGTGGTCACCGTGCAGTCGGACTCCGCTCCGGTCGAGCTCGCAGGGCGGGCAGTCGTAGCTAGGAGCACGTCGTTCCGCCCAGGGCACTATGAACTCGCCGACGCGGACGAGGGCGGAGTCATCCTCGTCGGCGCGGACGGCGTCGTGCTCGACGGAAACGGGCTGATTCTCGATGGCAAGGGCAAGACTGGCTTCGGCATCGTGCTGCGCGGCCGCAGCCGTGTTACCATCCGCAACTTCGTCATCCGCAACTTCTTCTACGCCATCTTCGCCGAGGACTGCACCGAGCTGGTGATCGAGGACAACGACCTCTCGGACAACGCCGGTAGCGACGGGACGTTCCTCGACATCAACCAGCCGCTCGAGGCTGCCTGTGGCGGCGGCGTCCTGTTCCATCGGGTCTCAGGCAGCGTGGTGCGCCGCACCGTCGCCAGCCGGCAGGACGTGGGGATCAACCTCTACTTCAGCCACCGCAACGTGATTCAGGACAACGATGTCTCGTACAACACCGCCTGGGGCATCCGCCTCTTCGCTTCGGGCGAGAACCGGATCGAGCGCAACCAGGCCCACCACGTGAACCGCTGCGGCGGCACTGGCTGCGACGCGGCCGGCATCCTTGTGACCAGCGGCTCGCACCGCAATCTCATCATCGGCAACGATCTCCGCTACTCCGGCGACGGGTTCTTCCTCGGCAACCAGTTCAGCCCGCCCAGCGACGAGAACCTGGTCGAGGGCAACGACGGCTCCCACTCGCCGAACAACGCCTTCGAGGCCACGTTCTCGACCGGGAACGTCTTCCGCAACAACATTGCCACCCACAGTAACTACGGCTTCTGGCTCGGCTTCTCGCGCCAGACGATCCTGGAGGGCAACGTGGTCGCCTACAACCGCACCGACGGGATCAACTGGGAGCACGGCCAGGGCGGCGTCATCCGCGATAACTTGATCACCCGCAACGGCCGGCACGGTATCGCCTTCACGCTCGACCCGGCCAACCGCGATTTCCCCGACCGCGTGACCTCCGAGCGCCACCTGGTGACCGGCAACACCATCCGC
>JADBJL010000092.1 GCA_014874455.1 Thermomicrobiaceae bacterium
GAGGACACGCTTGAGCCGCTGAGCAGCGGCCCACCGCGGGCGGGTCGCCGGCATCGAGGCGGCGCTCGACGCCTTCTACCGGGGCGACATCGCGAAGGAGATCGTCGCCTTCGTCCAGCGGGAAGGCGGCTTCCTCGACGAGGACGACTTCGCCGACTTCTCCGCCGAGGTCGAGGAGCCGCCCGCGGTCACCTATCACGACATCACGGTCTACGGCTGCGGCCCGTGGTGCCAGGGGCCGGTGCTGCTCGAAGCGCTCAACATCCTGGAGGGCTTCGACCTGCAGGCGATGGGCCACAACTCGCCGGACTACATCCACACGGTGGTCAGCGCGCTCGACCTCGCCTTCGCCGACCGCGAGGCCTACATCGGCGACCCGCGCTTCGTCGACGTGCCGCTAGCGACCCTGCTCTCCAAGGAGTACGCCGCCCGGCAGCGTGGCCGGATCCGCCCGGATCAGACCTGGGCGGAGATGCCGGCTCCCGGCCTCGGCACCGGGGCGCGCCGGGCTCTTGCGGCAGGCGGAGCGGACACGCCGCCCCAGCCGGACACCAGCTACGTCTGCCTCGTCGACGCCGAGGGGAACGCTTTTTCGGCCACGCCGAGCGACGGCATCGGCAGCACGCCGGTGGTGCCTGGCCTCGGCCTGCTCTGCTCCGGCCGCGGCTCGCAGAGCTGGCTCGACCCCGACCATCCCTCCTCGCTCCAGCCGCGCAAGCGGCCGCGGCTGACGCCTAACCCGGCGATGGCGTTCAAGGACGGCCGGCTCTTCATGGTCTTCGGCACGCCGGGCGCCGACGTCCAGCCGCAGTCGATGCTTCAGGTCTTCCTCAACATCGTCGAGTTCGGCATGGATCCCCAGCAGGCGATCGAGGCGCCGCGCTTCGCTACCTACAACTACCCGGAGTCGTTCTGGCCGCACACCTACCGGCCTGGTCTCCGTCAGATCGAGAGCCGTGTACCCGAGAGTACCCTCGAGGAGTTGCGCCAGCGCGGTCACCGGATCGAGCCCTGGCCCGAGTGGACGCGCGTGGCCGGCAACGTGTGCGTCATCCTGGTCGATCAGGCGCGGGAGACCCTGGCCGCGGGCGCGGACGCCCGGGCCGAGGCCTACGCGCTGGGTTGGTGAGGTCGAATGAGCGACGTGCCAGCGGGTGAGCGTCCCGGCCCGGTCTCCGGCTGCCAGCTCCTCCATCCCCCGGAAGCGCGCCAGCTCGATACGGTGGACGCTCGCCCCTTCCGCGGGCTGCGCTACCACCTGCCGCAGATCGGCGACCTGGGGGCAGTGCTCGGCCCGCCGGACGACGTGCTCTCCCGGTCGGCCGCGCTCGCGCTGGCTGCTGCCCATCCCCGGCACAGCCTCTACCTGGAGGTGCCCGACCCCGACGGCCTGCACTTCAGCGAGGCCGCCGCGCGCCTGCGGAGCTGGCAGGCCGAGGGGGTGTTGCGGCTCGACCCGGCTCCAGCGTTCTACCTCTACGAGCATGGCTATCGCTTCGACGGCGAGCGCTACCGGCGGCTGGGCGTCTTCGCGGCGCTGCGCCTGGACGAGCCCGGCCGCTACAGCGTGCTGCCGCACGAGAGCGTCACGCCGACCGTGCTGGCGCAGCGGCTTTCCCTGCTCCGCACCGCCCGGGCCGACCTGAGCGCCGTCTACGCGCTGGCCCCGGCAGGCGGCCGGCTCGCGGCGCTGCTCCGGGAGATCGCGGCGACTGAGCCGGTCTCGGTCGCGACCGAGACCGGCTCCGGAGAGCACCGGCTCTGGGTGCTCTCCGATCCGGCCGCTATCGACGCGGTGCGTCAGGCGCTCGCTGGCTTCCCCGTCGTCATCGCCGATGGGCACCACCGCTACGCCGCCGCCCGGCGCTACCGCCAGGAGCTGCGGCAGGCCGGCTTCGGCCCCGGCCCGGCCGACTTCGTCCTGGCCCACATCGTCGATGCCGACGACCCCGGCATCCTCGTCCGCCCGATCCACCGGGTCGTCCGCGCCTTCGGCGAGGTCGCCTGGCCCGACTTCCTCGCGCACCTGCGGCAGCACTTCCTCGTCGAGACCGTGCCGCTCCCGGCGCCCGGCCACGAAGCGGCGGTGGGGGCAGCGGTGCGCGCGCTGGCGGCCGAGCGTGGGCTGCCGGTCTACCTGGCGCTGGCACCCGGCGGGCGGGCACTGCTCCGGCTGCGCCTGCACGGCTGGGCCGCCGTCGCGAGCCTGCTGCCGCGGCAACGGTCACAGACCTATCGCCAGCTCGACGCGACCGTCTTCGAGTCAGTCGTCCTCCAGCACCTGCTCGGGCTGGACGGGGCAATGCGCGAGACAGCGGTCGCGTTCACGCCAGAGGTCGACGAGGCCGTCCGGCTGGTGAGCCAGCATCCGGCGCGGGCCGCGTTCTTCCTGCGCCCGACACCGCTCCAGGACGTGCTCGCGGTAGCTCGGGCCGGCGAGGTGATGCCCCCCAAGTCCACCTACTTCTACCCCAAGGTTCCGCTGGGCCTGGTCTTCTACGACCTGGCCGGCCCATCGCCAGCCTAGCGGGCGCGCGCGGCTGCCTTTACCAGGACATCCGGTCGTTCTGGCGCTTCTGCATCAGGATTCCGTGCCGGTTGCGGCCGTAGTAGTGGCGCAGCTCGCTGACCGGCAGGTAGCCGGAACGGCGGTACAGCTCCTGCGCCCCCAGGTTCTTGTCCTCGACCATCAGCGTGTACTGCTCGGCGGCCAGTACCTGCTCCACCGCGCCGAGCAGGGCCGAGCCGATCCCCTGTCGCCGGAACTCCGGCGCCACGCAGAGGTTCAACACGCGCCCCTGCGAGCGCTGCACGTCGCCGACCACGCAGCCGGCCAGGCGCTCGCCGACGCGCGCGACCAGGATCTCGACGCCGGGCCAAAAGTAGAGCACGAGCAGAGTGACCAGGCCGTAGGCCTGCCCATCGGGGAAGCAGCGACGTTGCAGCCAGGCCACCGGCGGCAGGTCGCGCAGCGTGGCACGCTGGATCCAGACCTGGTGTCCGGCCACGTCGTGCGTGGTGATGAGCCGAACCGTATACCCTGCCACCGCTCGCCTCTCAGAGCCCGCCCGCGGGCTCTCATGATACTCGCTCTCTCGGCACGCGGGCAGCCAGCACGGGCGCCTGTACCGGTACCGGCCCTGCCTGCAGTTGACGCCGGTTCCTCGGCCTCCTATCCTTTCGGTCGAGACGCGCGCCTTCCGCAGCCGGTACCAGCCGTTCCGGGAGCCGGGCATGGAGCGATCTGCCCTTGCGTTGACGCCCCAGGAGTTCGTCGCCAAGTGGTCGGACTCCACCCTCAAGGAGACGGCGGCCTACCAGGAGCACTTCATCGACCTCTGCCGCATGCTCGGCCAGCCGACCCCGGCCGAGGCCGACGCCCACGGCGCCTGGTTCACCTTCCAGAAGGGCGCGACCAAGACGACCGGCGACCCGGGCTTCGCCGACGTCTGGATGCGCGGCCACTTCGCCTGGGAGTACAAGGGCAAGCACCGAGACCTCGCCGCCGCCTACCAGCAGCTCCTCCAGTACCGCGAGGCGCTGGAGAACCCGCCGCTGCTGGTCGTCTGCGACTTCGAGCGCTTCGAGATCCACACCAACTTCACCAACACGCCGAAGCAGGTCTACCGCTTCACGCTGGCCGAGCTGGATCGAGCGGAGAACCTGGCCGTCCTGCGAGCGCTCTTCACCGACCCCGAGCGCCTGCGGCCGGCCCGGACGGTCGAATCGGTCACCGAAGAGGCCGCCGCCCGCTTCGCCCGGCTGGCGCTGGCCCTCCAGGATCGGGGCGTCGAGCCCCACCGGGCCGCTCACTTCCTGGTGCAGGCGCTGTTCTGCCTCTTCGCCGAGGACGTCGGCCTGTTGCCCAACAAGGTCTTCAGCCGCCTGCTCGAGTTCGCCCGGCGGCGCCCCGAGCTGTTCGCGCCCATGGTCGAGGAGCTGTTCACGGCCATGCGCGACGGCGGGGTCGTCGGCTTCGAGGAGATCCCGCGCTTCGACGGCGGGCTGTTCGCCGAGGTCGCGGCCGTGCCGCTGGCGCCCGAGGAGATCGCCACGCTGGCCGAGGCCGCCCAGCTCGACTGGGCCAGCATCGAGCCGGCGATCATCGGCACGCTGTTCGAGCGCTCGCTCGATCCGGCCCGCCGGGCCCAGCTCGGCGCGCACTACACCGGCCGGGCCGACATCGAGCGGGTGGTGGAGCCGGTGGTGATGACGCCGCTGCGGCGGCGCTGGGCCGAGGTGCGGGAGAAGGCCGAGCAGGTCGCCGCCGCCCGCCGGGCCGCGCAGGAGCGGGGCGACTACCGCGCCCGGCGGCGGCGGGAAGAGGAACTGGCCAACCTGCTCTTCGGCTTCCAGGAGGAGCTGGCCACGGTGCGCGTCCTCGACCCGGCCTGCGGCAGCGGCAACTTCCTCTACGTGGCGCTGGCCAAGCTGAAGGATCTGGAGAAGGAGGTGGTGGCCTTCGGCGCGGCCAACGGGCTCCCCCAGATGCTCCCCCGCGTCGTGCCGACCCAGCTCTCCGGGCTGGAGATCAGCGCCTACGCCCGCGAGCTGACCCAGGCGATCGTCTGGATCGGCTACCTGCAGTGGATGACTGCCAACGGTTTC
Source organism: Thermomicrobiaceae bacterium (assembly GCA_014874455.1). Taxonomy (GTDB): domain Bacteria; phylum Chloroflexota; class Chloroflexia; order Thermomicrobiales; family Thermomicrobiaceae; genus Thermalbibacter. Next base: position 4,609 of record JADBJL010000092.1, read on the forward strand.
CAGGTGACCCGCGACCCGGTGCTCGCGCCGATGGAGACGATCCGGCTCCAGGACGCGCTGCTCGACCGCGCTGACCCCGCGGGGCCGCGAGAGGCCGAATGGCCCCGGGCCGACTTCATCGTCGGCAACCCGCCGTTCCTGGGCGGCAAGCGCCTGCGGACGGAGCTGGGCGACGCCTACGTGGATGACCTCTTCGCCGTCTACGCGGGCCGGGTACCGCGCGAGGCCGACCTCTGCTGCTACTTCTTCGAGAAGGCGCGGGCCGAGATCGCCGCCGGCCGGGCCAGGCGCGCCGGGCTGCTGGCGACCAACTCGATCCGCGGCGGTGCCAACCGCCGGGTGCTGGAGCGGATCAAGCAGAGCGGCGACGTCTTCATGGCCTGGGACGACGAGCCGTGGGTGCTCGACGGCGCCGCCGTGCGCATCTCGATCGTCGGCTTCGACGACGGGAGCGAGCAGGAGCGGGTGCTCGACGGGCTGCCGGTGGCGACGATCAACGCCGACCTCACGGCCTCGATCGACATCACCAAGGCCCGGCGACTACCCGAGAACGCCGGCATCGCCTTCATGGGCGACACCAAGGGCGGCCCGTTCGACATCTCCGGCGACCTGGCCCGGCGGATGCTGGCCGCGCCGCTCAACCCCAACGGACGGCCGAACAGCGACGTGGTGCGGCCCTGGGTCAACGGGCTGGACGTGGTGCGCCGCCCGCGGGACAGGTGGATCATCGACTTCGGGGTGGACATGCCGCTGGAGCAGGCTGCGCTCTACGAGTTGCCGTTCGAGCACGTTAAGCGGCACGTCCTGCCCGTGCGGCAGAAGTCGAAGACGACACGAGGGGAATGGTGGCTGCACGAGCGCCCGCGTGTCGAGATGCGCCAGGCCCTGGCCGGACTGTCCCGCTTCATCGGTACCGCCCGTGTCGCCACGCACCGCATCTTCGTCTGGCTCGACAGCCGCACGCTCCCGGACAGCCAGATCATCGTGTTCGCCCGGGAGGACGACTACGTCTTCGGCGTGCTCCACTCGCGGGCGCACGAGGTCTGGGCGCTGCGGATGGGTACGTGGCTCGGCGCCGGCAACGACCCGCGCTACACCCCGACGACGACCTTCGAGACCTTCCCCTTCCCCTGGCCGCCGGGCCAGGAGCCGCGGGATGACCCGCGCGTCGAGGCCATCGCGGCGGCGGCGCGCGAGCTGCACGGCCTGCGCGAGCGCTGGCTGAACCCCGAGGGGGCGAGCGAGGCTGAGCTGAAGCGCCGCACGCTGACCGCCCTCTACAACCAGCGGCCCACCTGGCTGGTGCAGGCGCACGCCCGGCTCGACCGCGCCGTCTGGGCCGCCTACGGCTGGGACGACCCCGACCCGGCCGCCGTGGACGAGGAGACCATCCTCGCCCGCCTCCTCGCCCTCAACCTCGCCCGGGCGGGGGCCAGCACGTGCGAGCTTGAGAGAGTGCCGCCGGCCCAGTAGGAGACATCTCCCACTATGGCGATCTATGAGGTCACGGTGCCGTTCGAACCGCTTATCGCTACGTCGATGGGATCCGCTCAGTGGTCGCGCCCACCGGATTCCTTCACGGTGGGCGAAATAACGTGCCAGTACGACGCCGCGCGGATGACCTGCTCCGCCAAGCTGGAGATCGAAGCCGGTAATCCGACTGAGGCGAAGGAGAAGGCGGTTGGCGAGGTGCGCCGCGCGCTCGCCGCCTTCGCAGTTGAGGGTCACGCGTTTCGAGTCGTGTACGGTTCTGAGCTTCAGGCTAGAGTCAAACCGACCGAGCCTCCGGCCGCCGCAGAGCCCGATTCTGTAGATGCCGAGGGTGAGAGGGTGCTTGTAGCGAGCGCTGGTGATTACGTCATGCTAGGGGCAGAGGTGGCATTCGCGCTCGAAAAGGTGATCGGCTCCGTCGACTTTGCGCATCGGGTGGTTTCGCGATTCGAGGCGTTACCCGATGACCGGCTGAGGCGCGCGCTCGAATTGAACTACATTGCCGCTGTCACGCCGGAAGAGTGGGCTGCGTTCCTCGTCCGGTACGTAGCGCTGGAGCTGATCGTGGAGTACCTGGCGGGATCTGCAATCCCTTTGGTTAAAGCACGTCTCCAGAGCCCATCAAAAAGGCGCGACCTACGCCGCAGACTTCGTAAGACCCTCTCTCAGGACAGCATCTTCACAGGCCGCGAAATCGACAGGCTTATCGATATCTTGTTTAAGGTGGATCAGAGGTCGCGGCACGAGTGCTTTGTCGATGCCTTTCAGCGGGTGGGCATTGCCGCTGAGGATCGGGAAATCCGAATTGTCACCGATGTGCGCAATGCAATCGCGCATCAGGGAAGAACGCCGGAGACCAAAGACGAGGGCCTCGCTTTCGAGCGAGCCAGGAAGTGGGTGCAGGCGGCCCTGACCAAGCTTCTTTCTGAGGATACGCTGTCGACCACGCAATAGGTGAGTCACCCCGGTCGAGTGGCGGGTCGACTCCTCACCGATCCATGCTCGCGTATCCATTGCCTGCCGCGCGTCTTGGCGGAAGACGGTTTCCACATATCGCTCAAGAAGGTCTGTACTGGTATGAGCGCTGACGAAGACGCGGGTTCTGCGGTAGTCGGGAGCGCGAGGAGAGGTGGCGAGGTGGCGGCGGACGAGCGCATCCCCTGGAAGCCGCTCGCGATCGAGCAGGGAGATCACCGTTATCCCTCACGCCTGGCGAAGGAAGGGAAGCCCAGAGGCAAGCGAGGCCGGTCGCGCACGCTCTACGCCTGGGAGGGAACCAACGTCGACCTGCTGAACGCCGAGGCGACAGTCGCGATCGTTGGCTCCCGCTCCGCTCCGCCGGAGTTCCTGGAATACGCACGAAAGGCAGGTGCCTATTTCGGTCGCTGCGGGCTGGTGGTGGTCACCGGCGGCGCGCGCGGTGTCGACCTCGCAGCGCTGCACGGCGCGCTGGAGGCCGGAGGACGGGCGATCGTCGTCCTGCCGATGGGGTTGGGGAGCACCGAAGCCATCCGGTTCGCCAGGCGATACGAACGGTACCTCGCGACTGGGAAATTGCTGGTGTTGTCGGAGCAGCCTCCTCTGGAGCGCTGGCGCGCTCGTGCGGCGATGGCGCGGAACCGGCTGGTCGTGGGATTGGCCGATGCCGTGCTGGTCGTTCACACCGGGCTGAAGCACGTACCGCGGGAGCCGGGCAATCGCCGGGCACCGCGAGCTGCGCGTGGCGACGGTGAGCAGGCGAGCATGAGGCTCAGCGGGACATGGAACGCAGCCGAGCAGGCGCGCAGGCTGGGCCGTCCGCTGTGGGCGTTGGACAGTGATGCGGAGGGGAATCGAGCGCTCATCGCTGACCCGGAGATGACCGCCCGGCCGGTCAGCCGATCGGGCGACGAGTTCGAGTTCGAGGCCGTCCTGGCCGAGTCGTTCAGCGATAGGCACCGGCTGCCTTCGCGGTCGTCTTCCGGCGAGCCCGAGCCACCGGGGCGGGATACCGCTCGACAGGTCGAGCTGCCGTTGGCGGAATAGGGGGCGTCCGTCGGATTCCGAGCCCTCTTCCTTCGAGGCCGCTTCGAGTAAACCTGCTCGTATGGACGCGAGACGCCGCAGCGGGTTTCGGGTAGCCTTAGCTCCAGGCACGGAGCCAGCCCGGAGGACGATTCACGATGCGCGAGATCCATGTCGACCAGATCGCCGCGGCGGTGCGGGAGCTCTGCCTGGAGGCCAACTACGTGCTGGGCGAGGATGTCCGCCGCGCTTTCGCCCTGGCCCGCGAGCGCGAGGTCTCCCCGCTCGGCCGCCAGGTGCTCGAGCAACTCCTGGAGAACATCGCCATCGCCGAGCACGACCGCGTGCCGATGTGCCAGGACACCGGCACCGTCGTCGTCTTCGCCGACGTGGGCCAGGACGTGCACATCGTCGGCGGCGCCTTCGAGGAGGCGATCGACCGCGGCGTGCGCGAGGCCTACAACGTCGGCTACCTGCGCAAGTCGATGGTCGAGCGGCCCTTCACCGCCCGGCGCAACACCCGCGACAACACCCCGGCGATCGTCCATACCCGGCTGGTGCCGGGCGACCGCCTCCGGCTGGCGCTCCTGGCCAAGGGTGGCGGGGCCGAGAACATGAGCCGGCTGGCCATGCTGACCCCTGCCGATGGCCGCGAGGGGATCAAGCGCTTCGTGCTGGAGACGGTGAAGCTGGCGGGGCCCAATGCCTGCCCGCCGGTGATCGTCGGCGTCGGCATCGGCGGCACCTTCGACTCGGTGGGCCGGCTGGCCAAGCGGGCGCTGCTGCGGGAGATCGGTAGCCTGAACCCCGACCCCGAGGCGGCCGAACTGGAGGCCGAGCTGTTGCAGGCGATCAACCGGCTGGGGATCGGCCCGCAGGGGTTCGGCGGGCGCGTCACCGCGCTGGCGGTGCACGTCGAGACGTTCCCCTGCCATATCGCCAGCCTGCCGGTCGCGGTCAACCTCCAGTGCGGCCCGGCTGCCCGCCACCGCGTCGTCGAGCTGTAGGCGAGGGGAGGGAGACGTGAGCGTCGAGATCGGGCCGATGCCACCGCCGCTGCCGGACGAGCTGCGCCAGCGCTACCTCCAGGTGGGCTTCGCCACGGTCGGCCACCTGATCGAGCACGGCTTCGCCGACCCGGAGATCCGGGCCATGGTCGAGCCGGTCAAGCTGGCCGGCCGGGCGATCACCGTGCGCATCGCGCCGCCGGACTCGACGCTCGTCCACAAGGCGACCGAGTTGCTCGAGCCCGGCGACGTGCTGGTGATCGAGGCCAGCGGCGACCGCCGCCACGCGCCGGTGGGCGGGATGGTGGCGCTGGCGGCCCGCCAGCGCGGCGCCCTCGGGATCGTCGTCGACGGGGTCTGTACCGACCGCGCCGAGCTGCGGGAGCTGGGCTTTCCGGTGTTCGCCCGGGGCACCAGCCTCCTCACGACCAAGCTGGTGGAGACGCCGGGCGGCGCGCTGAACCTGCCGGTCTCCTGCGGCGGTGTGGTCGTGCACCCGGGCGACCTGGTGCTGGCTGACGAGAACGGGGTGCTCTTTCTCCGGCCGTCGGAGGCGGCGGCGCTGTTGCCCGAGGTCGAGGCGCGCGAGCGGCGGAGCGAGGAGCGGCAGCGCCGGCTGCTCGAGGGCGCTTCGCTGGCCGAGCTCTCCGGGGCCAACGCGATCCTGGAGCGCATGCTCGGGCGGCGGGGCGGAAGCTGAGTGCGGCGGCCTGCCGGCACTCGGCGACTCTCCGCTGCGGGAGAGCGGGGGAACTCCTTTCCCCGGCGCGCGGCGAGCCACATCGGGGCAGAGGGCTGCTCGGCCGCTCTCCCGGTGGTTCACGTCAGGCGCCCAAGCGGTGAGCCATAGTCCTAGCCGGTCAGGAGCGAGGCCAGCTCGTCCAGCGCGGGGCCGGCCGGGGCGTAGAGCACGTAGCGGGCCTGGTTGTCGACCGGCGTCGGCTCGTAGTTGACCACGGCGAGGCTCGCGCCGCCCCGGAGTGCCCGGCGCGGCACGTAGGCTGCTGGGTAAACGCTCAGCGAGGTGCCGACCACCAGCAGCACCGCCGCGGTCTCGGCCAGCTCCAGCGCGCGGCGCAGCGTGTCCTTGTCCAGCGACTCGCCGAAGGAGACGGTCGCCTCCTTGACCAGCCCGCCGCAGAGCGGGCAGTCGGGCACCGTGCCCTCGGGGCCGGGGTCGAACTCCTCGGCCGGCCAGCGGGCCCCGCAGTCGAGGCAGCGGATCTGGTGGGCGGTGCCGTGCAGCTCGATGACGAGGGATGGGTCGGAGCCGGCCTTCTGGTGCAGGCCGTCGATGTTCTGAGTAATGATCTCCCGCAAGTAGCCGGCGGCCTGGAGCCGGGCCAGCGCCCGGTGCCCGGCGTTCGGCTGCGTCCGCGCCAGCAGCGGGTAGCGCTCGCGCCAGCGCTGCCAGTAGCGACGCCGCACCTCGAGGTCGGTGAGGAAGTCGCGGAACCTCGTCGGGTTCTGCTTCGACCACAGCCCGTCGGGGCCGCGGTAGTCCGGGATGCCGGACTCGGTCGAGATGCCGGCGCCGGTGAAGGCCAGCGCCGGCTGGTTGCGGTACAGCTCGTCGGCGAGCTGCTCGATGATCTCCCGCTGCGCCTCGGTCAGCATGCGAACGACCCTCCCACTTCGCTCCGGCCTCAATCCTACAGGGACACGCACGTCGCGCGAGCGAGCGGACGGCCGTTCCACCGGAGCGGCGGATCGCGTATCCTGGTGGGGAAGGCAGGCGTCACCGGCTGGAGCGGGGTTCCCGATGCAGGAAAGCGCGGAGATCGCCATCGTCGGCGGCGGGATCATCGGCTGCGCGATCGCCTACCAGCTCGCGGCGCGCGGCCACCGGGGCGTGACGGTGCTGGAGCGCGACCGGGTAGGCGGCCAGGCGGCGATCGCCTTCGCCGGGCTGCTCGCTGGTGCTGCCCCCGGCCATCGGGCCGACCCCTTCAGCACGCTGGCCTCGGCCAGCCTGGAGCGCTTCCCCGGGGTGGCAGCCGACCTCCACCAGCGCACCGGGGTCGACCCGGAGCTACGCCACACCGGCGCGCTCTACCTGGCGCTGACGGCAGACGAGGAGACGGCGCTGCGGCTCCCGCCCGAGACGCTCCGGCAGTACCACCCCGAGTGCCGCTGGCTCGAGGCCAGGGAGCTGCGCGAGCTGGAGCCGGAGGTCTCGCCGCTCTTCCGCGGCGCGCTCTACGTGCCCTGGGAGTGGCAGGTGCTCAGCCCGCGGCTGGTACAGGCCTACGCCCGTGCGGCCGCGCTGGGTGGAGTTCACATCCGTGAGACGGTCGAGGTGCGCGGGGTCGAGCGCGAGGGCGAGCGGGTGACGGCGCTCGTCACCAGCGACGGCCGGCTGGCGGTCGGGCAGGTGGTGCTGGCGGCCGGGGGCTGGAGCGGGCACGTGGGCCGGCTGTTCGGGCTCTCGCTGCCGGTGGGGCCGCTGCGCGGTCAGATCATCCGGCTGGCGGCCTGGGGACCGACGGTGCGCCGCTCCCTCTACCGGGGCGATCTGTACATCGGCGCCAAGGCGGACGGCACGGTGGCGGTGGGGTCGACCGAGGAGCTGGCCAGCTTCGACCGCCGGCCGACCGGCGCCGGGGTGGCTCTGCTCAGCCGCTTCGCGGTCGAGACGGTGCCGGCGCTGGGCCAGGCGACCTTCCTGGACGCCTGGGCCGGGCTGCGCCCGCTGTCCGAGGACGGCCTGCCGCTGATCGGCCGGGCGCCAGGGCTGGCGAACGTGCTGGTGGCGACCGGGCACGCCCGCAACGGGGTGCTCCTGAGCCCGATCACCGCCGAGGCGATCGCCGACCTGCTCGAGGGCCGCCCGCCGGCCGTCGACCTGGCTCCGTTCGACCCCGCCCGCTTCGGGCGGTAACGCCCGCGCTGGGGAACATGCTTTTGGGCCCTCGACTAAGTCGGCGCGGCCGCTGAGGCGCACGGGCTGGTGGCGGAGTGCCCGCGTCGGCCCCGGGCAGACGCTCGGAGAGAGCGTCGATGTGTGCGAGTAACCTCGCTGACTGGAGAGGACGCGGCCGATGCGCAGAGCACGTCGACTGAGCCCCGTGGTGATGCTCACCGCCCTCCTCGCGGTGCCGGCCGTGGTGGCGGAGCCGGTGCCGGTCGCGACCGGCGCGTTCGCCGGCACCTGGGCGCGCACCGACCGGCCAGTGCTCGAGGGTGCCGCTCGGCGAACCTGGATGTGGGGCCCCGGGCCGTTTACCGGGGCGATGGGTGAACCGTACGCGGAGGCTGCGGGTGGGGTCAGGCTCGTCCAGTACTTCGACAAGACGCGCATGGAGCTGACCGACCCGGCCGCTGACCCGCGCTCGCCCTGGTACGTGACCAACGGCCTCCTGGCCAAAGAGCTCGTCACCGGCCAGCTCCAGCTCGGACAGGACACCTTCGAGGCCCACCCGCCAGCGGACGTCAACATCGCCGGTGACGCCGATGACCCGGACGGCCCGACCTATGCCACGTTCAGCGGCCTGCTCGGCGCCGCTCCCCTCACGGTCGACCAGGTCGTCACCCAGACAGTCGACCGTGGCGGGACGGTCGGCCAGAACCCTGAGCTGGCCGCCTATGGCGTCACGGCGGCGTATCTCGTGCCGGAGACGAACCACACGGTGGCCTCGGTCTTCTGGGCGTTCATGAACAGCGCCGGGCTGGTCTATGAAAACGGCCAGTACGTCGAGGCGCGCCTCTTCGAGAACCCGTTCTACGCCACCGGCTTCCCGCTCACCGAAGCCTACTGGACGCGCATCCGTGTCGGTGGCGTCCAGCGCTGGGTGCTGGTACAGGTCTTCGAGCGGCGCGTGCTGACCTATACGCCGGACAACCCGGAAGGGTGGAAGGTCGAAGCCGGCAACGTCGGCCGGCACTACTACGCCTGGCGCTACGAGCGCCTGGGCAAGCAGTCGGCGCCGCCCCCGCCCGGCTACCGGCCCCCACCCGACCCCGCCTGGCAGTGTGACCCGGCCTACCCGGACGTCTGTATCCCCTCGCCGCCACCCGACCTGCGCTGTGCCGATATCCCCTATCGAGGCTTCCGTGTCCTGCCGCCCGACCCGCAGGGGTTCGATCGCGACCAGGACGGGATCGGCTGCGAGGGCTGAGCGCCTCCGTGCCGCCTTAAAGCTGCCGCAGGTGCAGCGTGTCGGTGTGGCCGGGCTCCGGGAAGTAGCGCAGGCTCCCGGTAAAGACGACGTGGTCACCGGGCTGCGCGTAGCCGGCCTCGACGATCGTCCTCGCCATCCCGTCGATCAGTTCCTCGGTCGTCTCGGCGAAGGGAGCGACGACCGGATAGACACCCCAGACGAGCGCGAGCTGCCGCGCGACGTAGGGGTCGACGGTCAGCGCGATGATCGGCGTCTGCGGCCGCTCGCGCGCCACCTCGCGAGCGGTGAAGCCGGTGCGCGTGATCGCCCCGATGAGCTGGACGGCCTCCCAGCGCCGTGCGATATCGGTGGCTGCCCGGGCAATAGTCGAGGCGATGGTGGTCGGGGCCTCGCTGGCCAGTGCGGGAGTCGGCGGGAAGTGCCGCTCGGTCGTGCCGATGATCCGATCCATCATCGCGACCGCTTCCACCGGGTACTGGCCGGTCGCGGTCTCGGCACTGAGCATCAACGCATCAGCGCCTTCGATGACGGCGTTGGCGACATCGGTCACCTCGGCGCGGGTCGGGATCGGCTGGTTGACCATCGACTCCAGCATCTGCGTCGCGATGATCACCGGCCGCCCGCAGGCCCGCGCGGCGGCGATGATCCGTTTCTGGGCGATCGGCACTTCCTCAGGCTGGAGCTGGACGCCCAGGTCGCCGCGGGCGACCATGATCGCGTCTGCCACGCGCACGATCTCGTCGATCCGCTCCAGCGCCTCCGGACGCTCGATCTTCGCGACCAGGTGCGCTCGCCCGCCGTAGCGCCGCAGTTCGCCGCGCACCGTCTCGAGGTCGTCGGCCCGGGTGACGAAGCTGACTCCCAGGTACTCCAGCTCGTGCTCGGCCGCAAAGGCGATATCGGCCCGGTCGCGGTCGCTCAGGGTAAAGGGGCGGCCGCGGAGCCCTGGCACGGCGACGCCCTGGCGCCCGAGCAGTAGCCCGCCGCGGGCCACCCGCGCCTGGAGGTGCCGGCCTTCCCGCCGCTCGACCACGAGTTCGAGCAGGCCATCGGCGATGAGGACGCGGTCACCCGGCTCGAGCTGCTCGGTGAGCGCCTCGTCCTCGATCGAGATGCGCCCGGGCGCCAGCGGCTGGACTCCGGGCGCGATCTCGACCTGTTGTCCCCGGCTGAGCCGGATCGGCTCATCACCGGCTAACGGCCCGGTGCGCGGTTTCCAGCCAGCGAGATCTTGCAAGATGCCGACGTAGCGCCCCTCTCGCTCGGCGACCTCGCGGATCCGCGTGACGATCTCCTTGCGCTCCGCAGGGGTATTGTGCGCAGCGTTGACCCGCACGATGTTGGTTCCGGCTCGCAGGAGTTCGGCGAGGACTGCGTCGCCCCAGGACGCCGGCCCGATGGTGGCGACGATCTTGGCTCGCCGCACGGTCTGTTTGCGCATACCTTCTCGCCTCCGTTGCGCTCGGTACATAGCTTGCGTCGAGCCATCGGATGGCTGAACGCCTCAGGATAACGGACTGGCCCGACCACTGCCAACTCGCCGCACGCCGGTGCTACTATGGACGGCGCAGGCAATGCCTCGACGAGCCAAGCGAAGGAGGGAACGATGCGCGCTGCACGCCTCCACCAGTACGACCCGGAGTTCCGGGGGCCGGACTACCTCTCCCTCGACGAGGTTCCTGAGCCGACCATCCGGGAAGCGGACGACGTCATCGTCCGGATCGATGGTGCAGGGCTCTGTCGAACCGACCTGCACATCATCGAGGGGATCTGGCGCGGCAAGGTCTCGGTGGAGCTGCCGTACACGCTGGGACACGAGAACGCCGGCTTCGTCGAGGAGATCGGCCCCGGCGTGCGCGGGTTCCGGCCTGGCGACCCGGTCATCGTGCACCCGCTGATCACCGACGGCGTGTGCCCGGCCTGCCGGCGTGGCAACGACATGCACTGTGAGAACAGCCGCTTTCCCGGGCTCAACTGCGACGGTGGCTTTGCCGAGTATCTCCTGACGAAGGAGCGCAACCTCGTCCGGCTGCCAGATGGGCTCCAGCCACGGGCGGTAGCGCCGCATGCCGATGCCGGCCTCACCGCCTACCACGCGGCCAAGCGCGCCGCGCGCGTGCTGGAACCGGGGGCCTGGGCGGTGCTGATCGGGTTCGGCGGGCTCGGGCACATCGCTTTCCAGGTGCTGCGGAACTTGAGCCCGGCTCGGATCATCGTCGTCGATCGCTCCGAGCTGGCGCTGAGCCTGGCACGCGAGCTCGGAGCGGAGCACGTGGTACAGGCCGGGCCTGAGACAGTCGCCGAGGTGCGCCGTCTGACGGGCGGCAAGGGGGCCGAGGCCGTGCTGGACTTCGTCGGTGAGGGCGGCGCCATCGAGCAGGGGCTGGCGATGACGCGCCGGGCCGGAACCTACTTCGTCATCGGCTACGGCGGAACCGTGCAGGTACCGGCCATCGACCTCATCGCCGAGGAGAAGAGCATCGTCGGCAACCTCGTCGGGACGTACGCCGACTTGCTCGAGCTGATGACCCTGGCCGGCGAGGGCAAGGTGCGGCTGGCGGTGGCATACTACCCGCTCGAGCAGATCAACCAGGCGATCCGCGACCTGCACGAGGGGAAGGTCAAGGGGCGCGCCGTGCTGGTGCCCTGAGGAGTGGCGGAGGAGGCAGCGATGCCGATCGAGCTGGTGAGCGTGCGGATCGAGAAGCCGGACGAGGTCAACATCGTCTTCGGGCAGTCGCACTTCATCAAGACGGTGGAAGACCTGCACGAGGCGCTGGTCACGTCGGTGCCCGGGATCAGGTTCGGCCTCGCCTTCAGCGAGTCGTCGGGGCCGAGGTTGGTGCGCTGGAGCGGCACCGATCCGGAATTGACGGAGCTGGCGCGCCGCAACGTGCTCAACATCGCGGCCGGGCATTGCTTCCTGGTGATGCTGGGGAACGCGTACCCGATCAACGTCCTGCCGGCGATCCGCAACGTGGCCGAAGTCTGCACCATCTTCTGCGCTACCGCGAACCCTGTCGAGGTGATCCTGGCTGATGTCGGCGAAGGGCGAGCGGTGCTCGGGGTCGTGGACGGGCTCAAGCCGCTCGGTATCGAAGCCGAGGCCGACGTGGCGAAGCGGCAGGAGTTCCTGCGGCGGATCGGCTATAAGCTTGGCGGGTAGGTGTGATAACCTAGACTTGTATGTGGCTCGGCGCGGATGGTGTCGTTCGCCGGGCGATCCTCCGTGAGGAGGCTGGATGGCCCGCTGGAGACAGTGTGTGCGGGCCGAGCCAGTGGAGAGAAAGGCCGCACGGCGTGGGCACACGGCAGCGGCGCTCGTGTGCCAGGAAGTGGAGCGAGCCGCCTCTGGAATGTGGGGGCGGAAGGTAGGAGGCTGGCATGACCAGTACGGTAGGTGGGCGCTCGCCGGGGCTGGCGCTGCCCAAGAGCGAGCTGCTCGAGATGTACCGGCAGATGGTCTTGATTCGCCGGTTCGAGGAGGCGGCTGCCGAGCAGTACGCGCTCGGCAAGATCGCCGGATTCTTGCACTTGTATATCGGCGAGGAAGCCGTGGCGGTCGGCGCCATCCGCGCGATGGATCCACGTGACCACCTGGTGACCCATTACCGTGACCACGGGTACGCTCTGGCACTCGGACTGGATCCCGGCCGCTGCATGGCCGAGCTGTTCGGCAAGTCGACCGGGCTGGTCGGCGGGCGCGGTGGCTCGATGCACTTCGCGGACGCGAGCAAGAACTTCTGGGGTGGATACGCGATCGTCTCTGGCCACCTCCCGATCGCGGTCGGGTTGGGGCTGGCCAGCCAATACCAGGACGAGCGCCGCGTAGCGGTAGCCATCTTCGGCGATGGGGCGACCAACGCCGGGCCATTCCACGAGTCGATGAACCTGGCAGCGCTCTGGAAGCTGCCAGTTCTGTTTCTCTGCGAGAACAACCAGTACGGCATGGGCACCGCGGTCGAATACGCGTCGGCGGTACGGGAGATGGCCAGGAAGGCCTGCGCCTACGATATGCCAGCGGAGCGCGTCGACGGCCAGGACGTGCTCGCCGTCTACGACGCCACCAAGGCGGCGCTCGAACACTGCCGCTCCGGCAACGGGCCGTTTTTCATCGAGGCCCTGACCTATCGCTTCCGTGGCCACTCGATGGCCGACCCGGAGATGTATCGCTCCAAGGAAGAGGTCGAGGAGTACCGTCGCCAGCGCGACCCGATCGTGCTCTTCCGCACCCGGCTGACCCAGGAAGGGATCGCCGTGGCAACGGAATTCGAGGAGATCGACCGGGAGATCGAGGAGGTGGTCGCGGCGGCGGTGCGGTTCGCCGAGGAGAGCCCGGAGCCCGATCCGGCGACGGTGATGGAGCATGTCTACGCCGAGCCAGTTCGCGTGAGCTGAGGGCGGAGGAGCGAGGCGAATGGCACGGGAGATCACTTATCGCGACGCGCTGCGCGAGGCGCTGCGCGAGGAGATGTACCGCGACGAGCGCGTCTTCCTGATGGGGGAAGACATCGGCCACTACGGCGGGTCATATGCGGTGACGCGCGGTTTCCTGCAGGAGTTCGGGCCCAAGCGCGTGCGGGATACCCCGATCGCCGAGCTCGGCATCGTGGGCGCCGGGATCGGTGCGGCCATCGGCGGCCTGCGGCCGGTGGTGGAGATCATGACGATCAACTTCTCGCTGCTGGCGATGGATCAGATCGTCAACCACCTGGCCAAGCTGCACTACATGTTCAACGGGCAGTTCACTGCGCCGGTCGTCATCCGAACCGCAGCCGGTTTCGGCCAGCTCGGCGCGACGCACTCCCAGACGTTCGAGGGGTGGTACGCGCACGTGCCCGGTCTGCGGGTGGTCATGCCGGCTGTGCCGAAGGACGCCAAGGGCTTTCTGAAGTCGGCCATCCGTGGTAACGACCCGGTGATCTTCATCGAGCACTCGCTGATCTACCGCAACCGGGGCGAGGTGCCGGACGACGAGGACTTCCTGTTGCCGCTGGAGGGCGCCGAGGTACGCCGCGAGGGCACCGATGTGACCATCGTGTCGTGGTCGCGTGGCTACTACCTGGCGCTGGGGGCGGCCGAAGAACTGGCCCGCGAGGGGATCGACTGCGAAGTGATCGATCTCCGGGTGCTGCGCCCGCTCGACATCGACACGGTGGTGCGCTCCGTCCAGAAGACGAACCGGCTGGTCGTGGTCGAGGAGGGCTGGCGCACCCTGGCGATGGGTGCTGAGATCGCGGCGGCGGTGCAGGAGCGCGCCTTCGATTACCTCGACGCGCCCATCGCCCGGGTCGGCAGCCTGGAGGTGCCGATGCCGTACGCGCGCAACCTGGAGCGCCTGGTGGTGCCCAACAAAGATCGTGTCGTCGCGGCGGTGCGCCAGGTGCTGTACCAGAAGCAGCCGGTGACTGTCGGCTAGCGGAAGCGAGAGCGCGTTCAGCCAGTCACGAGCGCGGAGGAGCGACTGATGGCCAAGCCGATCGTCATGCCCCAGATGGGGTATGACATGACCGAAGGCACCATCCTGCGCTGGCTCAAGCGGGAGGGTGACCGCGTCGAGCGCGGGGAGCCGATCGCCGAAATCGAGACCGATAAGGTGAACATCGAGATCGAGTCGTTCGAGAGCGGCGTCCTTCTCAAGCTCGTCGCGCAGGAAGGGCAGACCGTTCCGGTGGGCCAGCCGATCGCCATCGTTGGCGAGCCGGGTGAGCAGGTCGAAGCCGCCGTCGGGCCGGCAGCCGCGGCGGACGGCAAGGCGCGCCGCGAGGAGCGGGCCGAACAGCCGGTCGGAGCGCCGGTCGCCCAGGCCGTGGAGGCGGTGGCCGAGCGCGCGCCGGGCGAACGGGTGCGCGCCTCGCCGCTGGTGCGCCGGCTGGCCGCCGAGCACGGGATCGACCTGAGCCAGGTTCGCGGCAGCGGCCCCGGCGGACGGATCGTCAAAGAAGATATCTTGCCGCTGATCGGCCGACCGGCGGCCGTACCACAGGCTCCGCCGGTCGAGGTGGCCGCTCCGGCCCCTCCGGTCGCGCCAGCGGCGGCGCCGCGACCGGAGGTCGAGGTACCGCCGGCCCCGGTTATCCCCGGTCTGCCGGAGTTCGAGCTGGTCGACCTCAGCCGGATGCGGCAGACGATCGCCCGGCGCATGGCCGAGAGCCACCAGCAGGCGCCGCACTTCTACGTCACCACGGTCGTCGAGGTGGACGCCGCGCTGGCGCTGCGCAAGCAGATCAACGAGCAAGTCGACGAGGAGGCGGAGAAGGTCTCGATCACCGACATGCTGGTGAAGGCCTGCGCGCTCGCCCTGCGCAAGCACCGCGGGCTCAACGCCAGCTTCGCTGGCACCCAGCTCCGCGTCTACAAGCGGATCGACATCGCGATCGCGGTGGCGCTCGAGAACGGGCTCATCACGCCGTACATCGTCGATGCCGACCACAAGCCGCTAGGCGAGATCGCCCGGCTGAGCAAGGATCTGATCAACCGGGCGCGCGCTGGTGAGCTGCGCCCCGAAGAGTACCAGGGCGGAACGTTCACGATCAGCAACCTGGGTATGTACGGGCTGGTCGAGCACTTCACCGCCGTCATCAACCCGCCGCAGGCCGCGATCCTGGCGGTCGGGAGCATCGTCAAGGAGCCGGTCTATCGGGACGGCGGCGAACTCGTGCCCGTCCAGCGGATGCGGCTGACGCTCTCGACCGATCACCGGGTAGCCGACGGCGTCGCCGCGGCCCAGTTCCTGTCCGAGGTCAAGCACCTGCTCGAACACCCGATGCTGCTGCTGGTGCGGTGACTGCACCGCTGACCGTCGAGGGCGTGCGGGGGTGGCCTGATCAGGCCACCCCCTTGTCGTGCCGCCGGATGTGAGGAAACCCCCTGGCGGGCGGCCCTTGACAGGGGCAGCGCCTCCGCGTAGAATGCGAACAGATGTTCTGATCCGGGTTTAGGGAAGGATCTGCTGTGGGGGTGGATGGGCAGCGCGTGGTGCTGCACGCAGACCTCGACGCCTTCTTCGCCGCAGCCGAAGTGCGCCGGCGCCCGGAGCTGGCCGGCAGGCCACTGATCGTCGGCGGTCGTCCCGGCGGGCGGGGAGTGGTCTCCTCGGCCAGTTACGAGGCCCGCCGCTACGGTATCCGCTCGGGCATGCCGGTCGTCCAGGCGGAGCGGCTCTGCCCGCAGGCGGTCTTTCTGCCGGTGGACTTCGCCTACTACCGCAGGCTGGCCGCGCAGTTCCGCGCCATCCTGGGCGAGCTCAGCGCGCTCGTCGAGCACCTGAGCATCGATGAGGCGTGCCTGGAGCTGGGGCCGGCGGCGCGCTGGCCCGACGAGCCTCTGGCAGTCGGCCAGCGCCTGCGCCGCCGGGTGCGTGTGGAACTCGGTTTGAGTGTTACTGTCGGGATCGCCACGAACCGGACGGTGGCCAAAGTTGCGGCCGACCTCGCCAAGCCCGACGGTCTGAGCGTCGTCCTGCCTGGCCGGGAAGCGGCGTTCCTCGCCCCGCTGCCGGTCGAGTCTTTGCCGGGTATCGGCCCGAAGGCTGCCCGGCGGCTCCGGGAACTCGGCGTGCGGACGCTCGGCCAGCTCGCGCAGGTACCGCCGTACTGGCTGTGCATGGTCTTCGGCCGCCGCGCCGAGGAGGTACACCACCTAGCCCAGGGGATCGACCCGCGCCCGGTGGTGCCGGAGGAGCGCGCGCCGAAGTCGGTCGGACACGAGCGCACGTTCCACCGCGATCTCGCCGACCGGAGCGAGGTCGCTCGCGCACTGCGCGAGCTGTCGGAGAAGACTGCCAGGGAGATGCGTCGGCAGGGCCTGCTGGGGCAGGTGGTGAGCGTCAAGGTGCGCTTCGACGACTTCACGACGGTCGGCCGGCAGCGCCGGCTTCTCCGCCCGGCGTTCGATGGGCGCGAGATCGCCGAGGTGGCGCTCGGCCTCGCCTTCGAGCTCCTCGCGGAGTGGCGACGGCCTGTCCGCCTGCTCGGCGTCCGCATGAGCGGCCTGACGCCGCTGGCGGTGCAGCTCTCGCTCTTCGACCCAAAGGTGCTCCGTACGCTGCGGCTCATGCAGGCGCTCGACCGGCTCGCTCCGCGTCTTGGCCCCGAAGATGGGGCTTCGCGGTGGCTGGGTGCCGGGTCAGGGTATCCGGTCGGGCCGGCCCGTCTCGTGCTGCCGGCCCTGGAGCGACGGTACGACGTGACGGAGGACGAACGGTGAACCGCCGAGCAGGAGACGCGAGCGATCAGCCACCTCTCCGCTTCCGCTGGGTTTGTGACTGTTCTGCTCCACCGGTGCTGCTGGCCATCTACGACGAGACGGGGCGGATCGAGGTAAAGGTGCGCCAGCGGCGCTATGTCGCCCAGGGATGGCTGGAGGCAGTCTGCCCTCGCTGCGGCACCCGGCACGTCCTGCAACTCCGAACCCTGGACACGCCTGTTCCGGATCGCGCTGAATGAGCCTTCGTGCACCGGTGGCCGATTACCCACCTCCCGTCCTTCGCTCGATCCCGGCCATGTCGTGGCAACGCGATGGGCGGGGTAACGGCGGGGCGAAGAGCCACTCCTCGGACTGAAGCCCCTCGAGGGTACGTCAGCAGTTCGGAGCGCAACAGCGCCTCCCTTGCCGGCCCGGCGAGCAGCGGACGCGAGGGCCAGCAGCGGCGACGATGCGTCCGCCTCTGCCGCCCGGGCATGCCGAGATGGAGGCTCAGACGATGACGGTCATCATCGAGGGGCACGCTGTTCCCCCCGACTTCGACCTGACACCGGAGCTCGATGCCGCACTCAACCGCCTGGCGCGCTGCGCGAAGGAGGATACCGCCGCGCGCAACCTGCTCTACGAGGCCTTCGCCTTCAAGATCGAGCGTTTCGCTCGTCGCGTCGCTCGTCGAGCGACGCTGCGCACCTGCGAGTTCTCCGATGTCCAGCAAGAAGCCTTCCTCGTTTTCTCCGAGATGATCCGCCGCTGGAAGGGCTCGGGAAGTTTCGCTGGCTATGTGTTTACCTGGTTTCCGACGATGCTCGAGCAGGCCATCGCCCGGCTGGAGCGCGGCCACCCGATCGGCGCGCTCGCGCTCGACGATCTCGACCCGGTAGGAAGGGCGGAGACCCCTTCTCCGGCACTGCTGCTGGTGGAAGAGCTCGCGCATCTGCCCGAGCGGGAGCTCCTGGTGCTCGAGCTGCACGTGACTGCCGGGCTGCGCCTCAAGGAGATCGCGGCGCTCCTGGGCTGCCACCCGCGCACCGTTCGCCGCATCGTGCAGCGAGCCCGGCAGCGACTCACCGGTACCGGGAGCGGCAGCGACGACTCCGCCCCGGCGCGGTCGAGTACCGGATGTATCGGTGCTGCAGGGGGAGCAGGTACCAGCGCCTGACTACGTGGTGGCATATCGCGCGTGAGCACAGCCAGTCCTGCCGATCGACAGGCGTGCTCCGTACCTCTCCGATCGCTGGTGGCAGCCTGAAGAGCTACGCTGGGCGGAGCGCTCTCAATCGTTCGGGTAGTCGGGTTCGACTTCGCCCGGGAGCGCGCGCGGGTCGCCGGTGATCACGAAGGCGATCCGCTCGCAGATATTGGTGACCCGGTCGGCGATCCGCTCCAGGTTATGGGCTGTCCAGAGAAGCAGCGTGGCTCGCTCGATCGTCGATGGGTCGCTGATCATGTAGGTCAGGAGCTCTCGGTAGACCTGGTCGTAGAGCGCGTCCACCTCGTCGTCGCGCCGCCAGATCGCGCGGCAAGCCTCCAGGTCGCGGTCGATGAAGGCGTCGAGACTGCCCCGCAACATCTCGGTCGAAACCTCGGCCATCCGCGGGATATCGATCAGCGGCTTGAGTGGCGGCCGATCGGCGAGCCGCTGCGCGATCTTGGCGATGCCCTCGGCGTAGTCGCCGATCCGCTCGAGCTCGCTGATGATGAAGAGTGTTGCCGCGATGATCCGGAGGTCGGTGGCCAGCGGCTGCTGGGTGGCGATGAGGAGGAGCGCCTTCTCCTCCAGCGCATAGGTGCGCTCGTCGATCTCCTGGTCGCCCTCGATCACCTGCCTTGCCAGCTCGACGTCCCGGTTCTTGAGCGCCTGAACCGCTCGTTGAACCGCCTTCTCGACCATGCTGCCGAGGTTGAGCACCTCCTCGCGCAGCGACTGCAGCTCGCGCTCGAACTCAGCTCGCGTGCGAATTGCCGTCCCCATCACCCACCTGCCTTGTCTAGCGTCGTCCTCATGCTAGCTGTATCGGCCCTCTGCCCTGCTGCATTCACCGGTACTCGCGAAGGTGCGCGACAACGACAGAGAACCTTCCGGTTCGCCTCGCGTCGCTCCGCGAGTTCGCCACATCCGTCTGAGGCCGCACGGTTCGCCCTATTGTACCACCAGCGAGTGGGCGTGTCTGGGGTGTGCGACGCCGATCGGCGCCCACCGCTCAACCGATCTTGCCGGTGATGTACTCCTCGGTCTCCCGCCGCTTGGGATTGGTAAAGATCTGCTCCGCCGTATCGAACTCGATCAGGCGGCCGGTTCGTTCTTCGCCGGCCAGGAAGAATGCGACGTAGTCGGCGATCCGGGCGGCCTGCTGCATGTTGTGGGTGACGATGACGATGGTGTAGCGCTGCTTCAGCTCGGCGATTAACTCTTCGATGCGGTAGGTCGCGATAGGGTCGAGCGCGCTGGTCGGCTCGTCCATGAGCAGCACCTCTGGCTCGATGGCCACCGCCCGCGCGATGCACAGGCGCTGCTGCTGGCCGCCGGAGAGCGAAGAGCCTGGAGCGCCGAGCTTGTCTTTGACTTCGTCCCACAGCGCCGCGGCCCGCAGGCTGCGCTCCACGATCTCGTCCGCCTGGGGTTTCGGGATGCGCGAGCGGTGCAGCCGGATTCCGGCGAGCACGTTGTCGTAGACGGAGAGGTGCGGGAACGGGTTCGGCTTCTGGAAGACCATCCCGATCAACTGGCGTACCCGAGCTGGGTCGATGGCTGGATCGTAGATATCCACACCATCGAGCAGGACGCGGCCACTCACGCGGGCGCCGGGCGTCAGCTCGTGCAGGCGGTTGAGGCAGCGGATGAAGGTGGACTTGCCGCAGCCTGACGGCCCGATGACCGCGGTGACCGCCGCGGGATGGATCGGGAACGTGATATCTGCCAGTGCTTGGAACTGCCCGTAGAACGCGCTGAGACGCTCCACGGTCATGCTCGCGGCCACGGTCTCGCGCTGAGCCAGCGCTGGCTCAGGTTGCCGCTGGCGCACGGTGACGGAGACGAGGGGCTCACTCATCAGCCGTGCTCCTGTGCTCCTCGCCGTGGCTGGGGATCAGGCTCCGGCGGCTCACTCCGGCATTCAGCGAGACCCAGCCGACCGGTGACAGCCGCACGCGGCCGTCCTCGCTGCTAACCGATCCGCCCGGTAATGTAGTCCTCGGTCCGCCGGTCACGCGGGCGGATGAAGATCTCCCGCGTCGGCGCGTACTCGATAAGCTCACCGATCCGATCCTCACCGGCTAGCATGAACGCTGTGTAGTCCGAGACTCGGGAGGCCTGCTGCATATTGTGCGTCACGATGACGATGGTATACGACTTCGCCAGCTCGCGCATCAGGTCTTCGATCCGCATGGTCGCCACCGGATCGAGCGCCGAGCATGGCTCGTCCATGAGCAGGATCTCCGGCTTGACCGCCAGCGCCCGCGCGATGCAGAGGCGCTGCTGCTGGCCGCCGGAGAGAGCGAGCGCGTTGGCGTGCAGCTTGTCCTTGACCTCGTCCCAGAGCGCGGCCGCGCGCAACGCCTGCTCCACCTGCTCGGCCACGTTGCCCCGGTAGCCATTGACCCGCAGCCCGAAGGCGACGTTATCGAAGATCGACTTGGGAAACGGGTTCGGTCGCTGGAAGATCATCCCGATGTGTCGGCGTACCCAGACCGGGTCGGTCGTCGGCGCGTAGAGGTCGATCCCGTTCCGCCAGACATGACCCGCCACCCGGGCACCGGGTGTCGTGTCGTGCAGCCGGTTCAGCGCACGCAGCAGCGTGCTCTTGCCGCACCCGGAGGGGCCGATGATGGCGGTGATGCTCCGCTCCGGAATGACCATCGAGATGTCGCGGACGGCTTGGTGGGCGCCGTACCAGACCGAGAGGTTCTCGAGGCGCAACGCGACGGAACCTGGGGGAACGACGATGTGGCGGCGCTCGGTCGTCGGCGCGGTCATGCCCTTCCTCTCTCAGTCCCGGATCTGGCGCTGCAAGCGCGCGCGCAGCACGATCGCCAGCGCGTTGAAGCTCAGCAGCACCGCCAGCAAGATGATGATGCCACCAGCCGCGAGCTGGTGGAACGCCGGCTGGGGCCGCGACACCCAGTTGTAGATCTGGATCGGCAGTACGGTGAAGGGATCGAGCAGGCTCTTCGGCGTGAAGGCGATGTAGGTGAGCGCGCCGATCGTGATCAGCGGGGCGGTCTCGCCGATCGCCCGCGAGAGCGCCAGGATAGTTCCGGTCAGGATACCGGGCATGGCTACCGGCAAGACGAACATCCGCACCGTCTGCCAGCGCGACGCGCCGAGCGCATAGCCGGCCTCGCGGATCGAGGGCGGCACGGCCCGCAGCGCCTCCCGGCTGGCGATGATGATGATCGGCAGGATCAGCAGGCTCAGCGTCAGGGCTCCGGCGATCACGCTCGGCCCGAGCGTCAACGCGCGCACGAAGATCCCGAGGCCGAGCAGCCCGTAGACGATCGACGGCACCGCCGCCAGGTTCGAGATGTTCAGCTCGATGAAGCTGGTCAGTCGGTTCTTGGGAGCGAACTCTTCCAGGTAGACCGCGGCGGACACCCCCAGCGGGAACGCGATGACCGCGACCAGCACCATGACATAGACCGTGCCGATCAGCGCCGAGCGGATGCCGGCTTCGCTCGGCCGCCGCGAGGGGAAGTTCCGGATGAAGTCCCAGGAGAGCACCGACCAGCCGTCGCGCACCACGTCGACGATCAGCGTGCCGAGAGTCAGTAGCCCGATCGCCATCGCCACGACCGTCAACACGCCGAAGACGGCGCCGACCTTCCGGCGAAGGGAGAGCCGGGGCTGGAATTCGGTGTCAGTCCCCACGGTCGGTCTGAGCTGCGTACCCGTCACTGGTAGATCTCCCGGAAACGCCGCAGCAAGCGGAAGCTCAGCAGGTTCAGCACCATCGTGATCAGGAAGAGCGTCGTGCCGACGGCGAAGATCGTCTGGTACTCGAGCGTGCCGTGCGGCGTGTCACCCAGGCTGATCTGGACAATGTAGGCGGTCATCGCCTGCATCTGCTCCAGCGGGTTGAACGAGAGGCGCGGGGTGTTGCCCATCGCGATCACGACGATCATCGTCTCGCCCACTGCCCGCGAGACCGCCAGGATGAACGAGGCGACGATGCCGGAGAGCGAGGCCGGCACGACCACTCGCCACACGACCTCGAGCTTGGTCGCGCCCAGCGCGTAGGCGGCTTCCCGTAGCGACTGCGGCACAGCCAGCATCGCGTCCTGCGAGAGCGAAGCCACCAGCGGCAGGATCATGATCCCCATCACCAGGCCGGCCGAGAGCACGTTGAAGACTTGCAGGTTGGGGATGAAGCGCTGGAGGAGCGGCGTCACGAAGAGCAGCGCGAAGTAGCCGTAGACCACGGTCGGCACGCCGGCCAGGATCTCGAGGATCGGCTTGATCACGCGTGCCAGGCGAAGCGGCAGGTACTCGGCCAGGCCGATGGCCGCCAGTAGCCCGAGGGGCAGCGAGACGAGCATCGCGATCGACGAGACCAGGAGCGTGGCAACAGCGAGCGGCGCGATCCCGAAGTGCTTCTCGGTGAACAGCGGTGTCCACTGGGTGTCGGTCAAGAAGTCGACGATCGAGACCCGTTGGAAGAAGTGGAACGTCTCGATGCCCAGGGTGTAGATGATCCCCGCGGTGGTCAGGACAGAGATCGCGGCCGCCAGGAAAAGGCCACCGGTAATGACGCTCTCGCGGATGCGCCGACGGCGATCCTGTGCCAGCCCCCCTTGGAGCGTGCGCCGGATGCGCTCTTGCCGCTCGGCTACCACTGCCAAGCGGGCGGCTTCGGGTGTGTACGCTACGTCCGGAACGCCGTCCATCGCCAACGCCGGCACCCCTCCTGACGGCCGATTCTACTCATCCAGACGAGCGCCGCATAGCCTCCTAGTGCGCGGTGGCTCACCCCGCGCTACTGCTCGCGGCGCAGGACATCCTCGATCGAAACGCCGACTTCCACTCCCTGGAACACCGAGCCCGTCTTGCGCTTCTCGAACCGCTCCGCGGCAAGCTGGTACGCCTCGTCCGGCAGCGGGATGTAGCCCACCTCCTCGGACAGTGTCGCCGCGTTCTGGAGGTAGAACCGCACGAACGCGTCGACCTCCGGCCGCTCGACCGCCGTCATCGAGACATAGATGAAGATCGGCCGGGAGAGCGGCACGTACTGGCCGTTCTTCACCGTCTCCAGGCTGGGCATGACCGGCTCTCCGGTCTTCGGGTTGATGATGGGCACAATCTTGATCCGGCCCTCGTTCTGGACCGCGTAGGCGAGGCCGAAGTAGCCGAGCGCGTTCACGTCGCCAGCGACGCCCTGAACCAGGACGTTGTCGTCCTCAGACGCGGTATAGTCCCCGCGGCTGGCCCCGCTCTTGCCCACGATCGCCTCGGTGAAGTAGTCGAAGGTGCCCGAATCCGTCCCGGGGCCGTAGAGGTTCAACGGGGCGTCGGGCCACTCCGGCCGGATCTGGTTCCAGCGGGTGATGGTTCCCTGTGCCTCGGGCGCCCACATCGTCTTCAGCTCCTCGACGGTAAGCTGGTCGACCCAGTCGTTCTGCGGGTTGACGACGACCGAGAGCCCGTCGAAGGCGACCGGCAACTCGATGAATTCGATACCGTTTTGCTGGCAGGTCTGGAGTTCCGAATCCTTGATCGGCCGCGAGGCGTCGCTGATATCAGTCTCCTTGGCGCAGAACTTCTTGAAGCCACCGCCGGTTCCCGAGATCCCGACCGTGACCTTCACCTCCGGGTACTGCTTCTGGAACTCCTCAGCCACGGCCTCGCTGATCGGGAAGACCGTGCTCGATCCGTCGATCGCGATCAGGCCGGAGAGCTTCGCGGCCGCGGCAGTCGGCGTAGCTGCTGGGGCGGTCGGCTTCGCGGCTGCAGTGGTCGGCGTAGCTGCCGGAGCGGTCGGGCTGGGCGCGGCGCCACCCGCTGCCGGCGTGGGTGTTGCCTCCGCCTGCCGGCAGGCTGCCAGCAGCGCCGCGACTATCGGAACCGAGAGCCCGGTGACCGCTGCGCGCCGGAGCAATGCCCGGCGGCTGAGCTGCTCGGTCGTCAACTGGCGAAAGGCTTGAGAGTTACGCCACGTCTCCACCGTACTGTCCTCCTCCCGTCTCAGGCATCAACCACTTCACTCACGTCCGCTACAAAGCGGTAGCCCACACCGTGCACGGTCTGGATCAGGTGCGATCCATCGGGCTCTCCTTCCAGCGCAGCGCGAATCCGCCGGATATGCACATCGATATTTCGTGGATCGACGATGACTTCGTTGCCCCACACCAGGTCGAGCAGCTCAGCGCGGCTGCAGGCCTGGCCAGCTCGCTTGACCAGCGCTGCCAGCAACGCGAACTCTTTCGGTGGAAGGTGGATCTCGCGGTCGTGATAGAGCACCCGGTGCTCGTCGAGGAAGACTGCCAACCGGCCAGCGGTCAAGACTCGCGGCTCGTCGCTCGGCGCCGCGGCCCGCCGCAGCAGTGCCTCCACCCGGGCCATCAACTCGCGGACCCGGAACGGCTTGGTCAGGTAGTCGTCGGCCCCGAGCGCGAACCCAGCGACGACGTCCTCTTCGCTGTCGCGGGCAGTCAGGATCAGGATCGGCACGGATGACCACTTGCGGATCAGGCGGCAGACGTCCCGGCCATCGATGCCGGGCAGCATCAGGTCGAGGATCACCAGGTCGGGCCGCACCGAGCGGACCAGCATCAGCGCCTGTTTGCCGTCGGCGGCAATCCAGGCGCTGTAGCCGTGTCGCTCGAGGTTGTAGCGCAGCAACTCTGCCAGCGTCCCGTCGTCCTCCACGATCAGCACGCGGTGCTGATCCCGACGAGCACCGCTCGAGCTGGGAACCGCTCGCTCACGCTGTCCGACCATCTGATTCCTGCTCCTCGACGAAGCCCTGGCTTGCTTCGCCTTCCGTCCTCTCTCACTGTACCGTCAGGGTGTTAACAGCATGCGAGCGGGGAATTAACGCGCGATTAACGCAGGGTGAACGCGAGCGTGACCTGCCGGTGGCTGACAGCACACCGTCATCCACCCAGCACCCCAGCGACGGTACGCACCACATCATCGACGCTGAAGGGGCGAACCAGCACGCGGGCAGCCCGGGCCTCGAGGTCGGGCTGCCCGGCGAGCAGCGGGCTCTTCAGCACGATGACGGGAACCTCCGGCTGGCGACGGAGCAGTTCCAGGAAGCGTGGCCGCTCCTCAGCAGGCTGCCCGGTCAAGTCAAGAATGAAGAGGGTGGGTGTAATCTCCCACCGCTCCAAATAGGCGATCGCATCGCTCGGACTGGACAGGGCGACGACCCATAGCCCCTCCTCCTCGAGCTGCGCCTTCAGGTAGGCGCGGGCCGGCCATTCGCGCTCGACGAGGATCACCGGCCCGATCTGGCTGGTGCTTCGTCGTTGTCGTGTCATCGGCACGCCCCAGGCTCATCGGCCACGCCGGTGCCTCCCCCCCCCTCGTGGGGGCATCTCAAGTCAACCACGGAGACTCCACGAATAGATCATTTCGCCTGCGCTCACCCCCTTCCCCTCTCCCGCGCAGTGCTGGAGAGAGGTGGCGAAGCTCCCCGCACCCCCAACCCCACAGAGTGGGAGAGGGGCGGCGAAGCCGAGGTGAGGGGGAGCCCGGACGGGGCCTGCACCCGAGCACGCACGGTGGAGAGCATGCCGCGCATGCTCTGCAGCGGGATGCTCTGGCCTTCGCGGAGAGCAGGGGAGGGCGGTGATGGTGGGGGGACATCACCGCCCGGCGTGAGGAGAAGTGGGAGGCTCGAGGGGAACATACCGCACGGCCCGGCCGCGGGCTGGAGGGAACCCGGTAGATCGCCCTCGAGCTCGAGCATAGCCTGCCGGTGAGTCGCTATTGTGAAGCGGCTGTGAAATCCACTGGCAGGGTGAAGCCGATAGTCGCTCCCGCGCGTGGCGGGCTCGCCGCCCAGACGGTGCCGCCGTGGAGCTGCACCAGGTGCTTCACGATCGCCAGCCCGAGCCCGCTGCCGCTGGCGGAGCGCGAGCGGTCGCCCTTGTAGAAGCGCTCGAAGATGCGATCCAGGTCGTCGGACGGGATCCCCGGCCCGGTGTCGCTGACGGCGACGCGGACGGCGTTCTCGGTTGCCTCCACACTCACCGTGATACGCCCACCCGGCGGGGTGAACTTGATGGCATTGTCGAGGAGATTAGAGAGCACCTGGCCGATCCGCTCCGGATCGCAGACGATGGTCGGGAGCGCGGAAGGCAGCCTGGTCTCCAGCTCCAGCTCCTTGGCGCGGGCGCGGGGCTCGAAGCGGGCCAGCGTCTGCTGGATGAGCACCGCCAGGTCGGTCGGCACCCGGTGGAGCGGGAGCTGGCCGGCCTCGGCGCGGGTGAGCTCGAGAAGCTGCGTGACGAGCCGGGTGAGGTGGTCGACCTCGGTCGCGATCCGGTTGAGGAAGTCGCGGGCCACCGAAGGGTCTTCGAGCGCGCCGTCGAGCAGCGTCTCGACGAGGGCCTGCAGCCCAGCCAGCGGCGTCCTGAGGTCGTGCGAGACGTTGGCGATGAAGTCGCGCCGGATGGCTTCGGTGCGCCGCAGCTCGGTGATGTCGCGCAGGATCAGCGTGACCATCGGGCCGCTCGGGCCGGGTAGCGAGGAGGCCAGCGCCTGCACTGTCCGTCCCGGGCGTCCGAGCTCCACGAAGCGACTCGGCGGGCTGGTTGCCCCCGACGCGGCGGCGCGCACCAGCTCGTCCAGTTCGTAGTCGCGCAGCACCTCAGGGTACGGGCGACCGATCGCCCGGCCACGTCCGGTGCTCAGCAGTTCGTGGGCAGCTCGGTTGAGGAGCCTGACCTTGCTTTGGGCATCGATGATCACGATCCCGTCGCTCAGGTGCTCGAGGATCCGGTGAAGCTGCTCTCGCTCCGCCTCGGCCAGCCGGCGCTGCTCTCCGGACACCCGGAGCGCGTCGTCGAGCTGCGCGCGCAGCCGCTCCAGCGGGTCGGGAAGCGCAACTGGCTCCCGTAGTGCTCGCGCCTCGGCGTGGTGCGCGGCGAGCTGGCGCTGGAGCGCCTCGATGCGGGCCGCGAGCTGGCGGCGATATCGCCAGCGCAGTACGAGCGCCGCCACCGCCATGCCCAGCGCGGCGGCGAGCAGCACAGCCAGAAGGTCTCCGGCCGCTGGCGAGAACTCGGCAAGCAGGATCGGAACGGATACGAGTACCGGAGCGGGCACGCGCTCACCTCGAAAAGACCGCCATCACCTCAGCACAATCGTAGAGACTCGGGCGCCTCCCGGATTGCCGGATCATGAACGGGACATCGGTGGCCAGGACAGCGCGAATCTCCTTGGCCCGTTTACGAGGTCGCCTGCGACGAGAGGCGATACCCGATCCCCCGCACGGTCTCGATGAGTCCAGGATGCCGGGGATCGTCTTCCAGCTTCTCGCGCAGCCCGTGGATGTGGACGGCCAGCGTTCGGGTATCGCCGTAGCCCTCGTAGCCCCAGACCGCGCGCAAGAGGCTCTCCGAGGTACAGACGCGGCCCTGGTGGCGAGCCAGGTAGACGAGCAGCTCGTACTCCTTCGG
>JADBJL010000003.1 GCA_014874455.1 Thermomicrobiaceae bacterium
CCTATCTAATCTTGACGGGCAGTATCGGTGATCAATTTTTTAGATCGGGTTTTTGTCGCCTGAGGAGAAAGGGAAGGGAGACATGCAAGCTCTTCGGCGGTGGGGCCTGGTGATCGTCGCGCTCGTGTTTACCCTGGCAGGATCGGCGATCCAGACTCCCCGCCCTGCCGCCGCCGCACCCTGGACGGCCTTGAAGCTCTACTTCCCCGAAACCGGGCATCACCTCAGTGGCGATTTCCTGCAAGCCTGGCTGACGCGCGGCGGCCTGATGATCTTCGGCTACCCGATCAGCGAGCCGTTCACCCAGGACGGCCAGGTCGTCCAGTACTTCGAGCGGGCTCGCTTCGAGTACCACCCGGAGTACGCCGGCACACCGTACCAGGTACTGGCGACTTTGCTCGGCAACTGGGCGACGGAGGAGCGCCGGAACGAGTTCCCATTCCGGCCCCTCCCGCCGCAGACGGCGGAGTGGGTCGCGGGAGACCCGGATCGCGTCTTCTTCCCGGAGACCGGCCATACGCTGGCCTACGGCTTCAAGCGGTACTGGGAGCAGCACGGCGGCCTGTACACCTTCGGCTATCCGATCTCCGAGGAGTTCAGCGAAGTCAACCCCGACACCGGCCAGGTCTATACCGTGCAGTACTTCGAGCGCGCCCGTTTCGAGTACCACCCGGAATACGCCGGAACCGACTACGAGGTACTGCTCGGGCGGCTCGGTGCCCAGTACGCGCAGGCCCGGCGCGTGAAGACCGATCCGGTATCACAAGCCGCCGATGCGATGCTCATCCCACCGGGGCTGGTCGACCCGCGCTGGTCGCGCGCGGTCAGCACCGACGACGGCGCAGTCTTCGGCGTGGTGACGACCGACGAGCTCCTGATCCGCTCCGCCCCGCGCGCCGACGCGCCGGCCGTCGGCACCACCTGGCGCCGGCACCCGGTGGCCATCCGCGGCGTGGTGCAGGGCGAGGAGATGTACGGCACGTCGATCTGGTACGAGTTGGGGCCGGGGCGGTACGTCTCCTCCGCCTGGGTCGAGCCGCTGGTGCCGCAGACGCCGCCGCAAATCTACGGCGGCCACTGGGTCGACGTGAGCTTGAGTACCTTCTACGCGGTCGCCTACGACGGCTATCGCCCGGTCTACGTCGCCATCATCACAGCCGGGCGCGACGGCAAGACACCCATCGGCGTGTTCCAGATACTCTACCGCGTCCGTAACGAGACCATGGACGCGGCGACGGTCGGCATCCCACGAGGAGCGCCGGGCTACTACTACCTGGAGAACGTGCAGTTCACGCAGTACTTCAAGTACGGGGGATATGCCCTGCACGGCAACTACTGGACACCGCCCTCCCAGTTCGGCGGGTTTACCAGTAACGGCTGCGTGGGCTTGCAGAACCCGGATGCCGAGTGGTTCTGGAACTTCCTGAACGTCGGCTCGGTGGTGAGCATCCACTACTAGCTTGGGCACAGACGAGGAGCCGGTGAGCGCGCCCTCACCGGCTCCTCGCTGACCGAGACGACCAGTCGTGCCCATCGGCTGGGCCAGTTCTGGCCGCGCTGTATGTGGTAGCGGAGGCCTCAGCCGCCAGTCCTCGACCATCCTTGCAGCTCCTCGATGTACCAGGGCGGCAGGCCGTGACGGCGCGCGGCAGCCACGATCCAATCCAGGTATCCCGGCCTGGGAGAGCCCGGCTCGTCGTCGGTGGCCTCGTAGAGCAAGGCTTCGAGAGCGACCCCGCCCTCGCCGTAGACCATCTCCGTGCGCTTCACGTAATAGCCGGCATCCACGCCTTCGTAGAAATCCAGGCGCTGCTCATCCTCCTCGTCGATGACCCAGAGCACGCCGTACACCGTGCTCCCGTCCTCGGGCACAACGGTGGCAACCCCACGGGAGTTGATCCTGAACCTCCACCCCGGCAATGTGGCCAGACCCACGAGTTCAGGGCTCACACATCGGCGGTACATCTGCTGCTCGTCCATGTTCGATCCGTAGGCGAAATAGTACCTGAGCGACATGGCCCACCCCCGTAGAGGCCCGGCGAACGGCCGTGCGCGGATGCTCTGCCACGCGAGGGAGTTACAGAGCGTATTGTAGCCCTGACCGCTCCCGCGTCAACGGTCATGGCGAGCGGGGCCTGGCTCTCTACCCCCGTTTGGAGTACGCTGGGGGTACGAGTCAAAAGGAGCGGGCCATGTTCGAGACCTACCTGGGCACGGACTCCGGAGTCTTCCGCCTCGCTGGCGACCGGCTGGAGCCGCTGGGCCTCGAGGGACGCCGCGTCAGCGCCCTCTACGCCGAGCGCGCGCCGAGCGGCGATACCCTCCTCCTCGCCGGCACCTACGGCGACGGCATCTTCCGCAGCGAGGACGGCGGGCGCACCTGGTCGCCCGCCGACGACGGCCTAACCACGCCGGTACTGCGAACCATCGCTCCTGACCCGACCTTTCCCGGCGCGCTGCTCTGCGGCACCGAGCCGGGGCGCATCTTCCGCAGCCGCGACCACGGTCGGAGCTGGCAGGAGCTCGAGGGCATCCGCCGGCTGCCTGGCTGCGACGAGTGGTACCTCCCCTACTCGCCACGCGCGGGCGCGGTCCGCAACATCTACTCGCCGCCCGGCCAGCCGCAGCGGCTGCTCGCCTCGGTCGAGGTCGGCGGCCTGATCGAGAGCCGCGACGGCGGCCAGTCCTGGGGCTACATCGATGTCGGCCCCGACCACGACGTGCACCATATCACCGGCCACCCGTCCGACGCGAACCTGCTCTACGTCTCGCTCGGCTACGCGGCACTGCGGTCGCAGCCGCGGGGCGAGGGCGGGCCGAAGCTGGGTGGGGTGGCACGCTCGCGCGACGGCGGGTCGAGCTGGACGAAGCTGCTCACCGACTATACCCGGGCGACCATCGTCCCACCGACGCACCCGCACCTGGTGCTCGCGGGCCCGGCGCCCCACGTCGGGCGGATGGGCCGGATCGTGGTCTCGGCCGACGGCGGCGAGAGCTGGGAGCCGGCCGACAGCGGCATCGAGACGCCGATGGAGGACATGGTCGAGCTATTCGTGGCCGCGCCCGATGGGTCGATCTGGGCCGTCTGCTCCGGCGGCCGGCTCCTGCGGGCCGATCCGGGCGAGTGGTGGTGGCGGTCAGCCGTGCCGGCCGGGGCCGCCGCCAGAGTCGAGTCGGTCGCCTTCGTGAGCTGAGCCCTGGAGGTGAGTGGCCGCAGACCAGCAGGCCGCGATCACCAGCCCGGGCAGGAGCGAGCGCGCCGGCTCACACCATAGAGAGGCGATCGAGCCTTGGCAGCAACCGGTTGACGCGGCGGATCGGCTCGGCCAGCGTCAGCGCACCGGCGCGAGCAGGCTGTCCTCTCGGGGGCGAGCGCGAGTCGAAGGAGGCACGTTGATGGCAGGTACGATGATCGAGTTCCCGGGCAACGGTGGACAGGTACCCGGCTACCTCTCGCTCCCGGGCACGGCTCCGGCGACAGGTATCGTCGTGATCCAGGAATGGTGGGGCCTGGAGCCGCACATCAAGGACGTCGTCGACCGCTTCGCCGCCGAGGGGTTCGCCGCGCTGGCGCCCGATCTCTACCACGGCAAGGTCGCGAGCGAGCCGGACGAGGCCCGCAAGCTGGCGATGGAGCTGGAGTACGACCGGGCGGTAGCCGAGATCGACGCGGCCGCGCGCTACCTGCTGAGCCGGCCGGAGGTGCGCGGGCCGAAGGTGGGGGTAGTCGGCTTTTGCATGGGCGGTGGGCTGGCGCTGCTGACCGCCTGCCGGAGCACTCAGGTGGGCGCAGCGGTGGTCTTCTACGGCCGCAACCCGAGCCCGATCGAGCAGGTGCGGAACCTCTCCTGCCCGCTGCTCGGCCTCTACGGGGAGGCAGACCAGGGCATCCCGCCCTCCGAGGTGGAGCGGCTGCGCCAGGCGCTGAGCGAGGCCGGCAAGCAGTTCGAGCTTCACATCTACCCGAACGCCCCGCACGCGTTCTTCAACGATACCCGGGCCAGCTACCGACCGGAGGCGGCAATCGACGCCTGGCGTCGCACGCTGGCGTTCTTCCGCCAGCACCTGGGCGTAGCTTGAAGGCGCAAAGGGACAGCGCAAGGACAAGGATTGCGGTGCCAGCAGCAGACAGAGCCGACAGGGCTAGAGCGGACTGATCGTTCGCCCCAGCCCTGTCACCGGCACCATGCTCGTGTTCCGGTACGTCACCGCGTGGCATCACTCCGCGGGAGCCTCCAAGCTGGCCAGGTCACAGTGCGCCCGCAAGCTCTGGCGCTCAACCAGCCGGTGCTCTCCGAGCCAGATACGCCGCCAGCTTCTCCCGCGCTGCGGCCAGCCGTGTGAGCGAGCGCTCCCGGCCGAGCACCCGCAGCGTCTCGAACAGGCCCGGCGAGACCGTGCGACCGGTCACCGCCACTCGGATGGGCATGAAGAGCTGGCCGGTCTTCAAGCCCAGTTCCTCCGCCAGCCCCCGCAGCCGCCGCTCGAGATCGGCCTCGTCGCTGAAGTCGGCCGCGCGCAGCGTCTCGATCACTCGCTCCAGCGCGTAGAGCATCGTCTCCGGCTCCACCTTGCGGGCCATCAGCAGCTCGGGGTCGTAGTCCTCGACCTCGGTGAAGAAGAAGCGGGTGAGATCGACCACCTCGGTCAGGAGCTTGAGGCGGTCTTTGACCAGGGCCACTACCTCGCGGACATAGGCATAGGCCGGCGATGCCGGATCGCTGGCCTCGGGCGACACCAGCCCCGCCTCCTGGAGCAGCGGCACGCAGCGCCGGGCCAGATCGTCGAGCGAGAGGACGTGGTTGATGTAGTACTGGTTCATCCAGAGGAGCTTCTCGAAGTTGAAGCGGGCCGGGTGCGGGTTGACCTCCTCCAGCCGGAACTTCTCGATCAGCTCCTCGAGGGAGAAGATCTCCTGCTCGGCATCGTAGGCCCAGCCGAGCAGCGCCAGGTAGTTGATCATCGCCTCTGGCAGGTAGCCCTGGCGCTTGAACTCGAGCACCCCGGTGGCGCCGTGCCGCTTGCTCAGCTTCCCCTTGCCGTCCGGGCTGAGGATCAGCGGCAGGTGGCAGAGGACAGGCATTTCCCACCCGAAGGCACGATAGAGCTGGTAGTGCAGTGGCGCGCTGGGGATCCACTCCTCGGCACGCAGGATGTGGCTGATCCGCATGTAGTGGTCGTCCACCACGTTGGCCAGATGGTAGGTAGGGAAGCCATCGGACTTCAGCAGCACCAGATCCTGCAGCAAGCGGTTCTCGTAGGTGATCTCGCCGCGCAGCAAATCGACGATAGTCGTCTCCCCCTCGAGCGGCATCTTGAAGCGGATCACTGCTGGCTCACCGCGGGCCAGCCGCTCCTCGACCTCGGCCGGCGGCAGGTAGCGGCAGTGGCGGTCGTAGCCAGGCGGCTCGCCGCGGGCGCGCTGCTCCTGGCGCACGCGTTCCAGCCGCTCGGGCGTGCAGAAGCAGTAGTAGGCCTGTCCCGCCAGCACCAGCCGCTCGGCGTGCTCGCGGTAGAGGGGAAGCCGCTGGCTCTGCACGTACGGCCCGTACGGCCCGCCGACATCCGGCCCCTCGTCCCAGTGCAGGCCCAGCCAGCGCAGCGACTCGATGATCCCGGCGATGCTCTGGCCGACCAGCCGCGCCTGGTCGGTGTCCTCGATGCGCAAGATGAAGGCCCCGCCGTGCTGGCGGGCGAAGAGCCAGTTGAACAGCGCCGTGCGCGCCCCGCCGACGTGCAGGTCTCCAGTCGGGCTGGGCGCGAAGCGCACGCGTACCTGATCCGTCATCGACCTCTCCCAGTGCCCTGTCTCCGCAGGCGTAGTGTGCGCTCACCTCGACTGCCACTCAAGTATGGCACGATGACAGGCGAGCGTTGCGGCCATGCGAGCCGGGTCGAAACAAACAGCTCCAAGCAGAGGGCGCCCTGTCCGTGGCTCAGGGCGATCGTCACGGAGTCGCCATCGGCAGCCCGGGAGGGCAGCTCGGCAGCGACGGTCATCGTCGCTTCGGGTCACGCCAGCCAGCGCTGCCTCACGACGCCTCATCTGAACGACGCGGCTGACCCCGTGAGTGGTTGCGGGCCCACCGTCGGGTCTTGACAGGCCCCCGGCTCTCCTCTACGATAGCTATACCGGTTCAGTCGAGCGAGGCATCTACCAGCGAACCATGAACCAGAGGCACGTCACCGTCCGGCAGGTCGCCCAGGAGGCGGGCGTTTCGGTCGCTACGGTCTCGCACTATCTCAACGGCCGCTTCTCGGAGATGAGCGAGGCCACCCGCGAGCGTGTCCGCAGCGCCATCGAGCGGCTCGGGTACCGTCCGAACGAGCTGGCTCGCAGCCTGGCCCGGCGACGCACAGCGACCATCGGCCTGGTGATCAGCAGCCTCACCAACTCGCTCTATCCGCTGGTCATCCTCGGCGCCGAAGCCGCTTGCCGGCAGGCAGGATACAGCCTGCTGCTCGCCGACGCGCCGGATCTGGAGTCCGAGCGCCGGGCCGTCGAGCTGATGCTTCGCAAGCGGGTCGACGGCCTGATCCTCTTCTCGATCTCCCTCATCGGCATCGCCAACGAGCACCTCTTCCACGCCCAGGCCGGAGGCACCCCCGTCGTCGCCATCAACCGCGACCTGCCCGCCGAGGCACCGATCTCCCAGGTACAGTTCGACAACTTTCGCGGCGCCTACCTCGCGACCAAGCACTTGATCGAACTCGGCCACCGCCGGATCGCGCATCTCACCCACCCGCTGAACCGGTTTGCCGCGATCAGCCGGCGGGCTGGCTACACCGCCGCCCTCGCCGAGGCGGGTCTGGAGGCCGACGCCTCGCTCGTCCTCACCGGCCACTACAGCTTCGAGAGCGGCTACGAGGCGACGCTTTCTCTGCTCGAGCGACAGCCGACCGCTCTCTTCGTCGGCACCGACGCGATGGCTGCCGGTGCCCTGCGCGCGCTCCGCGACGCTGGACGCCAGGTGCCGCACGACCTCTCACTGGTCGCGTTCGGCAACCCGGACTACATCCGCTACTCAACCCCAGCACTCTCGACCGTGGATCTCCCGATCGCGGAGGCGGGCGCGACCGCGGTCGAGCTTCTGCTACAGCGGATCGCCGAGCCCGAAGGCCCGGCACAGACCCGCGTCCTGCAGCCCAGGCTCCTGATCCGCGAGACGACGGCCCCGCCGCGGGCGAGTCGAGAGGAGGTGGAACGCTCGCCACCCTGCGCGAGCGACCACTAGCGAAACCGGTATCGCCTCCGTCCGAGGGGCACGACGCCGCGTCGACCAGCGACTCGCGGTGGAAGCTGCATACTCGGTCAAAGGGAAGGAGAACTCATGGCCTGGCCCAACCTGGGTCTCGCACACCGCCCGGCGGTGACTGGAGCACGCGGGGCCGTCGCCTCGGCGCACCCGCTGGCCTCCTTGGCCGGCCTCAGCATGCTCCAGCAGGGCGGCAACGCGATCGACGCCGCGGTGGCGATCGCGGCGACACTCAACGTCGTCGAGCCGTTCATGTCCGGGGCCGGCGGGATCGGCTACATGGTCATCACCACGCCCGGAGCACCGGCGCCGGTCGTGCTCGACTACACCGGCCGGGCGCCGGCCGCCGCCACGCCCGATGCCTTCGCTGAGGAGGGGAGCAAGGACGACGGCATCCGCTCGCCGCTCGTGCCCGGCGCGGTCGCGGGCTGGCTGGCGGCGCTCGAGCGCTATGGCTCGCTTGATCGGGCGGCCGTCTTCGCCCCCGCGATCTACTACGCCGAGCACGGCTTCCCGATGACCATCAAGGGCCACTGGTTCTTCACCCAGTCAGTCGAGCGGCTCCGGCGCTGGGAGACCTCGAGCCGGGCCTACCTGCACGGCGGCGAGGCGCCCAGGCCAGGCGCGATCCTGCGCCAGCCGGATCTGGCGCGCACGTTCCGGCTCATCGTCGAGGGTGGGGCCGAGGTCTTCTACCAGGGGCCGATCGGCGCCGAGATCGCCCGCTTCTCGCAGGCCCACGGCGGCCTGCTCACCGAGGCCGACCTCGCGACCTACGAGCCGGCCTGGCTGGAGCCGATCTTCACCGACTACCGGGGCTATCGAATCTTCTGCCCACCGCCGCCCTGCAGCGGGATCCAGTACCTGATCACGCTGAACATCCTGGAGGGCTTCGACCTGGCGGCCATGGGGCAGGGATCTGCCGACCATATCCACTACCTGGCCGAGGCGATGAAGCTCGCCGTCGCCGACCGCACTACCTACGCCCCAGCACCGAACCCGCCGGTCGCCGGGCTCCTCTCCAAAGAGTACGCCGCCCGCCGACGCAGGCTGATCGACCCGCAGCGGGCCGGCTACAGCGGCGGCGAGCGCTTTACGTCGAAAAAGCACCCCCTGGAGATCCTGCCCGGCAGCCCCGAGTCGATCCTGCGCGAGAGCACGACCCACTTCGTCGCCATCGACGCGGCCGGAAACGCGGTCGCCTGCACCCAGACGCTGGGTGGGGCCTTCGGCTGCGGGATCGTCCACGGAAACACCGGGCTGGCACTCAACAACTTCGCGCACTGGTTCGACCTCGACCCCGCAAGCCCCAACGTGATCGCGCCCAACAAGAAGGTGGAGATGTGCCTCTCGCCTTCGCAAGTCTGGCGAGACGGTCGGCTCTTCCTGATGGTCGGCACCCCGGGTTCGTTCGGCATCATGGAGACCACGCCGCAGATGATCATCAACGTGCTCGACCACGGCTTCAGCATCCAGGCCGCGATCGAGGCGCCGCGCTTCCGCACGCTGACCGGCACGGAGCTCGCCATCGAGAACCGGATCGAGCCGGCAGTGGTCGAGGAGCTGCGCCGCCGCGGGCACGACGTCCAGCTCCTCGAGCCCTGGACGCCCTTCGTCGGCGGCGGTCAGGGGATCCTGGTCGACCTGGAGACGGGAGCGTTCTTCGCCGGGGCCGACCCGCGCCGTGACGGCTACGCGCTGGCGTTTTGAGGAGTGTGTTGTCTGGAGCAGCAGAGGAGGGAGTCATGGCACAGCGAACCGCGCCGGTCATCAGTCGAGAAGAGCTGCTCGAGCGAGTCAACCGGCTGCCGCGCGTCCCCTTTGCCCACCTGCCGACCCCGCTGGAGGAGATGCCCAGGCTCCGCGAGGCCCTCGGCCCGCGGGCGCCCCGCCTCCTGGTCAAGCGCGATGACCTGACCGGCTTCGCGCTGGGCGGCAACAAGGTGCGCCACCTGGAGTACCGGCTGGCCGACATCCGGGCACAGGGAGCCGATACGATCATCGTGGCCAACGTCGCGCAGTCGAACCACGCCCGGCTGCACGCGGCGCTGGCCGCCCGTTTCGGGCTGACGACCTACATCCTGAAGATCCCCAGCCACAAGGACACGCCGGTGAACGGCAACCTCTTGCTCGACCACATCGTGGGCGCGCGGATCGTCGAGGCCTCCAGCGCCGACCCAGCGGTGGTCGACCGGGAGCTCGACGAGCTGGCAGCCCGGCTGCAGGCCGAGGGGCGCACCGTCTACAACGTGCCCAAGAACCCCGCCTGCAAGTCGGACGGCAGCATCGCCTACCTGGCCGCTGCGGTCGAGCTGCTGGAACAGCTCGACGAGCGGGGCCTGCGGGCCGACCACCTCTTCCTGGCTGCCGGCACGTCCTCGGGAGGGCTGGCGCTGGCCGGCAAGCTCCTCGGCGAGTCGTACCGGGTACACGCGGTGAGCGTCGGCGGGAGCCGTAAGCAGGTGGAGACACTGATCCTCGGCGCTGCCAACGGAGCCGCGGAGCGGCTGGGGCTGGATGCCCGGCTGGAGCCGGAGGACATCACCGTCCACGACGAGTACGTCGGCGAGCGCTACGGCGTGCCGACACCGGCTTGCCTGGAGGCGATCCGGCTGGCTGGCCGCACCGAGGGGCTGATCCTCGACCCGGTCTACACCGCCAAGGCGTTCTCGGCGCTGATCGACCAGGTACGGCGGGGAGCCATCGGCCCGGACGAGACGGTCGTGTTCGTCCACACCGGCGGCATCCCGATCACCTTCGCCTACAGCGAGGAGATCCTAGCCGGCCTGGCCAGTGCCTGAGCCCAGGGAATCTTTCGAGAGGGTCTGGAGCGGAGGCTGCGATGAGTCTGTAGACCGCGTTCATGGGCGCTCGCGCGCCGGAAGGAGGAGAGTACCATGGCCGATCCCCGACAGGAACCCCGGACGCCGTACGGAGCGATGAACCGGAACCTGAGTCGCCGCACCTTCCTTGGCCTGGCGGTCGGCGCCGCGACATCGGCTCTACTGACGGCCTGCCGCAGAGAGCCCGAGCAAGCCGCGCCGCCAGCCACTGTCCAGGCCCCAGGGCCAACTCCGGCACCTGCCCAACCGACACCTCGGCAGGAAGCGATTCGTGGCGTCGAGATCCCGAAGTTCGACAATCCGCCCGCCGGCCGGCCGTCGGGGAGCAAGCCGGAAGAACTGGTGATCGCCTGGGGCGTCAACCAGTTGACCACCCACGGCCTCGACCCCCAGAGACACGTGGGCACGATCGCGGAGTCGCAGTTGCGGCATATGTACGAGCCGCTGGTGGCGTTCGACCGCGACCTCCAGACGATCGTGCCTGCGCTGGCCACCAGTTGGGAGCGGATCGACGACCTGACCATGCAGTTCAAGCTGCGCCAGGGGGTGAAGTTCCACAACGGCGAGCCGTTCAACGCCGAGGCGGTTCGCTACAGCATCCTGCGCCCGCTCAGCGACGAGACCCCCGGAGACTCGCGCAGCACCTACGCCGTGATCGAGGATGTCGAGATCATCGACGACTACACGGTCAACATCAAGACGAGCCGGCCCGACCCGGCGCTCCTCGCCCGCTTGACCGGCTTCCACATGACGATCGTGGCCCCCAAGTGGGCGTCGCAGGGACCGGAGGTCGTCTCCCGGGAAGCCAACGGCACCGGCCCCTACCGGCTGGTGAGCTGGAGCCCCAATGAGGATCTGGTGCTGGAGGCGAACGAGGAGTACTGGGGTGGCCCGCCACAGATCAAGCGCGTGCGGCTGGTCACCATCAGCGAGCAGGCAACGCGCGTCTCGGCACTCCGCGCCGGAGACGTGCACGTGGCCAAGGACATGCCGCCGGAAGAGATCGAAAGCATCAATGCCAGCGGACGTGCGCGGGCGCTGCGGGTGGTAAGCAACCGGGTACCGTTCTACTTCATCACCATCGAGGTGCCGCCGTACAACGACAAGCGGGTACGCCAGGCGATCAACTACGCGGCCAACGTCCAGGGGGTGATCGACGCCATTCTCCTGGGCAACGGGTATCGTATCGCGACCGTCCTGCCGATCTGGGCCTTCGGCTACGACCCAACGCTCCAGCCGTACCCGCACGATCCCGAGAAGGCCAAGCAACTGCTGGCCGAAGCCGGCTATCCCGACGGCATCGACATCAAGATCTGGTATATCCAGGGCCGCTACCCGAAGGACAAGGAGGTCGCCGAGGCGATGGCCCAGGAGATGGCCAAGGCCAACATCCGCTGCACGCCGGAGCTTCGGGAGCCGGCCACGCTGAATGACTTGCAAAAGAAGAAGGAGGCGCCCGGGCTCCTGTTCGCGTCCTGGGGCAACTGGTTCTTCGACGCCGACAACACCTTCTTCCCACTGTTCAGTTGTGCCCAGGCGAAGGACTTCAATTTCGACTGGCGACGGCCGTACTGCAACGAGGAGTTCGACAAGATCATCCAGGCAGCCCGCGTGGAGATGAACGTCGACAAGCGCCGCCAGCTCTACGCCGAGGCGCAGCGCTTCCTCTACGACGATGCCGGTGCCCTGTTCATGTACCAGCTCGTCGACATCTACGGCGTGAACAACTGGGTCTTGTGGGAGCCACGCCACGATGAGATGATCTGGGCGCACGAGATGAAGTGGAACGAGTAGGCGGCAAGCTGGCGTGCGTGGGGCATGGCTAGCGCTCAGATTTCGGCGGAACAGCCTGTTGCGAGGGCTCGCAGCGTGCGCTCGAGTGGGACACCTCGCGCACGCCGGCCGAGCGGCTGAGGCCACGCGTGCGGATCGGAGCCGTCGATGGGTCAATACATCCTCCGCCGGGTCGTCCACGCGTTCTTCGTCGTTCTCGGCGTGGTGACCGCGGTCTTCGTCATTACGAACCTGACTGGCGATCCCGTCCAGTTGATGCTCGGCGAGGCGGCGACGGCGCAGGACATCGAGCGGGTGCGGCGGGAGCTCGGTCTCGACCGGCCGCTCTACGTGCAGTACCTCAACTTCCTCAGCAGCGTCGCGCGCGGCGATTTCCCCGAGTCGCTGCGCTACCGCGGATACTCCGCCCTCGAGATCGTATTGGATCGCTACCCGCGCACGATCGTGCTCGCGATCGCCGCCTTGCTCGTGTCAGTGACGCTGGCCATTACGTTCGGCACGATCTCGGCCGTCAAGCGCTACTCGGCGATCGACAACGTCGTCATGTTGCTGGCGCTGTTCGGCCAGTCGATACCGAACTTCTGGCTCGGCATCATGTTGATCCTGATCTTCGCGGTCAACCTCGGCTGGCTCCCCTCACAGGGCTACCAGCTCTCGCCGGCCTACCTCATCTTGCCGACGATCACGCTCGCCTCCCCTGGCCTCGCCCGGCTTACCCGCTTGACCCGTTCCGGCATGCTCGAAGTGCTCAACTCTGATTACATTCGAACCGCCCGGGCCAAGGGGCTGCGGGAGAGCGCGGTCATCTTTCGCCATGCTTTCAAGAACGCAGCCATCCCGCTGGTGACCGTGATCGGCTTGGACTTCGGCGTCCTGCTCGGTGGCGCCATCATTACCGAGCAGATCTTCCAGTGGGACGGTGTCGGGCAACTGCTCGTCAACGCTATCTACAGTCGGGATTTCCCGGTGATCCAGGCATCGGTACTCATCATCGCCGTCAGCTTCGTGTTGATCAACCTGATTGTTGACATTATGTACACCTGGCTCGACCCCCGCGTGCGGCTGACCTGAGAAGGCTGAGTAGTGAGGCACTGGTGAGCGGAGGGAGCGATGGCTGGTGAACGGGCATCGGTGCCGACCCTGCTAACGCCCTTCGCCGAAGTGCGGGCGCGGCGATCCGCGACCCAGCGTGCGCTGAGAATGCTGCGACGCAACCGGCTGGGCCTCCTCGGCGCCGGGATCCTGTCCATCGTCGTGCTCGCCGCCATCCTCGCTCCCTTCCTGACCCCCTATGACCCAATGACCGGAGATATCACCAAGCGCCTGACCTGCCCCGTCCTCACCAGGTGCCCGTCCTTCATGCCCGGTGCCACACCGGTCAGGGGCACGCTCGATCACCCACTCGGCACCGACCAGCTCGGGCGCGATATCTTCTCCCGCATCGTCTACGGCGCGCGCGTTTCTCTGATCGTCGGGCTGGCCGCCGTCCTTCTGGGCGCCGGCTTCGGATCCACCCT
Source organism: Thermomicrobiaceae bacterium (assembly GCA_014874455.1). Classification (GTDB taxonomy): domain Bacteria; phylum Chloroflexota; class Chloroflexia; order Thermomicrobiales; family Thermomicrobiaceae; genus Thermalbibacter. The sequence continues at coordinate 13,411 of JADBJL010000003.1, forward strand.
CGGCCTTGTCTCCGGATATTACGGCGGGCGCATCGACGCCCTGATCATGCGGATCGGAGAACTGTTCCTCGCGTTCCCTTATCTCCTCCTCGCGATCGCCATCGTGGCAGTGCTCGGCGGCGGCCTGCTCAACGTCATCATCGTGCTGGCTATCGCCACCTGGGTGCCGTACGCGCGCATCATGCGTGGCTCCGTGCTCTCGGCCAAGGAGCAGGAGTACGTGATCGCCGCCAGAGCCATCGGCGTGCGGGATCTGGCTCTCCTCTTCAAGCACGTGGCGCCGAACTGCATCACGCCGATCATCGTCTTCGGCACGTTCAACGTGGCCGCAGCCATCATCGCCGAGGCGGGACTCTCCTTCCTCGGCCTGGGAGTCGGCGCGACGCGCCCGACCTGGGGCAACATGCTGGCCGATGGGCGGGCCTACGTGGCGACGGCGTGGTGGCTCGCCACCTTCCCCGGCCTCGCCATCATGCTGACGGTGCTGTCGATCAACATGATCGGCGACTGGCTCCGCGACGCGCTCGACCCGCACCTGCGTAACATCGAGTAGTTCCCTCCCTCGCAATCCGGCAGACACCGCCGTGCGTACTGCTGGCAACGGGCGTCTACGATCCTCACCGGGAGGGAGGACACGATGTGCAGGCTTCTCCTGGCACTGCTTCTGGTCGCGTTGCTGGCGGTCGCGCTGGCCACGCCAGCCTCGGCCCACGTCCACGGCATCACGCCGCTCCGCTGCGTGCCAGCCGACACTGCACTTACCGGCGCCAACGCGACCAACAGTACCCCGGCCGCCGCAGCCAACGGCGGGCCGATCACCGGGTTGATCCCACGCGACGTGGGCAGCGCGCCGCTCGCGATCGGCGACGGCGGTTTCGACGCGGCGGCCTGCGACGTCCTCGGCGAGTAGCGCCGGAGCAAGCGCGCTGCCTGTCTGCTGAGGGAGCGACGAGGCGACGCGCCCGGGGCCGAGCTCACCAGCGCTACCTCGTGTCCGCGTGCGTCGGCAGTTCCGGGTGCGGGTAGCCGTCCCAGGTGGCACCGAAGAGGTGCCAGCGGAAGGCCTCGTTCAGCGCACGCAGCGTGGCCTCGATGTTCTCGCGGATCGGCTGGCCCTCCGGTGTGAACCAGGGGCCGACCGGCTCCGGCGGCAGCACCTGATCGGCATGGGTCGGCACATCGCCGTGCGGGTTGCCGTCCCAGGAGATTCCCCAGAAGTGCCAGCGGAACGCCTCCACGAGGCTGCGCAGCGTGGCCTCGGTCGCCGCCTGGTCGAAGCCGGTATCGCTCACCCACACCGGCACTGGCTCACCAGGGACGATGGTCTCGGCGTGGGTCGGCATGTCGCCCCGGTGGTCGACGCCGTCCCAGCTCATGCCGTAGAGGTGCCAGCGGAAGGCCTCGACCAGGGCCCGCAGGGTGGCGTTGATCCGCTCGGCCTTGGGCCGCCCGCTCCCGTCGAACCAGACGGACTCGCCAGGGTCGTCGCTCACCACGAAGTCCCAGAGCACGCGAAGCGTGTCGCCCTGCTGGTCGCGAGCGACGGCCTCCGCGGTGTAGAGCCCGGGGCCGAGCGCGATACCTGTTGCCAGCTCACCTGACTGTACGGCGAACTCCTGCCCCGCCACCCGGACGACCAGCTCGACGACCGGCGTGTCCGAGACCGCCACCGCGCGGACTGTCACCAAGCCCGGCGCCACGCGGGCGTAGCGCGCTGGCTCGAGTGCCGTGAAGACCGGCTGGGGGCCCGAGCCCGGCGGCTGCCCGGGCTGTGCAGACCCCTCGCGCGCGCCCCCGATGGTGCAGCCGGCCTCGTCGCAAACGTCCTCGAGGAACACCAGCGCGTCCTCATCGATGCGCCGGGCAACGTTGGCCGACGCGCGCTCGTGCGATATCACACCAACGAGAACCGGATCGGATGAGCGCCAGACTGGCCCACCGCTCATCCCCTTGGTCGCGTCGGCGTCCATGAACAGGAAGTCATTGGTAACCCGGAGGAACCCGGTACCGCTCGCCCACCACTGCGTGCTTTCCGGCTTGTCGCCAGGGTAGCCAGCGACCGTATAGGAGAAACCGGGATCCGACAGCGTCTCGGTCGAGAGCGCCGCCACCGGGAGCCAGCCCGCCTGCTCGCCGAGCGGGGATGCGAGTACGACCACCCCGAGATCGAACTCGGGATCACCGAGCTCCACCCATCCCTCGGGCACGAACGCATCGGTTGCGAACTCGTAGCCGTAGGGCCAGGTCTCGCCGTCAGCGCCCGGCACGGCCGCGAGCTCGTCGACCCATCCGCCGTTCTCGTGGTCGTACAGGCAGTGGGCGGCCGTCAGCACGACGTCCGGCCCGATCAGGGCGCCGCTACAGGTGATCCAGAGATCGTCCACGAGATGCCCTGCCACCATGACCACGGCAGAGGCAGGGAAGGACGTCGTCGGCGACTGCCGGACGCGGTCATCGGGAGGAAAGACACGCTGGTAGCCGGCCGCCGGTTCCACCGCGCTCCGCCGGTGAGGCGCCACCCCTACCCGGTTCGCAGGACGATGAGAGACCGGGGTGAAGCCGGCCTCCGGCTTGCCCGACGCGGCCACCGGCCCTCCGCCAGCAGGGCTGCCGGTCGAGGCGAGCACACCGATGAGGAGCACGAGCGTGATCAGCCCCCAGGCGAGTCGCCGGCTCATCGCAGTCGTCTGTTGCACGGGTGACTCCTCTCGCGTCCCAGACCGGCCACGGGCTTCGCCGGGTGCCGGTTCCCCTTCCTCGGCGTGGCGCGACGCCACTCTTTCGTATAGTATCGGCCGCTCGGTGGGAAGACACTGGTTCCCGCCACATCGAAGTGAGCGCAGCGGTTCGTGCGCTCAGCAGGTCTTGATTCACTCCATTCGCAGCATGGAACCCAGGCGTCTTCCCTCAAGGGCTGAAGGGCTCGCGCCCCGGCGCGCCGACGACATGGACGCGGCAGACGCGCCTGCCCTGAACCATACCGCGGTAATCACCGGCGCGATCGAGCGCGAGATCGCGGTGCGGCGCGCTCACCGCAGTCAGATTGGCGCCCGGGTGCCAGAGGTCGAGCGCATCGTCAGGTCGAGAGCCACCGAGCGCGGAGCTGAGCACGGAGGGGTTCCGCCGCGAAATCCTGCCTGTCGGCCCTCGCTGAGACAGACAAGCCGGACAGTACCCAGGCCGCTATGCGACAATTGTCGTGCCTGGCTGGCGGCTCGTCGCTCGAGCATCCCCGATACTACACGCCGGTATGGGCAGCCGCATCACGAGAGAGGAAGATGACGCCTGAGGAGCTGAGCGAGGACGACCGTGACTGACGAGGTGCAGCGGTTCCTGCACTATATCGCCGAGCACTATACCGGTCGCGAGGAAGCCAAGGACATCGAGCGCAGCGCTGCCGCTGAGACGGCTGACGAGATCGTGGCGGGCCAGCGCCGGGTGATGCGCAAGGAGCGGGCGCTGGCCGACCGGCTGGCTCGTCCTTTCCAGCGCGGCTTGCGCCGGGCGTACGCAGCCCACCGCGCTGGCGGCGATGCCATCTCGCTGGACGACCGAGACCCTGAGGAGAACCAGATGGCCGAGGCGCTCATCCATTTTTTGGTTGGCCCGGGCTTGGCACGCTCGATGACTCGGGAGACCGAGCCGATGCACTACACGTATATCATCACCATCAACTGGGAAAAGCTTGCAGTCCTGGCGCACGAGGCGAACATTGACCTCGAGGCGCTGCTCAAGTCGGCGACGTGACGGGTCATGACTTCGACGGCCAGGTCTCGAGAGGGCTCGCAACAACCAGACGCTCGCCTCCAGCAGGCAACGGAGCGGCTCGGCGTCCGGTTCCGCAACCCGGAACTGCTCCGTCAGGCACTCACCCACCTCTCGTACGTCAACGAGCTGAGCCCGCCCCTCCGGGACGCCGTGCACCAGTCGAACGAGCGCCTGGAATTCCTCGGCGACGCCGTGTTGAGCCTGCTGGTTGCTGAGTTCCTCTACCAGCGGTATCCAGACGCGCCGGAAGGCGAGCTGACGGCGTACCGCACGGCACTGGTGCGCACCCAGACGCTGGCACGCTGGGCTCGCCAACTCGGTCTCGAGGAACTTCTCTACCTGGGTCGCGGGGAGCGGCCCGAACCGGGCCGCCCGGTGCGCGACCGGATCCTGGCCGGCGCGTTCGAGGCGCTGCTGGCGGCCATCTACCTGGATCGTGGGATCGGGGCGGTGCGCCGGTTTCTGAGCACGCTGTTGCAGATCGAGGCGGACGAGCGGATCAGTATCAGCCAGGCGGCCAATTATAAGGGCCGGTTGCAAGAACTCACTCAGGAGCGCTTGCATATCACGCCGGTGTATCGCACGATTGCGGTATCCGGCCCCGCTCACCAGCGAACTTTCACGGCGGAGGTGCTGATCGGCGAGCGATCTTTCGGCGTGGGTCACGGGCCGAGCAAGCGTGCCGCGGAGCAGGAAGCGGCCAGAAGGGCTCTCGAACGGTTGATCGTGGAGGAGGTCGAGCGAGATCATGGGGCTCTATGACCAGCTCACTATTTTCGGGGGAAATTCCAACCCGGAGCTGACGCGCGCCATCTGCGCCTACATCGATATCCCGCCAGGACGCATCGAGGTGTTCAAGTTTTCCAACGAGAATATCTTCGTCCGCATCGGAGAGAGCGTGCGAGAGAACGATGTCTTCGTCATCCAGTCGTTCTCCAGTCCAGTCAACGAGAACATCATGGAGCTCCTGATCATCATCGACGCGCTCAAGCGCGCCTCTGCCGGCCGGATTACCGCAGTCATCCCCTACTTCAGCTACGGCCGTACCGACAAGAAAGACCAGCCCAGGGTACCGATCACGGCGCGACTGATCGCCGATATGATCACCGTCGCCGGTGCTAACCGCATCCTGACCGTCGACCTCCACGCTGGCCAGATCCAGGGGTTCTTCAACATCCCGGTCGACGAGATGACTGCGCTCCCGATCCTCGCCCGCTATTTCCAGGAGAAGGCGCTGCACAATGTCGTCGTGGTCTCGCCTGACCTCGGCAGCACCAAGCGCGCCCGGAACCTGGCCGAGGAGCTGAACGCTCCGCTGGCCATCATCGAGAAGCGCCGGCTCGGCAACGACGACCGAACCGAGACGCTGAACCTGATCGGCAGCGTGGAAGATGCCTCGGTCATCCTGATCGACGACGAGATCGATACCGCCAGCTCCATAACACAAGCCGCCCAGCTCTGCCTCGATCGCGGCGCGCGGGCGATTTACGCCGCCTGCACGCACCCGGTACTCAGCGGCCCGGCCATCGAGCGCCTGATCACCAGCCCGATCCAGGAGCTCGTCGTCACCGACACGATTCCGCTTCCGCCCGAGAAGCGCATCGACAAGATCACCGTTCTCTCGGTGGCACCCCTGCTCGGGGAGTCGATCCAGCGCATCCACACTGGCGCCAGTGTCAGCCTCGCCTATCGCAGCGCCGCCCGCTTGCGGATGCGGTGAGGGCTGCTGTCGTAGGCTTGTCTAGCGAAGAGCCTGAAGTAGACTCGCCATGCTCTGGCGGAGGGAAGCGGGAAGTCGCGGCAGGTGTTTCAAGTCTGCCTCGAACTGGCCCAGGCTCATGACCAGGGCCATGCCCCCTGGGTCTCCGGCTGGCACCTCTCCCCCGCCTGCTTCAGAGCCGATCTGCGGGCACCGACCGTCACCCCGTCGAGGCCGACCAGGAGGGCTCCCCCGAGCATCTCTGCCCCTCCCGCCAACCCCCTGCACCGCTGCGCCAACCAGGTAGGGGGAGGAACTGCGGGGCCTCTTCGGGGGCTCAGAGAGACGTTGCCTGCCCTGGTGGGGACGTGCGCCGCCGAGGTGCCTGCGATCACCGAGGTCTGGGGGAGCTCAATCCTCCCACCAGTCCTAGCGCACCAGGTAAAGCGTGGGGTAGATGAAGACCCAGGCCACGTCCACGAAATGCCAGTACTTCACGGCCCCTTCCACTCCCCAGTAGTTCCCATGAGTGAACCGTCCATCCCGTCCCAAGTAGAGGACGATGGAGAGGGCAATGACACCTGTTAGCACGTGGAAAGCGTGCAGACCCGTCGTGGTGAAGAAGACGGTGCCGTAGGGGTCAGCGGGTGGGAAGTAGATAAACGCCTCGTGCCATTCCACCCCTACCCCAATCAGGAACAGAAGGCCCAAGGCGATGGTCGCGGCGAGATTGCGTAAAAGGCCGCTCAGGTGGCCATGAGCAGCGGACATCTCGGCCCGGTAGGCACTCAGGCTGCTGGCCAACAGAACCGTGGTGATGGCCAAGCCCAGGAGTTGATTCACCTCTGGAGGCCGCTCCGCCCCCTGCAGATAGTAACGGCTGGAAAGCGCGGCACCAAACAGGAAACTCTCCGACAGGATGAACAACCATAACCCCACCCGGTTGATGAACAACCGAGGCCTAGGGACCCAGCCGATCGCCGAGGGGTGAGCCGCCATTTATGCCTCCTTTCTCCAGAGTTGGGCGATGTGCATGAAGTAATAGAGGATGAGCCCTGCATCTACCCCATTAATGACCAACAAGAGGAAACGGAACAGAATGCGGGGGATGTTCAGCCACAATAAGATGAACTCCACCACCGTGAGCACCATCAGAGCCACAAAGACCCAGCGGCCCCGCCGCAAGGCCGCTGCCAAGCCTCTCTGCTCCATCTCTCTCCTCCTCTATTACCTTCGTCTCATTCCCCATTGGAAGCCCCTGCCGCCGCTCCGACTACGGCATGCACCGCTCCAGGAATCCCATAATCATAGGGCGAACCCACCACCTCTGGCTCCCGGGGGAAGTTGCCGTGTGGCGGTGGAGAAGAGGTCAGCCACTCCAGGGTCCTGGCCTGCCAGGGGTTAGCCGAGGCCACCGGCCCCCTCACCCACGAGTAAACCATGTTCCATACAAACACCAGGAAACTCGCAGCCAAGAGGAAGGCGAAGACGCTGACCCACCAATTGGTGTCCGCCAGAGTCGCGGGATAATCGGCAACACGGCGGGGCATCCCGTGCAGGCCGGTCCAAAACATAGGGATGAAGGTCAGATTATAGGTCACGAACATCCACCAGAAGTGGAGTCGCCCCAACCGTTCGCTGAACATCCGGCCGGTGATCTTGGGAAACCAGTAATACGTGGCCGCCAAGAGGGCGAAGATTTCGCCTCCCATAATGGTGTAATGGAAGTGGCTTACCACGAAGTAGGAATCCTGGAAGTGGAGATCGGTGGGCACATCGGCCAGGTAGATGCCAGTAATCCCTCCAATGAGGAAGTTGAAGAAGAATCCCAAGGCGAAGAGCATGGGTGTATTGAGTTGGAGCCTCCCCATCCACAAGGTGCCCAGGCCCGCCAGGAACACCATCCCCGTAGGGATGGAGATGAGTTCGGTGGTCACCATGAAGGGAAGGTGCAGTCGCTCGTCCATGCCGCTGGTGAAAAGGTGATGCGCCCAGACGATGAAGCTTAATCCCACGATCCCCAGGAAGGACCCCGCCACCCACCGGTAGGCGAACAAAGGCTTACGGGCGAGGTGCGAGACCACCTCCAGCACGATGCCGAAAGCGGGGAGGATCATGATGTAGACGGCTGGATGAGAGTAGAACCAGAAGAGGTGCTGGAAGAGGAGAGGTTTCCCGCCTTGCGTGGAATTGTAGAAGGAGGTACCGGCCACCCGGTCCAACACATCGGTGAGCAAGGAGAAACCCACGAATTGGGTGGCGGTAAGGCTGATCATGGCGGCCGCCAGGATGGACCAGACAAAGATAGGCAGGCGGAACCAAGTCATTCCAGGGGCCCTGAGGGTGATAATGGTGGTCAGGAAGTTGAGACCGCCCAGGATGGAGGAGAAACCAAAAGTGATGAAGGCGAGAAGGAAGAGGAGTTCGCCTCTAGGGTTGGTTACAGCGAGAGGCGGGTAGGCTGTCCAACCGGTTTCAAACCCTCCCATCAAAGGGGTGGCGAGGAGTAGCACTGCGACCGGCGGGATCAACCAGTAACTCAAAGCATTGATCCTGGGAAAGGCTATCTCTTCGCACCCGATCATCAACGGCACCAGGAAGTTGGCAAAGCCCCCGATGATGATGGCCACGGCGACGGCGATCATGAGGATGCCATGCAGGCTCATCAGGGTGTTGTAGGTGCCGGGGCCCATGATCGTGCGCCCTGGGGTCATGAGCTCTACTCGCATCCCCACCGCCAGCAGCCCTCCGAGGAGCAGCACCACCATGAAGGTGACCAGATATTGGACGCCGATGACTTTGTGGTCGGTGCAGAAGCGGAAGAAGCGTCCCCAGCCGGCGCTGGGCTCCTCCTTCCGCGAAAGACCAAACCATTCTCGCACCCAGTAGTCCCACATCCCCACTCCCAAAAGCCATCCCACCAGCCCGAAGATATAGCCCACAACCAAGAGGGGCCCCAGCTTCCAGGGGTCCTGACCCATCAGGGCTCGTACCCCAGCCACCAGCCCGCTTCCCGCCAGGAAGCCAACGACTCCAAAGAGGAACCCTTTCACCAGGGGCAATAACGCCCTGAGACCTACGTCCTTTGCGACTGAGCTACCAGCCATCGCTCAAACTCCTCTTGTTCCACGACTCGCACGGGGATCACCATCACCGTGTGGCCGGTGCCACAAAGCTCGGCGCACTGCACCCTGAATCCAGGATCTTCCTGGTAACTTCCCACCCGACTCGGCGTGAACGATACCGTGGTCACCATGCCCGGCACCGCGTCGATCTTGACGCGGAAAGCAGGTACCCAGAAGGAGTGCACCACGTCCTTGGAAATCACTTCCACCTTAACCCGTCGTCCTACAGGGAGCACCAGTTCCTGGGAAGTAGAGACACCCTTGTCAGGATAGATGACCTTCCAACCCCACTGCATTCCTTCCACCCGCACTACTAGATCAGGCGGAAGATTGGCTGCAGAGCGTACCTTCGCCAGACCGGTGGCCCCGGGAAAGATCATCACCGTCACGGCGAGACCTGTGGTGACCAGGAGCCATGCCCCTACCAAGGGGCGGTGAACGTGGATCGGCGAACCATCCTCCAGGGCCTGGCCTCGACGGCGAAAGCGGAGCACACTGTACACGAGGAAGGTGAAGACAACAGCGAACACAGGGATAGCAAGGATGGTCAAGGTTTGGAAGGCTTCATCGACGATCGTGGCCTCTTCAGCGGCAGCTATAGGGAACAAGCTCTTCCCCATCCCCACCGCCAAAGCTTCCCCCACGATCGTGAGAACAACGGTCATCCCCGAGGGGAACCACAGATCTCGGCTCAAAGCTGCCGCTCCTCCCCCGCTGTGCTTGTTTTCACTTTCACGAGTGTAGGGTAGGCTTCACGCCAAAACTAGGTGCAAATGCATCAACTTGCGGGCAGTCTTGGGGAAGGGGTTAGATGAGGCCACGCTGAGAGGCATACACGACGGCCTGGAGGCGGTTTTTCACCCCCAGCTTGGTCAGAAGCCGGTTGATTAGGTTCCGAGCGGTAACTGGGCGGATAAAGAGGGCCTCAGCGATCTCCTGTGTCGTCATGCCGGACGCCAAAAGACGCAACACCTGGATCTCCCGGGGAGAGAGGAGAGGCACTGGACTGGGAGGAGGCTGCAGACCCACGGCCGGAGAAGCCCCTTGCCCCTCCCGGCGTATCTCCCGCAGGGTGGCCGCCACCCTGCGGGCGGAATCCTCCGTCTGACGGCGCAAGCTGACATCTCGGAAGAGGTGGAGAACGCACGACGTTCCTCGCGTCTCTTTGAGGAGCACGATGCTGACGTTCAGCCATCTCTCGTCGCCGGAGCTGGTGGTGCACAGGATATCATAGTTCGGCGTCGGCCGGCCCCGACGGGCGTTGACTATGACGGGGCAGTCGGGGCGGCAGAAGCGGTGGTTGCGGGCATCTAGCCCGCTAACGACCTGGTAGCAGCGCTTCCCCAGAACTTCCTCCGGGCAGTATCCTGTAAGTCGCTGGGCTCCTGGGCTCCAGCAGAGGACCTGCTGCTGCAGGTCAACTACAAAGGCCCCGTCATCGGTAACGAGATGCGTCCACAGGGCCTCGGAAACCTTCTCCTTTGGGATCTCGATCTCGGGCGGCATTGGCGTCCCTCCGGCAAGCCAGTTTGATCATAATACCCACAACTTCCTCGTTGTCAAAGGCAATTGAGCTTGTCTCGCACGGAGCCTAGAGGTGGACTCGCCATGCAGTGCGAAAGGGTGGCCTGTATCCTCGCTGTGGGCTGTGATTTGCACGACAGGCCCCCTGTCCTTGACGTTTCATCCGGCCGCGTGCCAGCATTGTGCCGAACGGTCACCCGCTGCGAGCAGGTGGGGACGAAGTCGCGCCGCCTCTGCTGTGCCTCGACCGAGGACTGCTGTGCTCCCGGGATCGGAGCGGCTCAGAGACAGGAGACGCCTGCCGGTGCCAGGGTATCGCTCTCCCTATTCCCAGCGGCCGCCGCGACGTAACACGGGCTCCACCCTGCTCATCGGCACACTGGTGCTGGCCGTCCTCTCTGTCGGCTTCTTCCTGCTCGCCGACCGTCTCGGCCAGGCTGGCCAGCCGACCGCCGAGCCCGGGGTAACCACCGGCGCCTCCGCGACCGCTACCCCGACCCCGAGCTACCGGACGCCGCGCGACGTCGTCGACGCCTTCGTCGAGCGCTGGATGCGCGGCGACTACGCTGGCATGTACGAGCTGCTCTCCGAAGCCTCGAAGGCGCACATCAGCAAGGAAGACTTCGTTGCCCGCTACGAGGGGATCGCCCAGGAGATGGGCCAGCGCTCGATCCAGGTAACGGTCGGCGAAGCCCCCGCGCAAGTGACTCGTCTCCCCATCCATGTCGTCCGCCAGACCGACCGGGTGGGCACACTGACTGAAGACAACGCCATCCCGGTAGTGGAAGAGGACGGGGAGTACCGGATCGACTGGACACCCTCGGTGATCGTCGCCGAGCTGTCCGATGGGTTCGTCCGCTGGATCCCGTCGGTTCCCCAGCGCGGCCGCATCCTCGACCGCAAGGGCCGGCCGCTGGCCCACCTGGGCACGGTGAACAAGGTGGGCGTGATCCCCGGTCAGATCCAGGACGAGCAGGCCCTGCTCGACAAGCTGAGCCAGCTCCTCCGATTGCCCCCGGAAACGATCAAGCAGCGCTACCAGGGCGGCCAGCCGGACTGGTTCATGCCCATCAAGAGCTTGCCCGACCCGCTCGACCCGGCCCTGCTCCAGGAACTAGCCGGCATCCCCGGCGTGGTCGTACGCCAGTGGCCGGAGCGGGTCTATCCAGCCGGGCCAGCCGCGGCACACCTGACCGGCTACCTGACCGAGGTCACTGGCGACGAGCTGCAGCAGCTCGCCGAGGGCGGCTACGAGCCGGGCGACCGGATCGGCCGCGCGGGGATCGAGGCCTGGGGTGAGCAGTACCTGCGCGGCAAGCGCGGCGGCCGGCTGGTGATCGTTGGCCCCGACGGCCGGGAGCGCAAGGTGCTGGCCGAAGTGCCCAGCCAGCCGGCAGCCGATGTCGTGACCACTATCGACCTCGACCTCCAGATGGCCGCCTACCAGGCACTCGGCGACCGCACCGGGAGTATCGTCGTCATCGACCCCAACAGCGGCGCGATCCTGGCCATGGTCAGCAACCCGAGCTTCGACCCCAACCAGTTCATCCTCGGCCTGAGCCAGGAGGACTGGACTGCGCTCAACGACGAGCAGCGGCGGCCACTGCTGAACCGGGCGACCCAGGTCGGCTACCCGATCGGCTCGACCTTTAAGGTGGTCACCATGGCCGCCGGGATGCAGTACCTCGGGCTGACGGCACAGTCCGCCTTCGACTGTCCAGCGACCTTCTCTCTGCCGGGGAGCCCGCAGGTCTGGCGCGACTGGAGCCCACACGGGCAGGGGAGACTGAGCCTGCACAACGCGCTGGTACAGTCCTGCAACACGGTCTTCTTCCAGATCGGGGCTGAGCTGGATGCCCGCGAGCCGAACCTCCTGCCCCAGATGGCCCGCGCCTTCGGCTTCGGCTCCGAGACCGGGCTTCCGGAGCTGCCGGAAGTGGCAGGGATCGTGCCCGACCCGGAGTGGAAGCTCCGCACGCACGGCGACTACTGGGCTCGCGGCGACGCGGTCAACCTCGCGATCGGCCAGGGCTTCTTCCTGGCCACGCCGCTCCAGGTCGTCGACGCGTACGCGGCGCTGGCCAACGGTGGCACCCTGTGGCAGCCGTACCTGGTGCAGGAGGTGGTGGCGATCGACGGCACCAAGCTCTACGCTGCCCAGCCCAAGCCGCGCGGCACGCTCCCCATCTCCCCGGAGATCCAGGGAGCGATCCGGGCGGCCCTGCGCGATGTGACCGCTGCTCCCAACGGCACCGCCTTCGCCCCCTTCCAGGGCGTGGCCCAGCCGGTGGCCGGCAAGACGGGCACCGCTGAGTCGGGCCAGGAGCAGCCGCACGCCTGGTTCACCGCCTTCAGCCCGGTCGACGGCGCCCGGCTGGCACTGGTGGTGATGGTCGAGCACGGTGGCGAGGGTTCGCGCACCGCCGCGCCGATCGCCCGCCAGGTCATCGACGCCGCCGTCCAGGCCGGGATCCCATAGCACGCCCCACTCCGGGATCGCAGCACTGGATCGCACGAGCACGACCATCGGGACGTGAGCGTAGCCCGGATTTCCCCGGCCAGAGAGTACTAACCGGTGATCAATCGGGCGCCCGGCTTTCCTACGCTTGCATGAAAGTAGCCCACGACCGGCGCTGCACATTTCTCGTCGTACGTCGACATCGAGAGTCACGCTGGGGCAGCATGGTCTCACCCGTCACTCCAGAACGCGACACCTCGTCAGGCCTCGCCCGCCAGCCTGGCTGGCAGGTCGTCTCCCTGGCAGTCGGCCTACCTCTCGCGGGGCTTACGTTCGCCAGCGGCGTCGTGCTGTTCGCCCACCGCTTGACCGACCTGCGTGCGGATGATGGCCGACTGTTCGAGCCACCGTCTGGTGTTGGTCTCGCGCTCTGGGGCCTGGGGCTGGGCGCTGCACTCCTCGGCCAGTGGCGAGCTGCTCGGCGATTCGGCCTCCTCGTCACCCTCCTCGGTAGCGCGAGCGTGCTCGTGTTGCTCCGGCACCTCGCGATCCTCTCGCCAGCGACGTTCAACCTCGCCTGGCTCTGGCTGCCCTCCCTGGAGTCGCGGATCGTCGTCGTCCTCGCTGGCCTGGGGCTGCTGGTCGCCGAGGAGCGGACGCTGCGCCTGTTCCGGCTGGGGCTACTCTGCCTCATCGGCACCGTCGTCACGTTCATCTCGGTAAACTTGGTTCTCACGCTCGCTCTCGACTTCCCGGGCTGGTTCATCGGCGGGAGCTTCGCTGGAGTCGTCCTGAGCCCTCCCGAACAGCGGCTACTGGCACGCGAGCTCACCCACGACTTCCCCCTCGCCTTCCGCTCACTCGGAGCCGCCGCCGGGGGGCTTGGTCTCCTGCTCCTGGCCTGGCGATCCGAGCGGCTGGCTGGATATCCCTGGCCGCGCTGGCTCGCCCCGGTCACGCTGCTGCTCGGCGTCTGGCTCGCCGCCGCCAGCGCCGGCACGCTGTGGGCCCAAGAGGAGTTCGCCAGGCACCGGCCCGGCGCCGTGGTTCGGGCGTCCTCTCCGTTGCCTGAACTGACGCTCGCTTTCGGGATCGTCGCGGCTTCCCTGCTCGCCCTCGCCTTGCGGCAGACTGCGCGGGTCACGACGGCTTTCGAGCAAGTTCGGCGGGTGAACCGTCAGCTCGAGGAAGAGATCGACGAGCGTCGTCGTGTGCAGGAACTGCTGGCTGAGCGAGAGGCTCGCTTGCGGCTCGTCCTCGAGCAGGTACCGGCCATCCTGTGGACGACTGATCGAGAACTCCGCTTCACCTCGTCGAGCGGCGCCGGGCTCAAAGACCTCGGGATGGACAGCCAGACGCTCCTCGGAAAATCGGTTGCCGAGATCGTGAAAGACGGAGAGCAGCGAGCGGTTCTGCTGGAGCGGTACCGCCGCGTCCTCGACGGCGTGTCGCAGGAGTTCGAGTTTACGTTCAACGGCCGGGGCTATTCGATGCGGCTGGAGCCGCTACGTGATCCGTCCGGCGAGGTGATCGGCGTCATCGGGCTCGCTCTCGACGTGACCGAGCGCCAGCAGATGGAGAAGCGACTCCGCCAGCTCGCCCTCTACGATCCGCTCACCGGTCTGCCGAACCGCGCGCACTTCTTCCAGCAGCTCGAAGCACTGGCCGATGTCGCGGCGCAGCGCTCCACCCGGCCACTGGCGCTGCTCCTGCTCGACCTGGACGGCTTCAAGCAGGTCAACGACACCCTTGGCCATCCGGCCGGCGACACGCTCCTCAAAGAAGTCGGTCGCCGACTACTCCGAGGTGTGCGCTCAGCCGATCTCGTCGCCCGACTGGGCGGCGACGAGTTCGTCGTCCTCGCGCGCGGCGCCGACGAGCATGCCGCGCTCGTGCTGGCCGAGCGCATTGCCCGCGAGCTCGAGCGCCCGATCCGGGTCGACGGGCAGGTCGTGGAGATCCGCTGCAGCGTCGGCATCGCAGTAAGCAAGCCAGAGGAGATCGACGTCACGCGCCTGCTGCGGGACGCCGACATCGCCCTCTACCGTGCCAAGGCCCTGGGGCGCGGCCGGGCAGTCGTCTTCGAGCCGTCGATGTATCGGGAAGCGTCGATGCGGTCGCTCCTGGCCACGCGACTGCGCGAGGCGATCGAGAGCGACCAGCTTACCTTGCGCTACCAGCCGATCGTGGAGTTCCGCTCCGGTCGCCTCTACGGGTTCGAGGTCATACCCTACTGGCCGCATCCGGAGCGAGGAGACGCTCCAGTGGGCGAGGTCGTCGGGGTAGCCCAAGAGGCTGGACTGGTCGATGCCATCGATCGGTGGGCGCTCCGGGAAGCTGCCGGCTGGCTCGCCGAGGCCAGCCGGCAGACGCCAGCGACGCCTGTCATCCTGCTTCACCTCACAGGCGTCGAGGTCATGCAACCCCCACTCGCGGAGGACGTGGCTCGCCAGATCGAGGAAGCGCGGTTCCCGGCCCGTTCGCTGGGCTTCTGGTTGCCGGAGCCAGTTCTCAGCTTCGGCGTCGAGGAAAGGCGCGAGACGATCCGGCGGCTCCGAGCGCTCGGTAGCCCCGTCTTCGTGGACGGCTTCGGCGGCTGCACCTCGCTCTTCTCGTTCACCGAGCTCAGGGTCAGCGGCGTCACGATCAGCCGCGAGCTGACCGCCCTGCTCGGGACGGATTCCCCAGCGTCCGTGGTCGTCCGCGCGCTGCTCGGGCTGGCACAGGATCTCAGCCTTACCTCGCTAGCTCAGGGGGTCGACGTGTTCGAGCAGTTTGTCCCACTGACCCGGCTCGGCTGTACTCTGGGAACCGGCGCACTCTTCGGCCCGCCGGTCGAGCGCGAGACCGCACTCCGCATTGCCCGGGAGGCGCAGCACTGGAGCCAGATCCGCGCGGCCCTCCGCAGCGAGATCCGTTGACGCGGGCGCACGTCACCCCGTACGCTAGCGAGAGCCTGAGGCGTTCGTACCTCGACCGGGTTGATCCGCTGCGGCGCGATGAGAGAGCGGCCGAATGGGAGTCGCTGCGTTCCTTTTCCTGGTCTCACTGGGTATCGGCATCCTCTGTGCGATCGGCTACCGGAGAGCGCAGCACAAGCTCAGCCTCGTACAGCTCGTTCCGACCTCGACGATCGCCGAATTGGCCGACCGCTTGCCGGGCGAGCTCGTCGAGCTGAAGGGACTGGTTCGCTCTTCCGCGCCGCTGACGAGCGAGATCGCTGGGCTCCCCTGCGTGTATTATCGATCGGTGACGACTCGGGAGTACGAGGAGACGAGGCGCACCAGCAAGGGAGGCATCTCGCGGCAGCGGGGCTCCGAGGTCGTTTCGCAGAACGAGCAGCGTGCCCCCTTCGAGCTGGAAGACGCCACCGGCCGGGTCATGGTCGACCCGTTCGAGGCGGACATCGACGCCCGGAAGCTCGTCGACCGGTTCGAACCGACCGCTGAGGGAGCCGGTGCGGTGACGATCGGGGGGATAACGTTGGGCGCTGGAACGAGTCGCACGCTCGGGTACCGGAAGGTGGAGCACGCCGTCCTGGTCGACCACCCGGCGTACGTCCTGGGCGTGCTGCAAGACGACGGGAGCATCGGGCCGCCGCCCGAGGGGAGCCGGCTGCGCCGCTACCTCATCAGCTCTCGCTCGGAAGAGGAGCTCGCGAACGACCTGCGCCAGCGGTCGCACGTCTTGCTCGCAGGCGCGGCCGTCAGCTTCCTGGTCGCTGCCGGCGGCCTCGTCTTCCTCCTGGCCCACGCGCTCGCATCGACCATCGGCACTGCAGGAGGCCCACCATGACTGGCGAGCCGATCGAGAGACTAAGAGAGTCCGCGGTCGCACGCGGCGACCGGATCCCGGACTTCACCGCGCCGGCCGCGGGTGAGGGCGCAGTCAGCACGCGGCGCTACTACCTGCGGCGGAACCTGGCGCTGGTCTTCACCCATCGGTGGCCCTGCGCGGCATGCCTGGACTACCTTCGGGCTATCGCAGCACGGATCGAGGCGATCCGCGCCGAGGCAGCGGAGGTCGTCGCGGTGCTGCCGCTCGGGACGGAAGTGGTGCTGGGCGACCTGGCAGGGCTGCCGTTTCCGGTCGCGCTGGCGGACGATGTGGAGATCCACGAGCGCTACGGGCTGGTCGGCAACGATGGCAGCCCGCTGGCCGGGGTCGTCATCGCCGACCGCGTGGGCACGGTGTACGAGGTCGATCTCGCCGACCCTGCGCACCGGCTCCTGGAGCCGGAGGAGATCCGGAGCTGGCTGGAGTTCGTCTCCTACGAGTGCTCGGAGTGCTGGGTCGACCGCACGCAAGCACCCCATGGCCGGTAGGTGAGCGCGAACGGACGGCAGCGGCCGGCGATCAGCGGCTCGCCACCTCAGGTGAGGCCTTTGGCTTCGCTCCCAGGCGAAATGTGCGTCTCGTCACCGTGTGCGGCTCACGGATCGGCATCGCTCCGCCGGCCCTCACTCTGTCTGCTCCGATCAGGCTGCGGGTGCAGCGCCCCTGCGCCCCACTCACCAGCCCTGCGCCCGGGGTTGAAGGGCGCAAGCGTTCGCGCAGGCACCGGCGCGAGGCTCGGAGCGGAGAACAGTCGACCCACGGGGAGCTGAGGGCTTATCCGCGACACAAGATATCCCCGCCGACGAGGTCGTCGGCGGGGATAATTTGGTCACCGGTCTGACCCCAGGTTGACCCTGTGGCGGGAAGGGAGGGATTCGAACCCTCGGGGGCCGGTTTACGCCAGCCCCAATCGCTTAGCAGGCGACCCCTTTCGACCTCTCAGGCACCTTCCCGTGCGGAGCTGCTGCGGCGGAGAGGGAGGGATTCGAACCCCCGGGGCTCGTCGCCCTGCTGTTTTCAAGACAGCCGCCTTCAGCCACTCGGCCACCTCTCCGCGCACCGACAGGGACATACTGGCGAGGCTGTCGCCGTCAGGCCCGCAGGCACAGTATAGCACTCCCAGACCGTTCTGCGCCACGTAGCGCGTGGCTCCGGGCAGGAGACGCGAAATTTCGCCACCACGCCCGTCAACGTGCACGACGTGTGACGACCCTGGGGGACGCCAGTGCGCGGCGAGGTCCGCACAGACGGGCCGACCAGGCGCGCCCAGCATGCACCGCCGTACTGTGGGAACCGGCTCATGGGTGGCAAGGCCCAGGTCGCTATCGAGTTTCAGGCCCTCATAGCTACTGTCGGAACAGCCAACGCTGGTTTGGGCCAATGTCCATCGTCAGGTTTCAAGCCCTCATAGGTACTGTCGGAACATGACTTCGACCTTGAGGAAGCTGATCGGGCTGGTGGGGTCGTTTCAAGCCCTCATAGGTACTGTCGGAACTGTACCCCCCGCACGATATCTCCATCGACTTCGAGCTGTTTCAAGCCCTCATAGGTACTGTCGGAACAAGGGGCCTTGCCGGCGTTGTGCCGGATGGTGACCCGGGTTTCAAGCCCTCATAGGTACTGTCGGAACGCGCTCGCGCTCTGCCTCGTCCTGGTAGAGGTGCCAGGTTTCAAGCCCTCATAGGTACTGTCGGAACCCGGAGCGGATCGCCGAGCGGAGCCAGCTCCTGGCGGTTTCAAGCCCTCATAGGTACTGTCGGAACGATCGTCGGCCACTGGCACCGGGCGCAGGTGTATCTCGTTTCAAGCCCTCATAGGTACTGTCGGAACGCTGCTCGGCGAGCTGTTCGATGACCTCACCCATCTCGGGTTTCAAGCCCTCATAGGTACTGTCGGAACGCTGCGGCTGCCCGCGGGACGGGCAGAAGCACGTGGTGGTTTCAAGCCCTCATAGGTACTGTCGGAACCACGGCTGCCCGTTCGAGGTGAGGATCTTCCGGGTCGTTTCAAGCCCTCATAGGTACTGTCGGAACGGTCCTTGCTCGACCTGCACATCCCACCACGCTAGCGGCGGTTTCAAGCCCTCATAGGTACTGTCGGAACTTAGGGGAGGTGCGGCGGCTGATGCAGGGCGAGACAGTTTCAAGCCCTCATAGGTACTGTCGGAACCAGGACGACCCTCA
>JADBJL010000025.1 GCA_014874455.1 Thermomicrobiaceae bacterium
GATCTCCGGCGCACCGACGGCCCCTACGAGCACCGGTGGCCGGCCTGGTCGCCGGCCGGACACGAGCTGGCCTTCGCCGCCGCGCGCTATCCCGGCTGGGAGCTCGATATCCGCAGCGACATCTGGGCCGCCCGTCCCGACGGCGACGGGCTGCGGCAGGTCACGCAGTCGCCGGGCACCTGGAGCCGGCCGGCCTGGTCGCCCGACGGCTCCCGGATCGCGCTGGTCGGCGCGCGCGACCTCGCCCGGGCTGACGACTCGAACCAGCTCCTCTGGGTCGTGCCCGCGGCCGGCGGCGCGCCGCAGCCGCTCACCGAGCGGCTGGATCGCTGGGTAGGCGACCACATCCTAGGCGACCTGGCGGAGTACCCCGCAGGCCCGGTGGCCTGGTGGGCGCCGGACGGGAGCCGGCTCTGGTTCCTGGCCAGCGACCAGGGGAACACCCACCTGTTCGAGGTCTCGAGCGTGGGCGGGGAGGTACGGCGGGTCATCGGCGGGCGACGCCGGATCATCAGCTTCGCGCCCCTGCCCGAGGGCCGTGGCTTCGTGTTCCTGGCCAGCACGCCGACCGACCCCGGTGAACTGTTCGTCTGCGGGCCGGACGGCGAGGGGGAGCGGCGGCTGACCGATTTCAACCGCGGCTGGCGGGAGAGCGTCTGGCTGGGCGAGCCGGAGGAGTTCTGGGTTACCGGTCCGGACGGCGCGCCGTTGCAGGCCTGGCTGCTGCGGCCGCGCGGTGCCCGGCCCGGCGCGCTGAGCCCGTTGATCGTGCAGGTGCACGGCGGGCCGCACACCCTCTACGGCAACGGCTTCATGCACGAGTTCCAGATGCTGGCGGGCCGGGGCTACGCGGTGCTCTACGCCAACCCCCGCGGGAGCGTCGGCTACGGGGAGGCCTTCACCCAGGGGCTGTACCGCGCCTGGGGCGAGGCCGACCTGCCGGACGTGCTGGCCTGTCTCGATGCCGCCATCGCCCGCGGAGGCATCGACCCGCGGCGGATCGGCATCACCGGCGGCTCGTACGGCGGCTACCTCACCAACTGGGCCATCGCGCACTGCGACCGCTTCAAGGCGGCGGTCACCCAGCGCTGCGTCTCCAACCTGGTCAGCACCTACGGCACCGACGACATCAGCCTGAACTGGAGCCGCGTTACCTTCGGGGCCGAGGTCTGGGAGGACGACGACCTCTACTGGCGGCTCTCGCCGATCGCCTACGTGGATCGCATCGCGACGCCGCTGCTGATTATCCTCCAGGAGGAGGACTACCGCTGTCCGGCCGAGCAGGCGGAGCAACTCTTCACCGCGCTCAAGCGGCGACGCCAGGCAGTCGAGCTCCTGCGCTTTCCCGGCGAGAGCCACGGCATGTCTCGCGCCGGTCAACCGCGGCACCGGGTCGAGCGGCTGAAGGCCATCGCCGGCTGGTTCGACCGCTGGCTGTGACCGCGAGCGTAGAGCGGCGCTACATCATCGGCTTCCGGGTGATCGCCTCCGCTTCGGTCAACTCCTGCTGGAGCGACTTGCGCCCCGGTAGACGCGCGGCGGCGAGCCGCCGGCCGGCCGCGATCAGGAGAGCCAGGAGGAACCAGGCGACCGCCGCGAGCACGATCTCTAGCATCGACGTGACTCCTTGCCGCGCTCGCCTCGTATCTCCCGAGCGAGCACCCAGAAGGGAATGCTACCGAAAGTATAGCCGAACCGCTCGCGTGCCGCCGGCTGGAGGGTACGCGATAGTGCTCCTGTGGTCTCGGCGTGCTAGGCTGGGCCGCACCGTAGATACGGCTGGTGCGAGACGGCGGACGAGGAGGAGAGCCTTCCATGTCGACCGGGAGCGAAGAGACATACCGGCTTTCGTGGGAGCAGGCGCTCGCCTGGCGGATGGTGCGGCACCACCTCGTCCAGCGGGCGGCACCCGCCGACCTCGTACGGGTAGCCGGCGACCTCTGCGGCCTGCACGCCCAGCTCATGTCCTCCGCCGAGCTGAGCCTCTGGGCGCGGATCGACGCCCTGGAGCGCGGCGCGCTCGACGAGGTGCTGTGGGAGCGCCGGGCACTGGTGAAGACCTGGGCCATGCGCGGCACCCTGCACCTGCTGCCGGCGGCCGAGTTCGGCCTGTGGCTCGCCGCGCTCGGTACCCATACCGGGTACGGCAACAACCGGGCGGTCACGAGCGTGCTGGCCGAAGCCGTCGCCGGGGCGCTCGACGGCCGGATGCTCACGCGCGAGGAGCTGGCGCAGGCGGTCGAGCAGACGACCGGCTCGCGGGAGTTCGGCGAGTGGATGCGGTTTAGCTGGGGCTCCTACCTGAAGGCGCTCGCTTTCCGGGGCCTCGTCTGCTTCGCGCCGGGCGATGGCGGGCGGGTACGGTTCACCACGCCGCGCACCTGGCTGGGCGAGCAGCTCGTCGCCTGGGAGCCAGCCGAGGCGCTGCGCGAGGTCACGCGTCGCTTTCTGGCTACCTACGCCCCGGCCACGGCCGAGGATCTGGCCCGCTGGTGGGGAGTTGGCCCGGTGCGGGCGCGCCGCATGCTGGCTGCGCTCGGCGATGAGGTGGCGCAGGTCTGGCTCGACGACGCGCCGCGGTGGGTCCTCAGACGCGAGCTGGATCGTCTCGTTGCGGCTGTGCCGCCCGGCGTCGCGCGGCTGCTACCGGCGTTCGACCCCTGGGTCGCGGGCGCTTCGCGCGCCGAGCCGGCTGCGCTGGAGCCGCGCCACAAGGAGCGGGTCTTCCGGCTGCAGGGCTGGATCTCGCCAGTCGTGCTGCTGGACGGCCGGATCGCTGGCGTGTGGGGATCTACCCGCCGCGGCCGGAGCCTGCGTGTCGAGGTCGAGCCGTTCGGCGACCTGCCTGCCTGGGCCCGCGAGCAGATCGAGGCCGAAGCTGAGCGGCTGGCGGTCTTCTTCGCCAGCCAGCTCGATCTCCGCTGGCGCCTCCCTTATTGACATAATATTTAGAACGACGAAGCCTGGGAGTACCCTGGGGCGGAGCGTCGCTGTGGGCGACCGGTTCAGCGACAGGGGCGTCCGGCCGGTCGCCCCTGCGGTGACCAAGTCATGCTTCCGGGCTGCGTTGCGGCATCGCACCGGGCGCGGTTACGACTGGCCCAGTGTGCGCCAGGCCAGTGCGACGTGGAAGCGCGTGGCCGCGAGCAGGCTCTCGATCCCGGCCGACTCGTCGATGTTGTGCGCGCCGCTCTTGGATGGGTCGTCGTCCGGGTGGCTGGGTACGAAGCCGTAGGTGACGTTGCCCAGCGGCCGCACGAAGCGCGAGTCGGTGAAGCCGACGGTCAGCCCGGGGACGAAGGCCAGGTCGTCGCGGCCCAGCGCGTCGCGGGTCGCCTGCTCCACCAGCGAGCGGAACGGGTGGTCGTAGGGTGACTGGTTGGAGATGGCCGTCTCGACGATGTCGACTGTGACGCCGTCGAGCCCGGCGAGCTGGCGTTCCAGTTCCTGCCGGACATACTCCCGGTCTTGCCACGGCAGGGTGCGGACATCGCAGGTGACCAGGCAGCGCTCGGCCACGCTGTTGGACTTGACCCCGCCGTGGATCATGGTGGCGACGAGCGTCATCCGCGAGGCGGCGCGGAGCATCGACGCCAGGTTGACATCGCGCGCCTCGATCTGCTCCAGGATGCCGTCGATCGTCTCGTCGGTCACCGGGCGGTCGATGCCGGCGAGGAGATCCAGGTGGCGGAAGAGCTCGTGAGCGGTGGAGACCTGAGGCCGGTAAGTGCGGACCCGGCGGATCACTTCTTCCGCCTTGTAGATCGCGTTGTCCGCTCGCCAGGGCTGCGAGGCATGCCAGCCGCGACCCTTGATCCGCAGGTGCGCCTCGAGCCTGCCCTTTTCACCGGTAGGGATCGGATACACGAGCCGGCCGCCCGAGCGGATCGGCCAGCCGCCGCCCTCGTTGATGGCGTAGTCGGCCCGGAGCAGCTCCGGGTGGTGCTGGGCCATCCAGCCGAAGCCGAAGGCGCCGCCGGCCTCCTCGTCGGCGCAGCTCGCCAGCGCGAGCGTGCCCCGGAGCGGAACGCCAGCGCGCTGGAGCAGCTTGAGCGCCATGGCCTGTGCAGCGACGGTCGACTTCATATCAGCGGCGCCGCGGCCCCAGATACGGCCCTCGGCGATCACGCCGCCGAAGGGCGGGTGCGTCCACTGGCTCTCGTCCTCTACCGGCACCACGTCGGTGTGCGACATGTAGAGCAGACGCGGGCCGGAACCCGAGCCGATGAAGGCGACGATGTTGCCGCGGTGCTCGGCGGAGCGGAGGATCTGCGATTCGATGCCGTCCTCGGCCAGCCGGCGCTGCAGCAGCTCGGCCGCGGCCAGCTCGTGCCCGCTCTCCGGCGTACCGTCGTTGACCGTCGGGATGCGTACCAGTTCCTGGGTGAGCGCGATCACCTCGTCGCGCGCGGCGTCGACCATCTGGAGCAATTGATCCAACCGGTTCGCCATCCTCGCCCCCTCGTCGGCTTACCGTCCGTGCCCTCTGGCGCATCGTATGCCGGTTTCCGCCTGCGGGCAACGGTGTCATCTCTCATCGGCAGATCGTGTCACGAGCTGAGTTGGCCAAGCGAGGGACTCATGGCGCACGAGGCGGGGACGCTCGAGCGGGAGATGATGGCGGCTCGCAACGTTGTTCGTCGATATCTCGTCTGTGGTCACTCTTCGCGCTGGATCAGCGATTTGTCGTCTCTGTCCGAGAGCAGGCGCTCCTCTGCCCAGCGTACGACCCGCTCTGCCAGACTGATCGCTTGCTTGTACTGTTCGTGGCTGATCGGCGCAGCGATACCGGGATAACGTGCGAGTACTGCGAAGCTCGTGAGCTGCGCAGCTTCTCGAATGTCATCGGGAATCGGCTCACCAGCCTGGTCGAGGAGTGTCAGCAGGCGAGCGAGGTCGTGCACATAGGGAAAGGGTACGTGGTAATGAATGAGTAGCGCCTTGAGCGCCTTCTCGACCGCCTGCTGAGCATGGAAGCAGAGATCTTCGAGGTAGATGCCGGGGGCCTCCATGCGGGCAAGGGCGAGGTCGCTACGTGCGCGGTTCAGCCACTCGCGCGGGTCATCGGGGGCGAAGCGTTCAGGCGGCATAGACAACCCTGCCTTCGCGCAGCGCGGGAGCGATCACCAATGCAGGACTTTCTCGGTACCGCTCGACCTCCTCGGGTGTGACGACGATCACGTCGACCGCCTCGCCGACGCCGTGCAGGCGCTTGTAGATAGCGCCGGTCAGCGCGTACTTATCGTACTCGCCGGACTTGATCACGAGCAGGTCGACATCGCTGTTGGGACCCATCTCGCCACGCGCTGCCGAGCCGAAGAGGATGATGCGCTCGGGTTGCGCCACCTCGACGATGCGCCTGACGATCTCGTCCAGATCGTGTTGGCTTACAGCTCTCCGCATCGGCTAATAACCTCGCGTGGTGTCAGGAGACCGGCGGGGTGCTGTGGCCGAAGGCCTGCTGGTAGGCTGCCTCGCTGCCGATCCAGACCTCGCCGTCCTCGTAGACCTCCTTCTTCCAGATGGGCGCGATCTGCTTCAGCCGGTCGATAGCGTAGCGGCAGGCCTCGAACGCCTCTGCCCGGTGGGGGGAGGCGACGGCGATCACGACCGAGGCTTCGCCGATCTCGACCCGGCCCACCCGGTGGACGATGGCCACGCGGTCGATGCCCCAGCGCTCTCCGATCTCGCCAGCGATCTGCCGGAACGCCTGCTCGGCGGCCGGCGGATAGGCCTCGTACTCCAGGTAGCGGACCGCCTTGCCGCGCGCGGTATCGCGCACCGTGCCGGTGAAGGTGACGACGGCCCCGGCGCCCGGCCAGGCGACGGCCCCGGCCACGGCCTCGGCATCGAGCGGGTCGGGGGTGATCGCGAACGGGCCGGCGCCGCCGGAGACCGGCGGGATCAGGGCCACCTCGTCACCCTCCTGGAGCACGTGCTCGGGTGGCACGTACTGGTAGTTCACCATCAGCATCGTCGAGCGCCGCAGCCGCTCGATAGCCGGGTGCTCGCGGGCCAGCTCGTCGAGCAGGTGGCCGGCGGTGGAGCCGGGCGGCAGCTCGCGCTGCTCGACCGCCCGGCCGAGCAGCTCGCGGACAATAGCGAAGTAGCGCACGGTCACGCGCATGATTTGCTCTCCGAGGACGGTATCGCTCGCCGATCGATCCGCTCGCGTCCGGTCGCCTGGCAACCGTGAAACTGCACTCTCTCAGCGAAGCGTGCCAGAGCCGGCGATCGGGGTCAAGCGAGCGCGAATGCGCTCGTGTTGCGCATCATTGCCATTAGGGGGTGGAGCTCCTGCCAGGTTGGCCCGCCAGTTGGTATGGCAGAGCTGAAGCCATCTCACTGCCTCGGTGATGCCGTGGATAGGCCCGGCGGTCTTGGTCTCGACGCTGACGATCAGGATGGCGCCGATAGGGGAGACGGCACGGGGCACTGGACCGGTCTCTCCGCGCCGTAGCCGTACACCTCGTTACAAGGATGCCCTCGATGCGAAGCGTCCATGCGCTCGGCTGCAGGGATGGCCTCCCCCGGGATGCGCTCGCGGAGCTGTCGCTTCAGGCTGTCACGGGTGACCAGGTGAACGGGGCGCCCGAGCAGATGCTCGAGGTACTCCTTCACGTCGACTACCCCGAAGAGGCCGACGGGCCGGGTGAACTCCACGAGGAGGTCCCCATCGCTACCCGGACCGGCTCTACCGCGGGCGAACGAGCCGAAAGGCGCGAGGGAGCCGATTCCGAACTCGGCCAACTCGGCACGGTGCTCGGCCAGAATGCGGAGGATGTCGTCACGTTCCAAGCGCCGGTTCTTTCCGGCGGTCAGCGCAATCCTAACCGATGGCACGGATACCTGGACGGCCTGCAGCCGAACAGCACAGCGCCTCCGCTTCGGGCAACAGGGCCTGGAGAGCCAACTGCATCGATCCTGTCACCGTATACCACGAGTGGGAGCGCGTCGCGTGTCACTTGGACAGCCAGCCGTACCGAATTCTGCTCGCCCGCCCGGAGCTGACATCATCACCGCACACGGCTGGTGACCGGCACACCTGAACACCTGTGGAGTCGCTGGATCCGAGCAGTGTAATTATTGCACTGAGGGGGTGACAGTTGGGGATGATATGCGCTGCAATCATGCAACTACTGGTGCTTGACGCCATGCGGGGGTACATGGTAGCTATAATACGTACAGGGACGCAAGACGGTTATGGCAGGACTTGCGGTATCCGATTCACAGTATATGCCGCCCAGATGATGCAAGTAGCGCGCATAGGTTATGTGCTAGTGGCAGGATGAAGGGGAGCTGCACCCATGGACGACACAATACCTGCTGCGAAGGCGGAAATCCTTAATCCTGTTAATGTGTCGACTACATTTCCTGACCTGCCGAATCCGCTTGTTTTGCGCGACCGCTTTCTCAATGAGATTGAACGTCTACTCGGCACTGCGATTGAGGCAGTCACCATACGGGGTGAGGAAGGCGTAGGAAAGACGGTTCTCCTTGCTCAATTTGCCAAGAGAAATCCTGAAAACACGATCTCGCTCTTCATCAAGCCTGGCACACTTCTCGGTGACGATCTGGACTACCTGCTATACGATCTAGCTAATCAGATCAAGGTCATTCTGGATAAGAGGGAATTGGAATCCGACACACCTGTTGAGCAACGCTTTGTACACACCCAGGTCGGCCGACTTCGCAAGCTTGCACGGAGAACGACATTTTACTTTGTGGTGGACGGGCTTGACGAAATTCCAGAAGATAAGAGGTATGTTGCCGAGCAAATCCTGGACGTATTACCACTCGGGGTCAACAATATGCGATTTGTCTTTAGTGGAGAGCTCAGTGGGTTGCTCGATCGGTTTAGCCGTCGGCTGAAAACGGAGCCCCTACGGCTATTGCCATTTGATAAGCACGAGACCAGTGCACTTTTCAACGATTATCGAATTCCCGATGAAACTGTTGACGAGATCCTCAGGCTAACTCAGGGAAAACCGGATCTGCTCTGGTCCATCCGGCGAAACCTGCTACGAGGGATTCCGATAGACTCAATAATCGACCAGATTCGAAGTGGAGATTCTGATCTGTTTAACCTCGAATGGTCAAGGGTTGATCCGGACGATGGTATTCTGGTTCGGTCTCTAGCACTCCTGGCACACAGCGAGAGCGAGCTCAATCTAGCGCAGTTATGTAGAATTCTCAATGTTACTGAATCAGATTTGAGGCATCGTCTGCGTGCTCTAGGTTTTGTTCACGTTGAGCCCGACTCACCAGCCGTGAGATTCCTCTCCGATCCGTTCCGGCGCTTTGTTGCTCGCAAGCTAGCCGGGCTTAGGAAGGAAGCGATTGATCTTCTTATCAAGGATCTCCTGGATTATCCGGACGAGCATCAGAGTGTAACCTATCTTCCTGACTACTTGCTCCAAGAGGCTCGATATGATCAGCTGTTGGCTCATGTTGAGAAAGCTCTGCCCGATGCTGCTCAGAGGTTTGAGTCATGGACCGTTATTCGAAATTTGGTTATGAAGGGATTGCAGGCTGCCGAGGCTCGTAGAGAGTATGTGCCTCTTCTGGAGTATAGTCTCGCATACTCTGCCCTAGTTGATATTGCGCAGGTTCATCCTCTGCGGTCCGAGATCGAGGCACGGTTAGCACTTGGTGACATTGAGAACGCGCGGCGAATGGCGCAGACTGCTCCCCTAAAGGTTGATCGACTGCATCTGCTTGCAATAGTTGCAAAGGGCATTCGCGAAGCTGGAATGGTACCCGAGCCGGAGATACTCGACGAGATCAGACTACTATATGAGGATCTTGAACCGGAGGCCTTGGGGAGCAGAGTTGCAGATATAGCTGGAGATCTGCTTCACTCTGTACCGGAACTTGCGTTTGACCTGCTTGAACGTGGAGTAGCGCGTTCTGGTGATGACAATGCTCTGGACTGGGCACTTGTGGGATTGACGCTGCAGTCACTTCTTTCTCAGCAGAGACGAAAGGCGTCCTCAGCGGTCTACGAGGTAATCAGAGATCGGATTCGTGACCCAGGAGTTCAACGCTTCGCCTCTGCTGCCGCCGTTATCGTTGGGGAGTATTCAGGCTCTGAAGTGATAAGAGAGTGTGAGGGAATTGAGGAGATAGGCGCACGATTATTTCTTCTACAGAAATGGTGCCTCGTAAATCGCAAACACGCTGATGCAGCCGATGTTATGGAATATGGACTTGATATGGTGATTAAGAATAGTGGTTACGCGCCAAATTTGAAGGTGTTGAGAGAACTTGCAGAGCCTTTACCGTTCATCGAGGATGAGGAGAGGCTAGCGCGCCTTATTCTGCGGTTTGATGGACAGATACGGGCACTGAGCGATCATGCTCCGACAGAGGAGTATGTCAAGCTTCAGCTTCTCCTAGGTCGAGGTGAAGCGCGGATGAAGCGCGAGGAGAGGCGTGATAGACTTGTTAACCTGTACTATTTCGTGTCTGAGGTGAGTGACGTGCAGATTTGCGCCGAGTGCTTAGCACTTATTTTGGCTGCTATGCCCCAGATAGACAGTGATGGGAGCATCGATGGTACAGAGCAGTTGTCACAGGTTCTCGAAGTGGATCTGCGGTCTCGCGTTCGGGAATTGCTGCTTGGTACCGCTGAGCACGACCTGGTGATGAAGGGCGTTATTGATGCACTCGCTTGTAGGAGGTCCGAGTTAGCATTGGAGTTTGCGGCTTCACTTAACACTGTTCGTCGACGTGATGCTGCTTTCAGGACGATGATCGACGCGTTGCTCCCTGGAGCAGATTGTCGTGAGGACTGGCAGATGGTGATCGATGCACTCGGTCGGATCTGGTCTGTGACCACCCGCGATCGGTGCGTAATGGAGATAGCTTCGGAGGTACATAGGCGAGCACGTAACCGGGCAAATCCTGTCGACTGTGACACTGCGATGGAGCTTGCGCAGCATATTTGCGAGATTCGTGACGCCGAGACCCGTTGTGACGCACTCGCATGTCTCGTGGCAGCACTCACTTCAGAGGGTGATGCCTCATTCGTGGACAGGTTGGTGGGTGAGCTCCGGAATTCTCTAGAAGCGATCGATGGTGGAGCGCAGAAGATCGCCACTGCGTTTCGCATTGCCTCACGTTTGGCCGCCTCACAGCGGAAATATGCCACCGAGTTTCTTTGCTACGGGGATCGCGCACGCTCTATTACTACGTTAGACAGCGAGGCTGTTGAGAAGATTTACCTACTGGCTCTATCACTTGTGGTTCGGAGCTTTGCTGCATTGGTACGAGCGCAAGTTGACCAGAAGGAAGACGAAATCAGGTTGGAGAAGCTGATTGGCGAGGTACCATCCTTGGGATTAAGAGCGATGATATGGGCGGATATTGCAGTGAGCTACCATCTTTGCGACCGAGCTGCGGATTGCGAGAGAATTGTTACAAGGTATGTGTTACGCCTTCTTGATGAGATGCCAGAGGGGGATCGTGGGTTTCGAGATCTGGTGATTGCTTACGTCGCACCGGCGTTATATGTAACCCATCAGGAGATCGCCTATCGGTATATTGAATCGCTGCCAGAGAGTATCCGCGATGCTGGTTATGTCAATGTGGCCGATTTCCTGTTCCTAAAACGCATTCTGTTTGATCCCGTTACAACGCTGCCGAGACAGGCCTACAGACTTGATTACCCGAGAATACTAGATCTTTGTAGCATTCTTGATCGGTTGGACGAGGATCTGTATATTACGGCCGTTATCTCGCATCTGACTGACAGTATGAGGTGCAGGAGAAGTGAAATCACCAGCCAACAGCGCATTGGTGTCTTAGAACGATTGTATCAGATCATCCGCGATAAGCTTCCTAATGAGAGGTATATACAGCATGCCGGATACGTTCTGTATTCGCTTGCAATGCTTGCGCAGGTGGACCATAACGCGAACTGGGGTAGGGTGATAGAGGAAGCGCGAAGTATTCCAAATCTGGCTGATAGAACACTGGTTATTGCCACGATTGCTGCTGCATTACCTGCTGGCAGGAGGGAGTTTAGGCGATCACTGCTTATTGAAGCGCGAGACAGTTCCGTGAGGTTGCCGTCTGTACTTGACCGAGTATCCCGGCTCCTAACGGTGGCCGAATCAGCGATGGATATAGATCCACAATTTGCGCAAGACTGTCTGAAGACTGCTTTCGAGAGTATTGCTGGAATGGATAGTCCAGATATTGGTGCGATACGTCGTAGACTGATTGATTCTGCGGTGAAGGTCGACCTCGATTTTGCTTCATCCTTAAGTTCACTGCTAGACACCGATCCGGTACGTAGGCGACAGAAGCTTGTGGTCGAGGAAAGAATTCGAGTTCACCGACTGGCGAGAAAGCTTGCGAATGTGAAAGAGCGGATTAGCGAGGATGAGCTCCATCCGTCAGTACTGTCCCAAGCTGCCTGGATGAACTTGGGGCTGCTGAATGCGTCTGCCATTACTCCTATATCCATCGACCGACTCCTGCCGGTATTGTCGTCTGTCGCTAGTGCTGGCATTTACGAATCTTATCCGGTGTTCTCCTGGATAATTCAGAACGAGGCGAGCCGCTTGAGGACTCAGCGAGACGCTGAGCGTGTTTTCCGGCCACAGTTTGAATCGCTGGTAAAGACAGCACGTCTCGTGTATACGATTTGCGCGAGATTATCGGGTCGTCTGCGCCAGATACAGGTGAAGGTAAGCCCCCCTGAGATTCGGAGCCGTTTGGTGCCCGCGGGGAAACGAGACCTCGGGATATCCTTCGTGGAGGAGTGGTTATCAGGTAATCTTGGCGAATATCTGAAGATTTGTGATCCGTATTTCGGTCCAGACGACTTGGATGTGCTGCGTTTGATTCTAACTCACCGACCTGATTGCAGTGTTTACATCTTGACGAGCGAGCACGGCCAGCGCGGCCTTAAGCTTGGTGAGCCGGTTGAGGATATATATAGGGACAAGTGGTATCGCGAAATATCAGCACAGATGCCGCCTGAGACGTGCATTACCATTGTCGGTGTCGGGCCAATTGGTAAGCTTCCAGTCCATGACAGGTGGTGGGTGACAACGGCCGGCGGACTTGCCTTCGGAACGTCGTGGAACGGCCTTGGGCGAACCAGAGACTCAGAGATACGTATTTTGAGTCAAGCGGAGGCTGCCGAGCGAGAATCCGTGATTGATGACTACATCTCAGGGCCGGCTCGGTTGCCGACCGGCGAGAAGGTGAATCGACGGTCTTTCTGGCTTCGTTAGAGTGGGAGTAGGTGGCAGGAATCGCCTCCGCTGGATGTGAAGTCGCATTCGGGTCAATTCGCTCTCGTACTGATGTATGCTACCGTACAGCTGTTGCTAGAGTGCGGCGAGCTCAAGCCCATCATCTAGGCGGACGAGCATGGACTATGGTGGTGCTGGCCCTAGCAACCCCCAGTTGAGTCTTCTGCCTCGTGCGGGAAGCCTACCGCGGCGTCGGCCCTCGCAGAGCGGGAAGATACGCCAGCTTGACGATCAGCAGTAGACGCGAGAACCATGGTACCCCCGGCAGGATTCGAACCTGCGACATGCGGCTTAGAAGGCCGCCGTTCTATCCGCTGAACTACGGGGGCAGGCGTGCTCGCCCAGGGGCGCCGGGGCGGCGTTCGCGGATGCTGACCGCTCTGGCCGGCCCAGCCGTCCGAACGCCCATTCGGGCCTCTTCTATTGTACCCGACCCGCCCACGCGCGTCAGGGTCGTACGTCGTCCGCTTCGTCGAGCGGCACTGCGTCTACGACCCGCCCACGCGCGTCAGGGTCGTACTGCTCCGTCGGGATCCCGGCCTGGCTAACCAGATCCGCCCGCGCGCGTCGGGGGTGCGCGCGGTGCGTCGCCCATCCGAGATGTGGCAAAGCTCCCTGCATTCATCTATGAGGGCGTCCTGTCACCGCGTCGCCACGCTGCCCGTGCGGCGGAACCGCCCGCGCGCCAGAGCCGACCGGCTGGGGATGCACCCCTCTGCGCCATCGTAGCCCCGGCCTCTCTGCTCAGCACGCAGGCGTGAGCGTCGTACAGAGCGGGGCGAAAGCGGCCGAACAGAGGCTGTGCTACACTAGCCTGGCGATCGGGCTTCTGCACCGGTCGTTCGAGTGGTGCGCGAGAGCCGGCCGTACGACCTGCTCGCCCGAAGCCGTCGGCTCTCGAGCTGCCGGGCATACGATATCCCGTGATTAAGGTGGACAATGCAGGCACGACAGGACGAGTGGCTGGCCAGCCTCATCGCGGAGCATCTCCCCCGAATCGTCGACCTCACCGCGCGCATCTGCGCGATCCCGGCCCCCACGTTCCACGAGGCCGAGCGCTCCCGCTTCGTGGCGGAGCAGTTCCGCCAGCGCGGCCTGGCGGTCGAGGTCGATGACCTCCATAACGTGGTGGCGCGGCGACCGGGCGAAGGGCGCGCGCCAGCATTGCTGCTTGCTGCCCATCTCGATACGGTCTTCCCGCCGGATACGCCGATCGCGGTCGAGCAGGGCGAGGGCTGGCTGCAGGGGCCGGGGATCGGCGATAACAGCCTGGGCCTGGCCGCGCTACTGACTCTGGCCGACCTTCTCCAGGCCGCCGGCGTGCAGACGCCGGGCGACCTGCTGCTCGCCGCCAACGTCGGTGAGGAGGGGCTCGGCAACCTGCGCGGCATCCGGGCGCTGGTCGACCGCTATGGACGTGAACTCGGTGCGGTGGCCGCGGTCGAAGGCCACAACCTGGGGCGGGTCACCCACATCGCGGTCGGCTCCCGCCGCCTGCGCCTCACAGTGATGGGGCCGGGCGGGCATAGCTGGGGCGCCTTCGGGCAGCCGAGCGCCATCCACGTGCTGGCCAGCATCATCGCTGAGCTGACCCGGCTGCCGGTGCCCAAGGAGCCGAAGACGACCTACAACGTCGGCCTGATCGAGGGCGGCGTCTCAGTCAACACGATCGCCCCCAGTGCTTCGGCGGTGATCGATCTCCGCTCGGTCGATCCGGCCGAGCTGGCCCGGCTCAGCCAGTCGCTCGCCGCTATCGTCGAGCGCCACCGGATCGAAGGGGTCGAGATCACCGAAGAGGTGCTGGGCGAGCGCCCGGCCGGCCAGACGCCGATCGACGCGCCGATCGTGCAGGCGACGGTGCAGGTGCTCCGCGAGCTGGGACTGGAGCCGGTGCTCGACGCCTCCAGCACCGACGCCAATATCCCGATCGCACGAGGTATTCCGGCGGTCTGCATCGGCTTGACGCGCGGCCGGGGAAGTCATACGCTGCAGGAGCGCATCGAGATCGACCCGATCCGGTTGGGGCTGGCGCAGCTCGTCCGTCTGGTCGAGCGCTTCCCTGTCGGGCTCGGCTCCGAGTCTTCGTCGGCGCGCGCGTCCTAGAAGAGGGTTCCACTCGTGAGCGAGATCTACGTCGCGCTCGACCTCGAAGCGACCGGGATGGATCCCGAGCGCGACGAGATCATCGAGATCGCTGCGGTCAAGTTTCGCGACGACCGCGTCCTCGACCGCTGGGAGACGCTGGTGCGGCCGCGGGCGACGGTGCCGCTGTCGATCACCAGCCTGACCGGGCTCACCATGCGTCACCTGCGCCAGGCGCCGCCGTTCAGCGCGGTCGCATCCAAGCTGCACGAGTTCGTTCGTCATTATCCCATCATCGGGCAGTCGCCGGAGTTCGACCTGCAGATGCTGGCGGCGGCCGGGCTGACACTGCAGAACCCGGTCTACGACACGTTCCAGCTCGCGACCATCCTGCTGCCGGACTTACCGGCCTACAGCCTGGCGAGCATCGCCGCCCGGCTGGGCATCTCGGTCAACCAGCAGCACCGGGCAATGGCGGACGTCGAGACGACGATGGCGGTCTTCCTCGGGCTGCGCGACCTGCTGCTCGAGTATGACCCGGAGACGCTACAGCGGCTGGCCGACTACGCGCGAGCCGCCGGCCTGCCGCTCGCTCGCCTCTTCGACGAGGTGTACCGCGAGCTGACCGGCCAGGGTGCGGGCGGGCTGGCTGACCTGCTGGCCGAGCGGCTGCGGGCCGCGCTCCCCGGGGTCAGCCATGCGCCGGAGGTGGTCTTCCTGCTCCACCGCGATCGCCCCGAGCGGTTGGAGCCGACTGGAAGGGCCCGGCCGATCGACCTGGCCCGGCTGCGCGCCTGGTATGGCGAGGACGGGCCGCTGGCCCGCTCGTTCCCGGCCTACGAGGCGCGGAGCCAGCAGGTGCAGATGGCCGAGGCAGTCACTGAGACGCTGAACCAGGGAGGCCAGCTTCTGGTCGAGGCCGGCACCGGTACCGGCAAGTCGCTCGCTTACTTGCTGCCAGCGGTGCTGCACGCGGTCGAGCGCGGCGAGACGGTGGTCGTCTCCACCAACACGATCGCGCTCCAGGATCAGCTCTTCAACAAGGATCTGCCGCTGTTGCGCCGGGCGTTACAGGAGGCGGCACGCGATAACCCCGAGCTGGCCCCGGCCGCGAGCTTCCGGGCTACCGTGCTGAAGGGGCGGAGCAACTATCTCTGCCTGCGCCGCTGGTTCCTGCGCCAGCGCGAGCCGGTGCGCTCGCCGGCCGAGGCGCTGCTCTACGCGAAGATCACCGCCTGGCTCCCCCAGACCACGACCGGCGACCGGGCCGAGCTGCACCTCAGCCCCGAGGAGCAGGCCGCCTGGGCCCAGCTCGCCGAGGAGGAGGGGGCCTGCGTCCCCGGCCGCTGCGTCTTCCACCGGCGTAACCAGTGCTTCCTCTTCCGAGCGCGGGCCGAAGCCGAGGCCGCGCACGTTGTCATCGTCAACCATGCGCTCCTGCTCTCCGACATGCTGGCCGACAACCGCGTCCTGCCGCCGTATCGCCACCTCGTCATCGACGAGGCGCACAACCTGGAGGACGAGGCGACGGCCCAGCTCGGCTTCCGGCTTACCCAGGATCAGGTGCGGGACATCTTTCGCCGGAGCCTCTCGCTCGATCACCTCGGCCGGCTGAGCGGAGTGCTCGGCGGGCTGTGGCAGGCGCTGGCCGAGGTTCCAGCCAGCAGGCCGCGCGCTCTGGCGCAGGAGTTGCACGCCCGGATCGAGGCGCTCCTGCCAGCGGTGGAGCGAGGGATCCGACACGTCGAACGGCTCTTCACCCAGCTCGGCGACTTCACGCAGCGTTACCAGGTCGATCAGGGCGGCTACGAGCGGCAGGTGCGGCTGACGGCCGCGCTGCGGCACGATGCCGCCTGGGATCTCGTCGAGGAGGCCGCCGAAGATCTTGCCGTAGAGCTTCGCAGCCTGCTCGGCGCGCTGGGCTGGACGCTGGCTCGCCTCAGCGACCTCCCTGCCGACGAGCTTCCTGCGCAGGACGATCTCGTCACTG
This sequence comes from Thermomicrobiaceae bacterium, assembly GCA_014874455.1. Lineage (GTDB taxonomy): Bacteria > Chloroflexota > Chloroflexia > Thermomicrobiales > Thermomicrobiaceae > Thermalbibacter. The sequence goes on from JADBJL010000025.1 coordinate 16,342, forward strand.
AACTCGACCTGCTCGTCCGCGTCGGCCACGAGCTGCACGACCGCCTGGTCGAGACGGTCTCGGCACCGTCGGCAGAGCGCATCTACTGGGTCTCGCTCAACCCTGGCACCGGCCAGGCAGCGCTCAACATGGCCCCGCTGGACGTCGCTGGCCCACTGCGTGAGCATCTCTTCAGTCGTTGCGCCTCGGTGGTGCTGACGTCTGCGACCTTGACGATTGCCCAGTCTTTCGGATATATCCGCGAGCGGTTGGGGCTCAGCGAGGCGCGGGAGCTGCAAGTGCCCTCGCCGTTCGACTACGCAGCGTCGACGCTGCTCTGCGTGGCCGAAGACCTGCCTGAACCAGGCGAGCCCGGGTACCAGCGACAGCTCAACGAGGCGCTCGTGCCCCTGCTGCGGGCCACACGCGGTCGCGCGATGGTGCTCTTCACCTCGCACAGTTCCCTGCAGAGCGCCTATCGCGCTATCAAACGCCCGCTCGAGTCGGCTGGGATCCTGGTGCTCGGCCAGCGAATCGACGGCAGCCCGCGCCAGCTCGTCGAGCGGCTCAAAAGCCGGCCGGAGACGGTGGTGCTCGGTACGAACAGCGTCTGGGAAGGGGTCGATATTCCAGGCGAGGCGCTGAGTGTCCTCGTGATCACCAAACTGCCGTTCTCAGTGCCGACTGATCCGATCTTCGCGGCGCGGAGCGAGCAGTTCACCGATCCGTTCCAGGAGTATGCCGTGCCTCAGGCTGTGCTCCGGCTCAAGCAGGGCTTCGGGCGGCTGATCCGAAGCCGGACTGATTACGGCGTCTGCGTGGTGCTGGATCGACGAGTGCTCAGCCGGCGCTATGGGCAGGTGTTCCTGCGCTCACTGCCTGAATGCCGGTTCGAGGTGACGACGGTGGCCGAGTTGCCGGGCACAGCGCAGCGCTGGTTGCAGCGCCACCGTGAGAACGTCCTGGCGGCATCGTCGGCTGGAGAGGAGGCGTAACATGGACAACCTCGACCGCAACCTGGCGATGGAGCTGGTGCGCACGACCGAAGCAGCCGCCTTGGCGGCCGCCCGGTGGGTAGGGCGGGGGGACAAGATCGCGGCGGATCAGGCCGCGGTCAACGCGATGCGCCGGATGCTCTCGACTGTCCACATGAAGGGCACGGTGGTCATTGGCGAGGGCGAGAAAGACAAGGCACCGATGCTCTACATCGGTGAGGAAGTAGGAACCGGCGAACCGCCGGAAGGGGATCTCGCGGTCGATCCGATCGACGGCACCCGGCTGTGCGCCAACGGTATGCCAGGCGCGGTATCGGTCGTGGCGCTGGCCGAGCGCGGGTCGATGTACTACCCGCCGGGGATCGTGTACATGAACAAGCTGGCTGTGGGCCCCGAGGCCGCACGGGCGATCGATATCACCCATTCACCGACGGAGAACCTGCACCGTATCGCCGATGCCAAGCGGATGAACGTGCGCTTGCTGACGGTGGTCGTGCTGGATCGCCCGCGCCACCAGGATCTGATCGAGGAGATCAGGCGGGCCGGAGCGCGGATCAAACTGATCACCGACGGCGACGTCGCGGGCGCGGTGATGACGGCCTTCCCGGAGACCGGGGTAGACGTGCTGATGGGGATCGGCGGCTCCCCTGAGGCGGTGGTGGCGGCAGCAGCCCTGAAGTGCGTCGGCGGGGCGATCCAGTGCACGCTCTACCCGCGCGACGAGGAAGAGCGTCGTGCCGCGGAGGCCGCTGGCCTCGACCTCAACCGGGTCTTGCACACCGACGACCTGGTGCGCTCGGACAACGTGTTCTTCGCCGTGACCGGGATCACCAGCGGTGACTTGCTCGACGGCGTCCGGTTCACTCCTGGCGGCGCGCGTACGCACTCGCTGGTGATGCGGTCGCGTACCGGGACGATTCGGAGGATCGAGGCGGAGCATCGCTTGGGAAAGCTCCAGGAGTACGAGGCGCTGCCGATTTGACGAGAGGCGACACATGTGCTAGAGTAAGTGCTGCGGGTCACGCATTCTTCGCTCCCGCCCCATCCTCCGCTGCACGGTAACGACTGGATGACGAAGATCCCGACGCGGAACCGGCGACATCGCCGCATCTCAACACAGTGTTAGGTTGGATCCTTGCACTGCTGGGCTAGACCCCACGACAGGCTGCGTGTCTGCTGCGCCGAGGTTGGCCGCAGTGTCTATCTGGCCCTCGTCGTCAGGACGATGGGGATCGAAACGGGATGAGAAACTTGCTGCTCGTTAACCGTACGTCCGGCGCCGGGCCACCGGTGTTGCCGGTCGAGGCGACGGCCTCTCGCGCCTGTGTTCGTACCTGCAGGACATGCCCAATGAGAACGTATCCCGCCTAAAAGGAGGAATTGACAACCATGAAGACGAGTGCACCGACAACTGTCGAAGAGATCAAGGAGGCTCCCGGCCTGACCGTCGTCGAGCTCGAGGCCAAATCGCTCGAGGAACTCCAGGCCATCGCGCGCGACCTCGGCGTGACCAGCGCCGCCCGCCTGCGCAAGCCCGAGCTGATTAACCGTATCCTGCAGATCCAGACCGAGAAGCAGGGCGGTATCTTCGGCCAGGGCGTGCTGGAGATCGTCGAGGAGGGCTACGGCTTCCTCCGTGGCGAGCGGTACCTGCCAGGGCCCAACGACGTCTATGTCTCGCAGTCGCAGATCCGGCGCTTCGGGCTGCGAACTGGCGACTGGGTCGCGGGACAGGTACGGCCTCCGAAGGAGAACGAGAAGTTCTACAGCCTGCTCCGGGTAGAGACGGTCAACGGGATGGATCCGGAGACCGCGCGGCGACGGCCGAACTTCGACAGCCTGACGCCGATCTTCCCGATGGAGCTGATCAACCTCGAGACCGAGCCGCACATCCTTTCGACCCGGCTGCTGAACCTGGTCGCGCCGATCGGCCGGGGCCAGCGCGGGTTGATCGTCTCCCCGCCAAAGGCCGGCAAGACGATCCTGCTCAAGCACATCGCCAACGGCATCACCGCCAACTACAAGGACATCCACCTGATCGTCCTGCTGATCGGCGAGCGGCCGGAAGAGGTGACCGACATGCGCCGCTCGGTCGAGGGCGAGGTCATCTCGTCGACCTTCGACGAGCCGGTCGAGGATCACATCAAGGTGGCCGAGATGACGCTCGAGCGGGCCAAGCGGCTGGTCGAGTGCGGCTACGATGTGGTGATCCTGCTCGACTCGATCACCCGGCTGGCGCGCGCCTACAACCTGGCCGTACCGCCGAGCGGGCGCACGCTCTCCGGCGGTATCGACCCGGTGGCGCTCTACCCGCCCAAGCGCTTCTTCGGCGCCGCCCGCAACATCGAGGGCGGCGGCAGCCTGACCATCGTCGCCACCTGCCTGATCGACACCGGTTCCCGGATGGACGACGTCATCTACGAGGAGTTCAAGGGAACCGGCAATATGGAGCTGCACCTCGACCGCAAGCTCGCCGAGCGACGTATCTACCCCGCGATCGACATCCAGCGTTCGGGCACGCGGCGTGAGGAGCTACTGCTCGACGAGCAGACCCTGCGGCAGGTCTGGACGATGCGGCGCATGGTCTCGATGCTGGGCGGTACCGACGGCACCGAGCTGGTGCTGGGCCGGCTGGCCAAGACGGCCAACAACGCCGAGTTCCTGGCTACCCTCCATAAGGACATCTGATAGGCTGTGCCATGCCGGGCGACACGGCGAGGGCAGCGACCCTGCGCCGCCCTCGCCGGCCGTGCCGGTACCGCGAGTTCTCCCCGCCGACCTCCATGGCCGGCGAGGGCGCCTGCTGCCCCGGCGGCAGATGCTCGCCCTTTTCTCGGGTCAAAGGTGTGCACCAGATCCGCGGATGCTAGAATGCCGCAGGCGTCGGCTCGAGTGAGGGAGGGGGTAATGACCGCGGAGCACCTGCGAGAAATGGAAAAGGAGATTATCGGCGAGATCTGGACGTCGGACGAGCCCTGGCGCAACCTGGTCTACCTCTGCGACGACCTCGGGCACCGTTTCGCCGGTACCCAGCGGGAGCACAAGGCCGCCGAGTACTTGCGCGCGCGGATGCTCGACTACGGGCTCGAGAACGTTCGCCTCGAAGCGTTCCCGATGGCGAGCTGGGAGCGGGGGCCATGCCGGCTCACGCTCACCTCGCCACTCGAACGGCCCCTTCCGGCGGTCGCGATGCCCTATTGTCCCTCAGCCGTTCTGGAAGCCGAGGTCATCGATGTCGGCGAGGGCGAGTTGCCCGACTTCGAGCGCCTGGCCGATCAGATCCCCGGGAAGGTGGTACTGACCGACGCCGAGACGAACCGGCCAGGCGAGCGCAAGAGCCACCGCACCGACAAGTTCAACTGGGCGATCGAGCGTGGGGCCATCGCCTGCCTCTTCATCAACCAGAACCCCGGCCAGCTCCACATCACCGGTAGCCTGAGCGGGCGCGGCCCGCAGAGCTCGCTCGCGGCCGACCGCGAGGCGGCCATCCCTGGTATCGGGCTCAGCTACGAGACGGGACACGCCCTGCGTCGACTCGCGCAGCGCGGCCCCATTCGGATTCGGATCGAGACCCAAAACCGAACCTTCGATGCCGTCTCCTACAACGTGGTGGGCGAGATCCCCGGCGCCGAGCACCCGGACGAGATCATCCTGGTCGGTGGCCATTACGATGGCCACGATATCTCGCAGGGAGCCGGCGACGACGGTGCCGGGACGGTGGTGGGGCTGGAAGTCGGCCGGGTGCTGGCGCGCCTGAAAGGCAAACTGCGCCGTACCGTTCGAGTGATCTGCTTCGGTGCCGAGGAACTCGGATTGCTCGGTGCCTGGCACCACGCTGCGCTCCACGCCCGGCCGGGCAGTGGCGAGCGGTTCCGGTTCGTGCTCAACCTCGACGGCGCTGGGCGCGGTGCCGGGGGACAAGAGCAGTTGACCCTCTCGGGACTGCCGGAACTGGTTCCCTACTTCACTGGCCTGGCTCGCGTGCTCAAGTACGAGTTCGCTGTCCGTGACGAGCTGCACTCGCATTCTGACCACTTCCCGTTCGCAGTTCGCGGCATTCCCAACGCAACGCTCAACAGCCGCGACTCGACGGCGGGGATGATCGGGCGTGGCTGGGGGCATACCGAGGCCGATACGCTCGACAAGGTCTCGCTGCGCGGTCTGCAGATGGCTGCCGTGCTGGCGGCTCGGCTGGTACTGTGGTTGAGCGAGGACGAGACGTTCCCCGGCCGGCAGCGCAGCCTCGAGGAAGTGCGCCAGCAACTGGCCGATGCCGGGATCCTCGAGCGAGTGCAGCAGGCGGGGCGCTTCCCACCCGCCTGATCCGGTGGCTGTACAAAGCCGTCATCGTTCCCGAGCGGCAGCGCTTCTTGTCGCTGCCGCTCTTAGGTTCCGAGCGCCGCTTCACCTGCTGTCTCAGGGCTGCGGTGAGGTGAACCTGACGTGCCCGTCACGCTGCTCGTCGTCGCGGTCTCCGCGACCTGGTCGCTTGGCTGCGCCGGGAGAAGGGCGATGCCGAGCACCTCGTCGATACTCGATACCCAGTGGAATTGGAGCTCGCTCACGATTGCGTCGGGCAGACGGGAGAGTTCGCGACGGTTCTCGGCTGGCGCGATGACGTGCCGGATGCCGGCCCGGTGAGCCGCGAGCACCTTCTCCTTCAATCCCCCGACAGGGAGAATACGACCCCGCAGGGTGATCTCACCGGTCATAGCGACGTCGGCCCGCACCGGCCGGTGCGTGAGCACGGAGATGAGCGCGATGGCCATCGTGATGCCAGCGGACGGGCCCTCCTTCGGCTGAGCCCCCTCCGGGAGATGGATGTGCACATCGCAGCGCTCGGCGAAGTCGGGCTGGAGGCCAAGCGCCGCGGCCCGTGAGCGGATGTAGCTGAGAGCGGCGCGAGCCGATTCCTGCATGATTTCACCGGCTTGACCGGTGATCAGGAGATTCCCGCGCCCCGGCATGGCTGCCACCTCGACCGGGATGACTGCGCCGCCGACCTGAGTCGCCCCCAGCCCGAGCGCCACTCCTACCTGCGGTTCCCGCAGGGGCTGGGCCGGGTCGTACCGCTGTGGCCCCAGATACTGCGCGAGCCTCCGCCGGGTCAGCCGCACCCGTCCTTCGCGTCCCTGCACGATGTCGCGCGCGACCTTTCGGCAGACGGCGGCAAGCTGGCGCTCCAGCTCGCGCACCCCGGCCTCGTGGGTGTACCCGCGGATCAAGGCGCGCCAGGTTGAGTCCGGGATCTCGATCGAGTCGGGCGTCAGTCCATTCGTTTCGAGCTGTCGCGGCAACAAGTGGCGTTTTCCGATCTCGAGCTTTTCCAGTTCGGAATAGCCGCCGATCTCGATTACTTCGAGCCGGTCGCGCAGGGCGCGCGGCACGGTCGAAAGCGTATTCGCCGTGGTGATGAACAGCACCCGGGAGAGGTCGAAGGGCATATCTACGTAGTGGTCGACGAACTGGCGGTTCTGCTCGGGGTCGAGAACCTCGAGCAGCGCGGCCGCAGGGTCGCCGCGATAGTCGGCCGCAAGCTTGTCGATCTCGTCGAGCAAGATCACCGGGTTGAGGGTGCCAGCGCGGCGCATCGCGCCGATGATGCGGCCGGGGTAGGCACCGATATACGTACGGCGATGGCCGCGGATCTCAGCCTCGTCCCGCACGCCGCCGAGGCTGACCCGGGCGAACGCGCGCCCCATCGCCGCGGCGATGGAGCGGCCCAGGCTGGTCTTACCGACCCCTGGGGGCCCGACGAAGCACAGGATCGTCGCGAGGTGGGTGTTCCGGCCGGCGGTGAGCTTCCGCACTGCGAGGAATTCGAGGATACGTTCCTTGACCGCCTCGAGCCCGTAGTGATCACGCTCGAGGATCTCTTGCGCGCGCGCCAGGTCGAAGTTGTCCTCGGTCTCGTTCGTCCACGGGAGTGCGAGGACAGTCTCGATATAGGTGCGCACGACAGCTCCCTCGGCCGACACGGCCGGCATGCGCTCGAGCCGGTCGACCTCCCTCAGCAGGCGCTCGGCGACCTCCTGCGGCAGCGCGAGCTGGCGGATGCGTTCGCGCAGCGCCTCGGTCTCGCTGCCGGCCTCGCCGGCCAGCTCGTTGTGGATGACCTTGAGCTGCTCGCGCAGGTAGAACTCGCGCTGGCTCCGGTCGATTTGCTCGCGGACGCGTTCTCGAATCCGTTGCTCCAGTTGCGCGAGGTCGATCTCGGTCGCCAGGGCGATCGCGAGCTGCTCCAGGCGGCTGAGGACGTCAGGGTTTTCCAGAAAGCTCTGCCGCCGACTCGCCTCCCGCAGCACCTGCGTGGCCAGGAGATCGGCGAAGTGGGCTGGATCGTCGGCCTGACGCAGCGCGGTGAGGAGGTCGTCGCTCAGCCCCCCGCGCAGTTCCTGGTACCGGCCGAGGAGTTCGCGCAAGTGCCGCATCAGGACGGCCACCTCGGCCGCGGCCGGGGCGACGTCGTTCAAGGGCTCGACGCGCGCGAGCAAGTACGGGCGCTGGCTGTCGACCGCGAGGATACGCACGCGGTGGAGCCCTTCGAGGCGAACCTGGTAGCCTCCGCTCGACTGAGGCTCGAGCGAGCCGATCCGAACGAGGGTGCCTACCCGGTGCAAGTCGTCCGGCTGAGGGTCGTCGATCTCGGGGTCGCGGTGTGTCACGACCACCAGGCACTGATCCTGGGCCATGGCCGCCTCGACGGTCTGGATCGAGCGTGGTTTACCGACGAGGAGGGTGACGATACTGTGGGGGAAAATCACGACGCTCTTGAGCGGGAGGAGGGGATAGCGAGTCGCATACAGTTCGTAGCGGCTGCTGGTTGGCATCCTGAACCGAACCCCTTTCAGAGCTGGCGCTCGTCCCCCTGGCAGGCAGGCCGGATGGGAGCCGGTGCCTGCCGAGCTGCTCAGTGGGGTAGCCTCGGGCATTGTGCCACCGAGGTCAGACCGGAGCAAGAGTACTTCCGGCTACGGGTGTCGATCACTCGGCTGGCCCTCGGGGCGTCAGCCCCGCACTGCCGCATGCAGCCGGTTGACGGAGATACCCGGGCAGGGTATACTGGCGACAGTCGAAGATACCCCGGAGGGGTATCTTGTTTGTAGCGTAACTGGTACGCGTGGAAGGTCGAGATGGATATCGAGGAGGTTCTGCGAACCAGTGACACCGCGGTGCGGCGGGTCGACTCCTACCGCCACGACAAGGAGCGGATCCTGGCCCGCTTGCGCCGGATGGAAGGCCAGGTGCGCGGTGTGCAGCGGATGGTGGAGGAGGATCGCTACTGCGTGGACATCCTCACCCAGCTCTCCTCGATCATCGCGGCGGCCCGGAGCATCGGGCTCCTGCTCCTGGAAGACCATATCCGCGGCTGCGTCCTCCAGGCCGAGGACAAGGAAGCCGCGATCCAGGAGCTGAGCGACGCGATCGAGCGGTTCACCCGCAGCGTGAGCTAGGAGCGGGTGAGTGGCCTGTGGCGACTTCGAAGGGTAAGACGATGGAGCGGGCGAACGAGACAACACTGGCGGTCACGCCGGAGAAGGAGACTGCCACCCTGCGGATCGAGGGGATGACCTGCGCCTCCTGCGTCCGCCGGGTCGAGCGTGCGCTGGGGCGCTTGCCGGGCGTGGCCGAGGCCCAGGTCAACCTGGCGACCGAGCGCGCCACCGTCGTCTTCGATCCCGGGCAGGTCGAGCCGGAGCGGCTGGTGGAGCAGGTGGAGCGGGCGGGCTATCGCGCGGCGGTGGAGGCGGTCGAGTCGGCGCCGGCCGCCGGCCCGGAGAGTGTCGCGACGGTCGAGCTGGCGGTCGAGGGGATGACCTGCGCGTCGTGCGTCCGGCGAGTCGAGCGTGCACTGGCGAAGGTCGAGGGCGTCGAGTCGGCGACGGTCAACCTGGCGACCGAGCGCGCGACGGTAACCTACGACCCGGAGCGGGCAAGCCTGGACGCCATGCTGCGGGCGGTGCAAGCCGCCGGATACCGGGCGCGGGTCGTGGCCGAGGCCGCCGAAGTGTCCGAGGCTGAAGACGAGGACACCCAGCGGCGGCAGCGCGCGCTAGACGACCTGCGCCTCGACGTGCTGCTGAGCGCGCTCTTCACTGTACCGGTCGTCGTCCTGAGCGTATTCTTCCCCAGCCTGGAACACGTGGGCCTGGTGCTCTTCGCGCTGGCGTTGCCGGTCTGGGGCTACTTCGGCGCTCGCTTCCACCTGGCGGCGCTGAAGAACCTGCGCCACTGGCAGTTCACGATGGACACGCTGGTCAGCCTGGGTACCAGTGCCGCTTTCCTCTACTCGGCTTACTTCACCTTCGCCAGCGTCGGCCATACCGAGGCCGGCGGGCATCACTTCTACTACGACGTCGCGGCCGTCGTGATCTCGGCGATCCTGCTTGGTCGTTACTTCGAGCTGCGAGCGCGCGGCCAGACCTCCTCGGCCGTGCGCAAGCTCATCGGCCTGCAGCCGAAGGTGGCGCGGGTGATCCGCGGCGGCGAGGAGCAGGAGATCCCGGTCAGCGAGGTGCGCCCGGGCGACCTGGTCGTTGTGCGGCCCGGCGAGCGCGTCCCGGTCGACGGCGTGGTGGTCGAGGGGCGCTCGGCGGTCGACGAGAGCATGCTCACCGGCGAGAGCTTCCCGGTCGACAAGGAACCTGGCGACCGGGTCATCGGCGGCACAGTGAACACGACCGGCGCGTTCGTGATGCGGGCGAGCCGGGTAGGGCGCGAGACGGTGCTGGCCCAGATCGTCCGGCTGGTGCAGCAAGCCCAGGGCTCGAAGGCATCGATCCAGTCGCTGGTCGACCGGGTAGCTGGCGTCTTCGTCCAGGCGGTTATCGTCGTCGCCGCGCTGACCTTCGCCGGCTGGCTGCTGGGCACCGGCGACGTTGGCCGGGCGCTGCTGCCAGCGGTCGCCGTCCTGGTGATCGCCTGTCCTTGCGCCATGGGCCTGGCCACGCCGACCGCGATCATGGTCGGCACCGGCGTGGGGGCCGAGCACGGTGTGCTGATCAAGGGTGGCCAGGCGCTGGAGCGGATCCGGAAGCTCACCACGGTGGTGTTGGACAAGACCGGTACGGTGACCCGCGGCAAGCCGGAGGTGACCGACATCGTCCCTGCTCCAGGGCTGGACGGTGCCGCCGATCCCGGCCTGGAGCTGCTGCGGCTGGCCGCGCTGGCCGAGCTGCGCAGCGAGCACCCGCTGGGGATCGCCGTCGTCGCTCGAGCCAGGGCGGCCGGGCTGGAGCTGGACGAGCCGGTGGAGCACTTCGAGGCGCGGCCGGGGCAGGGCGTGGAGGCGGTCGTGGCTGGCCGGGCGGTCGCGGTCGGCACCCGGCGGCTGATGGACGCGCTGGGCGTGCCGGTCGAGCTGCTCGCCGCCGAGGCGGAGCGGCTGGAGGCGGCCGGGAAGACGACGGTCTACGTCGCGGTCGATGGCCGGCCCGCCGGGTTGCTGGCGCTCGCCGATACAGTGAAGCCCGGCAGTGCCGAGGCGGTGGCCGCGCTGAAGCGCCTGGGGCTCCAGGTAGTGCTGCTCACTGGTGACAACTGGCGCACGGCTCGGGCCATCGCTCAGCAGGTCGGGATCGAGCGCGTCGAGGCCGAGGTGCTGCCCGACCAGAAGGCGCGGGTGATCCAGGAGCTGCAAGCGGCCGGCGAGGTGGTCGCGATGGTTGGCGACGGGATCAACGACGCGCCAGCGCTGGCCCAGGCCGACCTCGGCATCGCGATCGGCAGCGGGTCGGACATCGCGATCGAAGCGGGGGAGATCGTGCTGGTTGGTGGCGACCTGCGGGGCGTGGTGACGGCGATCGCGCTCTCGCGCCGGACGCTGCGCACGATCCAGTGGAACCTGTTCTGGGCCTTCGCGTACAACACCGTCCTGATCCCGGTGGCGGCGCTGGGGCTGCTCAACCCGATGCTGGCTGGGGTGGCGATGGCCTTCAGCTCGGTGTTCGTCGTCTCCAACTCGCTGCGGCTGCGCCGCTTCCGCCCGCCGGTCGAGGCCGTCCTTCCCGCAGCTCCCGCGGTAGCCAGCCAGCCGGAGCAGGTGGCGCGTCACTGATCTGCTGGCTCGATCAGGAGGCACCGGCTATACAGCGTGACCAGTGGGTCGACGCGACCCTTCGTCTCCGTACGGCGAGGAGCGGGGAAGGCCCGCGGGCCGGGCGAGAGGATCCTCGACCCTTGCGGTGTTGCTCCCCGGCGGGCGGCGGGGTACCCTTAACGTTATGAGCAAGACGAAGCAGGCACCGCGGGCCGGTGATGAGAAGGTCATCGCGGTCAACCGTAAGGCGTACCACGACTACCATATCGAAGAAGAGTTGGAAGCCGGTATCCAGCTCACCGGCTCGGAGATCAAATCGATCCGAGCCGGGCGCGTCAACCTGCGCGACGCCTACGCTCGCATCGAGAACGGGGAGTTGTGGCTGATCGGAGCCCATATCTCGCCCTATCAGCAAGCGAGCGGGCGCGCTCAGCACGACCCGACCCGGCCGCGCAAGCTGCTCGTCCACAAGAAGCAGCTCGACTATCTGCGGAGCAAGACCGAAGCCAAAGGCTACACGATCGTCCCCCTGCGTCTGGCTATTCGCCACGGTCTGGCCAAGGTCGATCTCGGAATCGCCCGTGGCAAGAAGCTCTACGACAAACGCGCGGCGATCGCTGAGCGCGACGCGCAGCGCGAGATCGAGCGCGCGCTGCGCGTCAGACCCTAGATCCCTGTACCTGTCCTCGCCGTTTGCTGTCCGATCTGGCCAGCCTACCTCCTTGCCAGGAGGGCCAGGCGCCGTCTGGTCTGGGCAGTAGCAGACCGCAGCGTGCCGCTAACCGGTGACCGCGGGAGCGCGGTCTGGGTGCCGCTCAGTTGGTGGCGACGAGCGGACTTCTACCACACGGCAGATGGGCCGTCGAGCCCGGGCCGTGCTCGGAGCTCGCACTCGCCCAGGGTGGTCAGCGTACCCGGGCACTGGCGATCGCCTCGACCGCGGCGGGGTTCTCCAGGGCCGAGAGGTCGCCAGGATCCTGGTCGAGGTAGGCGGCTCGGATCACCCGGCGCATGATCTTGGCATTCCGCGTGCGGGGCAGATCGGGCACGAACACCACCCGCTCGGGGCGCAGGGGCCGGCCGAGCTGGCGCGCGACGGTCGCCTGCACCTCAGCGGCGAGCTCTGCGCTCGGCTCTCGGCCCGGGCGCAACACGGCGAAGAGGACGATTGCCTCGCCCTTGACCTCGTCCGGCACGCCGATGGCGGCGGCCTCCTGGACTGCAGGGTGGGCCACCGCGGCCGACTCGATCTCCGCTGGCCCTACCCGCTTGCCGGCGGCCTTGATCGTGTCATCGGATCGCCCCAAGATGTACCAGAACCCGTCCTGGTCGATCATCGCCCAGTCGCCGTGCACCCACACGTTCGGCCAGCGCGACCAGTAGGCCGCCAGGTACCGTTCGGGGTCGCGCCAGAAACCGCGAGTCATCCCTACCCACGGAAACCGGACGACCAGCTCACCGACCTGGCCCCGCACCGGGCGACCGTCCTGGTCGACGACATCAGCGGCCATGCCCGGTACCGGGCCGGTAAACGCGCAGGGCTTGATCGGCTCGATCGTGGTGCAGCCGACGATGCCGCCGCTCACCTCGGTGCCACCGGAGTAGTTGATGACGGGCAGGCGCCCCTCACCGGCGACCTCGAAGAGCCAGCGCCAGGGAGCCGGGTTCCAAGGCTCGCCAGTGGAGCCGAAGGCGCGCAAGCTGGAGCGGTCGCGCGCCGTCACCCACTGGTCGCCGTAGCTCATCAGCGCCCGCACTGCGGTCGGCGAGACCCCGAGCACCGTGATGCGGTGGCGCTCGACGAGTTCCCAGAGTCGATCGGGTCGTGGCCAGTCCGGGGTGCCTTCGTAGAGCACAACGGTGGCACCGAGCAGCAACGAGCCCGCGATGGCCCAGGGGCCCATCATCCAGCCGAGGTCGGTCAGCCAGCAGAGCCGGTCGTCTTCTTGCAGGTCGAAGCAGACCGCCAGGTCGTGCGCAGACTTGATTGGGAAGCCCGCGTGGACGTGGACGGCTCCCTTCGGCCGGCCGGTCGTGCCCGAGGTGTAGATGATCATGTAGGGGTCGTCGGCTCCCGTCGGTTCCGTCGAGCTCTCGGGAGGCTCGCTGGCCACCAGGTCGTGCCACCAGTGGTCGCGGCCGTTCGTCCACGGCACCTCGACGCCAGCTCGCCTGACCACGATCACACGCTCGACACTGGGTGCGGAGACAAGCGCCGCATCGGCCGTCTCCTTGAGCGGCACGAGCCGGCCGCGCCGCGGAAAACCGTCGGCCGTGATCAGCACACGCGCATTGCAGTCACGCAGCCGGGTGGCGACTGCCTCGGGCCCGAACCCGGAAAAAACCGGGACAAAGACGGCGCCCACCTTGCCACACGCCAGGGTAGCGATGGCCGTCTCCGGGAGCATGGGCAGGAAGATACCGATCCGATCACCACGGCTGATACCCAGCCGACGCAGCGCGTTCGCAAGCCGGTTCGTCTCCGCAGCGAGCTCGCCGTAGGTGAGCGTGCGCGTCTCGCCGTCGTCGCCTTCCCAGATCAGCGCCGGCCGGTCGCGGTCGGGGCCGCTGGCGCGCTTATCCAGCGCGTCGTGGACGTAGTTGTAGCCCGCTCCCACGAACCAGCGGGCCCACGGCAACCCGTCGGAGAGGTCGAGCACCGCGTCGTACGGGCGGTGCCAGGTCACGCCGAGGTGCGCCACCATCGCCGCCCAGTACCACTCGGGATCGTCGGCCGCGCGGGCATGGAGGGCTGCTATGCCGTCGATGCCCTGGGCGGCCATGAATCGACGCAGGCGGCTACGCTCCAGGTGCTCGCGGGTCGGCTCCCAGACAACCTGATCGACATGTTCGGTGGCCATGGGGATCTCTCCTCGTACTCCCCCTGCGTCTGGAGGTGGTGACAGCGACCCGGTGGGTCGACGCTGTACTGGCAGGTGATCAGATGACCTCGCTTGGCAAAACGAACCTGAGCGCCGCACCCTTTAGGATGGGCCGGCAGCCAGCCGTCGTCAAGGTCACCAGCGCCCGGCGGTACTGCCGTCCAGGCGCTGCCGCTCCAGTTCTGGTAAACTGGGGTGCGGGCGGTCGCATCTCCCGGCGGCGACCGCTGCTTCACTTGAACACCGGGAGACGGCTGGCACAGAGCCATGCTCGACGGCGGTACGGATGACTGAGACACTCGCGCAACCCAGGACGAACCCATTTGCCGATCTCGGCCTGAGTGAACCGCTGCTGCGGGCGATCGCCGAGGTCGGCTTCGAAGAGCCGATGCCGGTGCAGGCGGAGGCGATCCCGATCATGCTCGCCGGCCGAGACGTGATCGCCCAGGCGCACACCGGCACCGGCAAGACGGCCGCGTTCGCGCTTCCGATCCTCCAGCGCCTCGAGCTGGACGGGCAAGCACCGCAGGCGCTCGTGCTGACACCGACGCGAGAGCTGGCGATGCAGGTTGCGCAGACCTTTCACCGGCTCGGGAAATACCTCGACGCGCGGGTGCTGGCCGTGTACGGTGGCCAGCCGATCGAGCGTCAGCTCCGGGCGCTGCGCCACCCGGTCGACGTGGTCGTGGGCACCCCCGGGCGAGTCATGGATCACCTGCGGCGGGAGACGCTGCGGCTGGATCACGTTCGCGTCGTGATCCTCGACGAAGCCGATGAGATGCTCAACATGGGCTTCATCGAGGATGTCGAGTGGATCCTCGACCGGACACCGCGCGAGCGGCAGACCGGCCTGTTCTCGGCCACCATCCCTGACCGGATCGCTGATCTAGCCCGGCGTTACCTGCGCGAGCCGGTGCGGCTCGCCATCGAGCCGGAGCGGGTGACGGCGCCGCGGATCTCGCAAGTCTTCTACGAGGTCGCGCCTCGGGCCAAGGTCGATGCCCTGGCGCGCATCCTTGACCTGGAAACGCCCGCCTCGGCGATTATCTTCTGCCGAACCAAGAGCGGCGTCGAT
>JADBJL010000013.1 GCA_014874455.1 Thermomicrobiaceae bacterium
GAGCCACCGGCCGTTGCTGGCGCGTCGCGCGTCGGTCTCTACCTCGCCCGCTTTGCCGGGCGGCTCGCCGCGGCTGTCGACGAGCTAGCGGCCGGTCTGGCGCGAGGCGATCAGGCGGCCACCCTCGCGAGCGCGCGCCGGCTGGCTGGGCTGGGCCCCGGGCTGACCCCCGCCGGAGACGACATCCTCGTGGGCGTCTGCGCCGCGCTGGGCCTGGTCGCTCGCGCTGCTCCCCTCAGGCCTCGATCGGCACGCGCTCTGATCCGACTGCGGCAGCTCATCGCAGAGACTGCCGCAAGCCAGACGACCGCGCTCAGCTCGACCTGGCTACGGCACGCTGGAGCGGGCGAGTTCGCGCGCCCTGTCTTGGCCCTGGCGCAGGCCCTGGCCGCCGGCAGGCAGCGAGCGATCGAGGAGGCCACAGCGACCCTCGCGGAGCTCGGAGCGAGCTCCGGTCGCTGTACCCTCATCGGCCTGCTCGCCGCAGGCCAGGCGCTCACCGCAGGGTATACTCCGGTGTCGTGAGCATCCTACGCGTCGTGACGGGTCGCGACTATCTTGGACTCCCTGCGATCGGAGCCGGGCCTGTGGCAGGCCGAGTGGGAACCGTGAACTCAGGCGGCGGGAGACGACGGAGAAAGCGAGGGAGCAGTGACGTGTCCTGAGGAGAGCCGGCGGGCCGGGCCTGCTCGCCGTCGGCGCGAGGGGCGACTCAAGGCCGCCGAACGACATCGCCGGCAGCAGCGCCTCGTACGCCTGATCGTCGCAATGGCGGCTGTGCTGGTACTGGCGGGTGGTGGGTACGCTGCCTACGCTATCGCGCAGGGCCAGCGCGAGCGCCGACCTCCTCCGGGCGTCGTGACGTTCGCGAACCTCTCTCGCACGCATACGCAGGAGCAGGTCACTTACGAGCAGGTGCCGCCAGTGGGCGGGCAACACGCGCCGATCTGGCAGAACTGCGGCTTCTACGACCAGCCGGTCGCCAATGAGACGGCCGTGCACTCCCTCGAGCACGGCGCGGTCTGGATCACCTATCGGCCTGACCTGCCGAGCGAGCAGATCGATCGGCTACGCCAGCTCGCTGAGAGCCAATCCTTTCTCCTGGTGAGCCCGTATCCTGGCCTGCCCGCACCTGTCGTCGCCTCCGCCTGGGGCACGCAGCTCCGGCTCGATTCCGCGGACGACCCGCGCCTCGAGCAGTTCGTGCGAGCCTACCGCCTCGGGCCACAGACGCCGGAGCGCGGAGCACGGTGCGACGGCGGCACCTCGGCGACCGTGAGCGAGCCGTGAGGAAGCTGATCCGTTCCGCTCGATATGGACGGGAAGCTGATGATCCACGAAGCGACAGCGAGCCACGTCAGCTTGCCGACACGCCGTGCTCGGCCAGGTGCAGGACAGCATCGAGCAGGATCTGCGTGCCGAGCACAATGTCGTCCGGTGGAGTCCACTCCTGGCGACTGTGGCTGACCCCCTCGCGGCTCGGCACGAGCAGCATACCCGCCGGGCAGATCCGGGCCATCTGCATGGCGTCGTGCCCGGCGCCGGAGACCATCCGCAGGGCCGGAGCACCCCGCTCCTGCGCGCAGCGTTCGAGCAGCGCCGCCAGTGCCGGGTGCAGCACCACCGGCTCCTCGTCGGTCAGTGTCTGCAGCGCGTACCCGAGGCCGCGTCGCCGGGCGATCCCGTCGATCTCGTCTCGGAGTGCTGCCACGACAGTCGCCTTGGTGGTTCCGTCACGGCTGCGGACATCGATCGCCAGCTCGGCCCGCCCCGGCACCACATTGATCGCTCCCGGCTCGACCCGGATCGTCCCGACGGTGCCGACCACCCCAGGGGCCTCCCGCGCGAGCCGCTCGACCGCGAGGATGACCTCGGCGGCACCGGCCAGCGCGTCACGACGGAAGGGCATCGGCGTCGCTCCCGAGTGGTCGGCCCGGCCCACCAGCTCGAGGCGGAAGCGAGTAGGAGCGGCGATCGCCTCGACGATCCCCAGCCGCGCACCCGTCTCCTCCAGCACCCGTCCCTGCTCGATGTGCAGCTCGAGATAGGCGCTGTAGTCTCCGGGCCGCCGCCGGGCCAGCGCCAGCCGATCGGGCTCCAGCCCGACCAGCTCCAGCACCCGGCGCACGGTCAACCCGCGGGCATCGCGGAGCTCGAGGATCTCTTCTGGCTCCACTGTCCCGGCGACGAGCGCACTGCCGAGGGTGCCCCGCCCGAAGCGGCTCGACTCCTCACAGGCAAACGAGACCACCTCGACCGGGCGACGAGGCACGAGACCGTGCTGGCGGATCGCCGCTACCACCTCGAGGGCAGCGACCACCCCGGCCGCGCCGTCGAAGCGCCCCCCACCCGGCACGGCGTCCAGGTGGGAGCCGACCAGTACCGGTGGCAGATCCGGCTCCCGGGCGACTGGCAGGCGGCCGAAGACGTTGCCGAACGCGTCCACCCGCGGCTCCAGCCCCAGGCTGCGCATGCGGTGGAGCAGAACCTGGCGCGCCTGCCGGTCAGCGCGGCTGAAAGCAAGCCGGTTGATGCCGCCGTCCGGGCTGTAGCCGATGCGGGCGAACGTCCGCAGCTCGGAGAGGATCCGCTGGCGATCGACGCTCGGTGCGAGCTCGCGTACTGCGCTCATGGGCTAACTGTAGCCGATCGGCAAGGCGTTGGACAGCCGCGCTGGCTTTCAGGGCACGCGTTCGGAGGCGCTGGCGGCTCGGAAGAGTACGACAGCGTCGCGCCCGTCGAGCTCGCTGAGGAGCACCTGGACTTGATCGCCCGGCTCGACGACGAGCGTCTGCCCCACGATGTCGGCGCAGATCGGGAGTTCCCGGCCGCCGCGGTCGATCAGGACGGCCAGGGCGATCCGGGCCGGACGGCCGAGGTCGAGCAGTTCGTCGAGCGCGGCCCGCACGGTGCGGCCGGTGAACAGCACGTCGTCGACCAGCACGACCGTGCGCCCGTCGAGCGGGAAAGCGATCTCCGTCTGTCCGACGATCGGCTGCTCGCTGAGGCTATCGAAGTCATCGCGGTACAGCGTGATGTCGAGCGAGCCGACGGGCACCTCGCGGCCGAGCCGCTCAGCGAGGCGCTGGCTCAGGCGTCGCGCCAGCAGATCCCCGCGCCGCTTGACACCCACCAGCACCAGCCCTGGCGCGTGGCCGAAGCGCTCGGCGATCTCACCGGCCAGCCGCTCGACTAACCTGGCCAGCTCCTCTTCTGCGAGGACGTGCTCAGCCTTCAATCCCTCGACAGGCGTGCTCGGCGCCTGCTCTTCGAGCACCGCGCTCCTGCCTCCACCTGCATCGCGGCACCACCGGCGCACCACTACCGACGGCGATCCGCATCGCTC